>DAIRCY010000017.1:26919-35729 GCA_036796435.1 Acidimicrobiales bacterium
CCGGATGACCTCGCGGGCCGCCCCGATCCCGATGGAGGCGCCCTCCCGCTCGACAAAGACGAGGTCGGGGTGGCGGACGAGGTCCTCGTACTGCCCTCGATGCCCGAGGAAGGCGTAGAGGGCGTTGCCGATCAAGCTCGTCGTCGTCTCGTGGCCCGCGATCAGAAGAAGGATGCACGTCGCGACGATCTCTGCTTCCGTGAGCGAGTCACCGGAGTCGTGGACGGCCACGAGGTCCGAGACGAGATCGCTCTGCGGAGCGCGGCGGCGGCGCGCGATCTCTTCGAACAGATACGACGCGAACTCCTCGCGGGCTGCCACCTGCGCACGTCGCTCGTCGGCCGACAGGAGGAACGCCGGCTCGATCGAACGGGCGAGGGCATGGGACCATTGGACGAGGAGCGGACGGTCCGCCTCGGGGACCCCGAACAGCTCGCTGATCACCGCGACAGGGAGCGGTGACGCGAGCGACTCGACGACGTCGAAGGGGCCCCGGCCGCGGACCCCGTCGAGCAGCCCCGCCGTGAGATCCTCGATCATCGGCCCGAGCTCCTCGACCCGTCGCGGGGTGAACGAACGGGAGACGAGCCGGCGCAGACGTGTGTGATCCGGCGGGTTCAGCATCAAGAACGACCTCACCGGCACTTCGTCGGAGTGGCTGGCGCCGTCATCGTCGAGGTACCCCGCACGGCGCGCCCGTCCACGGCGCAGCTCCGCCTCCGCGCCCTCGAGGTGACCGAACCGGCCGTCGCGGAGCACCCGGGCGCAGTCCGCGTAGCGACTCAGCACGAGAAAGCCCGGAGCCGCCTCCCAGACTGGCGCGTGCTCGCGAAGGCGCGCGTAGCCGGTGTACGGGTCGGCGCGATGCGACGGCGAGAACAGGTCGATCAGACCGCTGAGCTCTCCCGTGCCGGTCTCGGCCATCACTCCACCCGCTCGTCCAGCACGGCCACCATGCGCCGCTCGGGGTGCGGGTCACCGGGCTGCGAGGCAGGCCCGGCGTCGACGAAGCCGTGCCGCTCGTACAGGGTGATCGCGTGGCCGTTCGCGGAGCGGACGTCGAGGAGCGCCCGTCGCGCTCCACTCTCCTGCGCCCACCTGCAGACCTCGGCCACGAGCGCGTCGCCGACACCCTTCCCGCGCGCCGACGGTGCCACCCACATGGAGAGAAGCTCGACGTCTCCGCCCGCAGGCGCCGTCGCGCTCACCATGCCAACCGGCTTCCCGCCGAGCTCGGCCACGACGTTGTGCGCAACCGCGACGAGTCGCCCTCGCCACCGTTCCTCGCTGTCGCCGGACCCGCTCCATTGCGCGAGCGACGATCCGAACGCGTCGGGAGCGTCTGCCAGCGCCTCACGGCGGAGCGACCGCCACGTCGGCCAGTCGTCTGCGCCGAGGACCCTGCACGCGATCAGCGGGGCGGCGTCCATACTCTCTCCCATGAGTTGCGAACGCCCCACGGTACGGCCTGACCCGAGCCTCGAGCACATGACGCCATCGACCTCGTCGTTCACGTCGGTGGCCGGCGACTCACTCCCCTCTTCCAGCGCCGAGCCGTTCACGGCGAGATTGGCCCGGGACGACGACGCAGCGGAGCTCGTGCGGCTTCGCGCGGTCATGTTCGCCTCGATGGGCATCGACACCACCCAGACCGACTGGCAGCCCCGCTGCCGTACCCACCTCGAGAATTGCCTGCGGGCAGGCACGCTGATCGGCGCGGTCGTCGACCAGCCTCGAGGGACCGGCCTCGCCGCCTCGGCGTTGGCCGAGCTCCTTACGAGGATCCCCGCCCCGTCGAGGCCGACAGGCGCGTCGGCATACCTCTCCTCGGTCTCGACGGACCCGCAGTGGCGGAGACGGGGCATGGCCCGGGCGGTCCTCGCCCTCCTCCTCGACGAGCTCACGGAGCGGGGAGTCCGGCGAGTGGACCTGCACGCGACCGACGCAGGCGAGTCGCTGTACCACTCGTTGGGCTTCCGACCTCGTGCCGGCGGCAAGGAGATGCGGCTCGTCATCTGACCGCGGCTCAGCTCAACCGGTGGTGCCCGCTCGCCCGTAGTCGTCGTCCGGGCCGAGCCGCCGGACACGTCCCTCGAGGACAACTTCGGCCGTGCCGGACACTACGAACCAGTGTTCCGCCCACCTTTGGTGGCGCTGGTAACTCAGCCGGCGCCCCGCCCCGACGACGATTCGCTTCACCTTGTGGCCGTGGCCGCCGTCGAGGATCGAGAAGGTGCCCCACGGCCGCTCGCACGGACGGCGCCGGTCCGCCTCGCGGTTGCCGTCGTTCTCAAGCCAGCGGCCGACGACGGTCGCAAGGAAGTCGGGCTGGGGTCGAAAGCCGAGATGGCCGTAGAAGTCGCCGGCGTCGGAGGTCTGCAACCCGACGGGCTGGCCGGGCACCCGCTCGAGGAGGTAACGCACCATGGCGGGGCCGATCCCTCGGTGGCGGTGGGAGGAAGCGGTCCAGACGTCCACGAGGTACGCGTTGCACACTCCGTCGCTCAGGAGGCGTGCCATCCCGACGAGCCTCGTCCCGTCCCACGCGAGCGCGGCGTGCGCGGCCGCCTCGAACGAGCGGCGCAACGCCGCCGGGGACCTGCCGTTGTCGAAGTCGTCCGCAGCGAGATCGGCCTTGGCGCGGGTCCAGTCCACCCGCTCGAGGTCGCTGTCGACGACCACGGCCACCCGCGCCTCCTCCCTCGATCAAGGCCATCGCGTGCTCGGCAGAAGGCCCCGCGAGACTCCGGCCAGATCCGGTGTAGCTCCGGGGCTGGGACTCGAACCCAGAACCAACGGATTAACAGTCCGCTGCGCTGCCGATTGCGCCACCCCGGAAGGGTCGGCTGGCCAGCCTACCAAAGCGGCACGGGAGCGCGAAGGGCGCGTTCAGGCCTCTTCGAGATAGTCGCGGAGCAAGAACGCCGCGTCCGGGCGACGCAGCTTTGCGAGGGTCTTCGACTCGATCTGGCGGACGCGCTCGCGGGTGACGCCGAACTCCTTGCCCACTTCTTCGAGGGTACGGATCTTCCCGTCGTCGAGACCAAACCTCAATCGGACGATGTCCTGCTCGCGCTCGGTGAGAAAGCCGAGAGCGACCTTCACCGCTCGATCGAGCATTGCGCGGGTGGCGGCGTCGTCGGGCACCACCGCGCTCCGGTCCTCGATGAGGTCGGAAAGGCTGAAGTCGTCCTCGTCCCCCACCGGCTGCTCGAGCGAGATCGTGTCGAGGCTGAGCCGCTGGATCTCGCGCACCCGCTCGATCGGGAACTCCACGCGTTGGGCCACCTCTTCGGGGGTGGGCTCGCGCCCGAGCTCCTGGAGGAGCTGGCGCTGGGCCCAGACGACCTTGTTGATCGTCTCGACCATGTGGACGGGGATCCGGATGGTGCGCGCCTGGTCGGCGATCGCACGGGTGATCGCCTGGCGGATCCACCAGGTCGCGTACGTCGAGAACTTGAACCCCTTCTCGTAGTCGAACTTGTCCACCGCCCGCATGAGCCCGAGGTTCCCCTCTTGGATGAGGTCCAAGAAGGCGAGCCCTCGGTTCCGGTACCGCTTGGCGATGGAGACGACCAGCCGCAGGTTCGCCTCGATCAGGGCTTCCTTCGCCTGTTCGCCCCGTTGCACGGTGCGCTGGTCGGCGAGGAGCTCGTCAGCCGGCATGAGACGCCCCGGGGATCCGTCCGCTGCGGCTTCTGCCTCTGCGTGCGCCGCAAGCCGTGCGGCCGCCTCGTTGCCCGCCTGGATGCGCCGCGCCATCTCGACTTCGAGCTCGGCGCTCAAGAGGGGGACCTTCCCGATCTCCTTCAGGTAGGTGTGGACGGGGTCTTCCGCGCTCCCGTTGAAGTAGTCGGAGGAGCCGGAGGAGTCAGTCGCCTTCGCCTTGCGTGAACCCCGCGACGCCGTCTGGGCGGTGCTCGAACCGCTGCTCTGACTCTTGACGCTGCGAACGGTCCCTTCCTCTTT
This sequence comes from Acidimicrobiales bacterium, assembly GCA_036796435.1. GTDB lineage: Bacteria > Actinomycetota > Acidimicrobiia > Acidimicrobiales > RAAP-2 > JAJYVT01. The sequence goes on from DAIRCY010000017.1 coordinate 30,889, forward strand.
GGGGGGTCCCCCGTCCGTGTTCATCCAGGTTCCGCCGTCCTCGTCCGAGGTCCGCCCCTCACGGGACCTTCCTGTGGTGCGCCGACCAACCACGCTACCAATCGGGCCTCCGCCTCGCGGCCGGCAACGGGGGTCTCCAGGTCTTCGACCCACCTCCGGACGGCGGCGGTCTCGGCGGCCACGTCGGCGAGATCGACCTGGCCGGAGCGTGCGGCGGCCTGTCGCCCGGCGAGCGCCCTGCGGGTGGCCTCCCGGACCAGCTGGGCGATCACCGGGTCTGCGGGATCGACCTGGGGATCGTCGGGGACCGACGGCTCTTCGACGGACAACCGGCGCAGCAGGTCGGCGACGTCGTCGTCCGCCCCGTCGACCGCGGCGCGGACGCTGTCGGCCCGGGCGAGCGCCACGAACGCCCGTCGCTGCAGGACGTCGACGAAGAGCACCTCCTCGAGCCTGTCGGCGACGAGGTCCGGCCGGTGGACGGCGAGCCTGAGGGCTTCGAGGCCGGGCCGGTTGACACGATGCCCGTCCGACCTGCCGTTGACGACGGGTCCGCTCCGCCGGGGCGGCCGCTCGGTCCGCTCTCTTCGGGACGCTGCGGCTGGAACTGACGCCGCCGCCGCCGCCTGGGCCCGCAGGAGCTCGGATTCGAGTCGCGTGGCGTCCGCGAGGCGCATGACGTACTGGTCCCGCACCAACGCGTCGGGGTGCTCCCCGATGACCGACAGCGCAGCCTCCGCCGCCTTCGCGCGCCCCTCGGGGGTCGAAAGGTCGTGCGCGGCGAGGACCCGGTCGACGCGGAACTGGAGGAACGGCACGGCCGACGACACCGCCGTCCTCAGCGCCTCGGGGTCAGAGCGCGCCAGGTCGCCGGGGTCGGACCCCCTGGGCAGCGCGGCGACCCGAAGGTCGACGTCGTGACGGCGCTCCCACTCGTAGACGCGCGCCGTGGCCGACTGTCCCGCCTGGTCGGCGTCGTAGGCGAGCACGATGCGCCGCCCGAAGTTGTGGAGGAGCCGGAAGTGGTCTTCTCCGAGCGCCGTGCCACAGGTCGCGACCGCGCGCTCGACCCCGGCCGTGAAGCAGCCGATGACGTCGGTGTAGCCCTCGCACACGACCACCTCGCCGGTGGCGACCACGTCGTGCTTCGCCCAGTTCAGCGCGTAGAGGGTGCGGCGCTTCGAGTAGATCGGCGTCTCGGGGGAGTTCTTGTACTTGGGTTCGGCACGCCCGGCGGCGGAAGGCGTTCCGTCGCCGGTCAGCGGGAGGATCCGCCCGCCGATCGCGACCGCGCGTCCCGACGGATCGAAGATCGGGAACAGCACGCGCGCCCGGAACGAGTCCTGGAGCCGTCCCGCGCGGTTCACGAACCCGAGTCCTGCGTCGGTCGCCACCTGGGCCGGCAAGCCGAGCGCCGACGTCATCGCGTCCCACTCGTCGGGAGCCCAGCCCAGCTGGAACCGCCGCACGATCGCGCCGTCGTAGCCACGCGAACGCAGGTAGTCACGTGCGCGACCTGCATCAGGCGCGGACAGCAACCTCTCGTGGTACCACGCGACCGCCTTGGCCATCGCGTCGAACAGCTCGGTCCGCCGCTTGCGGTCGGCGGTCCCCTCCTCGGTCTCGTGCAGGACGACGCCGGCGCGGTCCGCGAGGAAGCGCACCGCGTCCGCGAAGTCCATGTGCTCGGTCGCACGGACGAAGGTGATCGCGTCGCCCGACGCCTGGCAGCCGAAGCAGTAGTAGAAGCCCTCCTGCGCGTTGACGCTGAACGACGGCGTCTTCTCGGTGTGGAACGGGCAGAGCCCCACCCACCTGCGCCCCTGCTGACGGAGCGCCGCGTGCTCGGAGACGAGGGCGACGATGTCGGTGGCCGAGCGCACCTGCGCCACCTCCTCGTCGGGGATCGTCACATTGCGGAGGGTACCGCCATCAGTGGCGCCCGCCTCGCTTCCCGTTGTGGGCCCCCGGGCCCCGCCGCACGGCCTTCACGGGCCGCGACGCCCCGAGCGCCCTCGTGGCCCTGGACTTGCTCGCCGCCTTCTTCGCGCTCGTCGCCTTCGACGCCCGCGCGGACGACGCGGGAGCCTTCGGCCGAGGACGGCCCGATCCGCTCCGGGCCCGAGGCGCGGACCCACCGGCGACACGCCCCGAGGAAGCCGCTCGGCCGCGTGCGCGGCCAGTGCTCTTCGGCGTCGGGGGGACGTCCGCCGCGATCACCGCCTGCGCCGCTGCGAGACGGGCGACAGGGACGCGGTACGGCGAGCAGCTCACGTAGTCGAGGCCGGCGTCGTAGAAGAACAGGATCGACGCGGGGTCGCCGCCGTGCTCGCCGCAGACGCCCACCTTGAGCTCCGGCTTGGCCTCCCGGCCCCGCGTCGTCGCCAGCCGGACCAGCTCGCCCACCCCGTCGACGTCCACGGTCTCGAACGGGTTGCGCGTGAGCAGCCCCTTGTCGAGGTACGTCGACATCATCCGGCCCTCCACGTCGTCGCGGCTGAACCCGAACGTCATCTGGGTGAGGTCGTTCGTGCCGAACGAGAAGAAGTCGGCCACCTGGGCGATCTCTCCTGCTCGCAGGGCAGCTCTCGGCGTCTCGATCATGGTGCCGATCTTCACGTCGACCCCGGCGCCGTTGGCCGAGCCGCGCGCCCGTCGCCGGCCCCGACTCACGCCGTTCGTCCGGGAGCCGTCGGGCTCCGACGACGCGGCGATCGCCCCTTCCACCCAGCTGCGCGCGAGCGCGAGCTCCTCCCGGGTGACGGTGAGGGGGATCATGATCTCGACGACCGGGTGACCCCCTGCGGCGGCGCGATCGCGGGCCGCTTCCATGAGCGCACGCACCTGCATCGCGTAGAGTCCCGGCTTGATCACCCCGAGCCGCACACCGCGGGTCCCGAGCATCGGGTTCGCCTCTTGCCACGACTTCGCCGCCTCGTAGAGCCGGCGCTCCTCGTCGCTGAGTCCGGCCGTGGCCTCCTTGATCGCCAGCTCCTCGGTCGACGGAAGGAACTCGTGGAGGGGCGGGTCGAGCAGCCTCACCGTGACCGGGAGGCCGTCCATCGCCTCGAGGATGGCGACGAAGTCCTGGCGTTGCACCTCGCGCAGCTGCTCGAGCGCTTCGGCCTCTTCCTCCTCCCCTTCGGCCAGGATCATCCTGCGGACCACGGGGAGCCGGTCGTCCCCGAAGAACATGTGCTCGGTGCGGCACAGGCCGATCCCCTCGGCGCCCAGCCGGCGGGCGTTGGCGGCGTCCTCGCCGGTGTCGGCGTTCGCCCGCACGCCGAGCTGCCCCTCGCGGATCTCGTCGGCCCAGCCGAGCACGACGTCGAACTCGGGGGGCGGCGCGGCGGCCATGAGCTCGACCTTGCCCGCGACGACGTCGCCGGTCGTGCCGTCGATCGAGATCCAGTCGCCCTCTGCGACGCTGACGCCGCCCGCGGTGAAGCCGTGCCGGCTGATGCGCAGCGATTCCGCCCCTACGACCGCGGGCTTGCCCCAGCCGCGCGCCACCACCGCGGCGTGGCTCACGAGCCCTCCGCGCGCGGTGAGGACGCCTTGGGCCGCGAGCATGCCGTGCACGTCCTCGGGCGAGGTCTCGTTCCGCACGAGGACCACGTGCTCGCCGCGCTTGGCGGCGGCCTCGGCATCGTCCGCGCTGAAGTAGGCGCGGCCGACGGCCGCGCCGGGTGACGCGGCGAGCCCCTTCGCGATGACCTCGTGGCCGCCGCCCGCGAACTGCGGGTGGAGCACGGCTGACAGGTGGTCCTCGCTGATCCGGGACACCGCCTCCGCGCGGCTGAGCCGGATCTTCGGCTCCTTGGTCATGTCGACCGCCATCTTCAGCGCCGCACGGCCGGTCCGCTTGCCCACACGCGTCTGGAGCATCCATAGCTTGCCCTGCTCGATCGTGAACTCGGTGTCGCACATGTCGCGGTAGTGGCCCTCGAGCCGTTCGAAGATGCCCATCAGCTCGCGGTAGACGCGCGGAAACGTTCGCTCGAGCGCCGAGAGCGGCTCGGTGTTGCGGATGCCTGCGACCACGTCCTCGCCCTGGGCGTTCACGAGGAAGTCCCCGTACACGCCCTTGGCGCCGGTCGCCGGGTCCCGGGTGAAGCCGACGCCCGTCCCGGACCGGTCGTCACGGTTGCCGAACACCATCGCCTGCACGTTCACCGCGGTGCCGAGCGTGTGGGGGATGTGCTCGCGCTCGCGGTAGGCGACCGCACGGGGGCCGTTCCAGCTGCGCAACACGGCCTCGATCCCGCCGCGCAGCTGGTCGTCGGGGTCCTGGGGGAACGGGACACCCGTGTGCCGCTCGACGAGCTGCTGGTAGGAGTCGACGAGATAGCGGAGCAGCTCGACCGGGACCCGCGCGTCGGACGTCGTGCCGGCGAGCTCCTTCGCCGCGTCGAAGAGCGCGTCGAACTCCTCGCCCGGGATCCCGAGGACGATCCGTCCGTACATGGCGACGAAGCGCCGGTAGGAGTCGTAGGCGAACCGCTCGTCGTCGGTCTGCTTGGCGAGCCCCTCCACCGACTGGTCGTTGAGCCCGAGGTTCAGGACCGTGTCCATCATCCCGGGCATCGAGAACTTCGCGCCCGAGCGGACGGACACGAGGAGGGGGTCCACCGGGTCGCCGATCTCCTTGCCCATCGCCCGCTCGAGCCGCCGGCGCGCCCGGCCCACCTCACCGCTCAGCGCGTCGGGCCACCCGCCTTCCATGTACGCGCGGCAGGCGTCCGTCGAGATGGTGAAGCCGGGGGGCACCGGCAGTCCCAGCACGGAGGTCATCTCCGCCAGGTTGGCGCCCTTGCCGCCGAGGAGGTCCTTCATCTCCA
>DAIRCY010000018.1:0-631 GCA_036796435.1 Acidimicrobiales bacterium
CCCGCACCCGACTTCCCCGACGAGGTGCGACGCGCGATGGGAGCGGCCGCGGTCAAGGTCTCCGAAGCGTGCGGCTACGTGAACGCCGGCACGGTGGAGTTCCTCTACGAGGACGGCGACTTCTACTTCCTCGAGATGAACACCCGGCTCCAGGTGGAGCACCCCGTCACCGAGCTCGTCACCGGACTCGACCTCGTCGCGTGGCAGCTCCGCGTCGCCGCCGGCGAGCCGCTCGACTTCCGTCAGGACGACATCGAGCGGCGCGGCCACGCGATCGAGGTGCGTATCAACGCAGAGGACCCTTCTGGCGGGCGGTTCGCCCCGTCGCCCGGGACGATCACGGTGTTCGAGCCGCCGGCAGGGCCGGGCGTCCGTCTCGACGCCGGCTACGCGGCCGGGGACGCCGTGAGCCAGTACTACGACAACCTCGTCGCGAAGCTCGTCGTCTGGGCCGAAGACCGCGACTCGGCCCGCCGGCGCATGCTGCGTGCCCTCGAGGAAACGCGGATCGAGGGCATCGCCACCACCATCCCGGCCGACATCGCGATCCTCTCGCACGAGGACTTCGCGGCCGCCCGCCACTCCACGAAGTGGGTGGAGGAGCAGCTGGACCTTTCCCATCTCACGACTG
>DAIRCY010000018.1:641-33475 GCA_036796435.1 Acidimicrobiales bacterium
CCCCCCCCCGGCCGCCCCGCGGGGGACCGAGGGGCTGGAAGCCCGCGAGATCACCGCCGAGGTCGACGGCCGCCGCTACCGGCTGAAGCTCTGGGTGCCTGCGGGCGCTGTGGCGTCAGCCGTCGCCACGACGGCTGCGCCCGGCGGGGCGGGACGCCAGCGTGCTCACGCGGCACGCTCCGCGAGCACCGACGCCGGGACCGGAACGGTCACCGTCCCGATGCAGGGCACGATCGTGAAGGTGCTCGTGGCCGCCGGGGACACGGTCGAGGCCGGGCAGACCATCTGCATCCTCGAGGCCATGAAGATGGAGAACGCCATCGGTGCAGGACGAGACGGCGTCGTGAAGGAGGTCCGTGTCGCCGCAGGAGACTCGGTCGGCGGCGGCGACGTGGTCGCGGTCATCGAATAGCGCCGCAGTGGACGCGAAAGCCCGCGCAGTGTCCGCCGTCGAGCGGCGCGAGAAGGACCTGCTCTCCCTCAGCCACGACCTGCACGCGAACCCCGAGACCTCGTTCGAAGAGCACCGGTCCGCAGCTGCGGTCGCAGCCATGTTCGAGGGGGTGCCGGGCTTCCACCTGACCTCGCATGCCTTCGGCATGCCCACGGCCTTCACGGCGCGCGCCGGCTCGGGACCTCTCGTCGTCGCCATCTGCGCCGAGTACGACGCCCTGCCCGACGTCGGCCACGCCTGCGGGCACAACGTCATCGCCGCGGCGGCCGTCGGCGCGGGATTGGCGCTCGCAGAGGTGGCAGACGAGGTCGGGCTCACCGTCCTCGTACTCGGGACGCCCGCCGAAGAAGGTGGCGGGGGCAAGGTGCTCATGCTCGAGCGCGGCGCGTTCGACGGCGTGCACGCGGCGATGATGGTGCACCCCTGGCCCGCCGACCGGCTCGCCGGGAAGTGCCTCGCCGTCTCTCATTTCGACGTGATCTACCGCGGACGTGAGGCGCACGCGTCCGCCGCTCCCTGGGAGGGCGTGAACGCGCTCGACGCGATGACCGTCGCGCAGGTGGGGATCGGCCTGCTCCGCCAACAGCTGCGCCCCGGCGACCAGGTGCACGGGTACGTCATGGACGGGGGCGCCGCGGCGAACATCATCCCCGAGACCGTCCGAGGTCGCTTCATGTGCCGGGCGACGACGCTCGCAGACCTCGAGCTGCTCGAGCCTCGCGTGCGTGCGTGCTTCGACGCCGGCTCCCTCGCCACGGGCGCCACGGTCGCTTACGAGGAGCAGTGCCCCGTCTACTCGCACATGGAGAGCGACACCCCGCTCCTGCAGGCGTACCGTGCGAACGCGGAGGCGCTCGGCCGGCGCTTCTCCCTCGACGACGGGGGGGTGCCGCTGCCCACGTTCTCCACCGACATGGCGAACGTGTCGCTCGCGGTGCCCACGATCCATCCGCTGCTCGGCATCGACGCGGGCGGAGCGGTCAACCATCAGCACGCGTTCGCCGCGGCGTGCGCCGGTCCTTCGGCGGACGCCGCCGTTCGCGACGGGGCCATCGCGATGGCGTGGACGGCGATCGACGCCGCGACCGACCCGGCGCTGCGCGAGCACCTCCTTCGCCCAGCTCAGCCGCCGGGGCTGTAGACCCCCCATTCGGCACGCAACGCGTCGGAGACCTCGCCGAGGGTCGCCATCCGGCGGAGCGCCTCTTTCATGGGGACGAGCAGGTTCTGGCTCCCACGCGCCGCCGCGCGGACGTCGTCGAGCGCCGCCTCGACCGCGCCTGCGTCACGTTCGGCACGGACCCGCTCGAGGCGAGCTACCTGTGCGCGCTGCAGCTCGGGGTCGATGGGGAACACCTCGGCCACTTCTACCGACTCGTCGACGAAGCGGTTCACCCCGACGACGACGACTTCGCCGTCGTCCACGGCTTTGGCGTACGCGTACGCGGCCGCCTCGATCTCCTCCTGGAGGAACCGGGCCTCGATCGCCGCGACCGCGCCACCCATCGCGTCGATCCGCTCCAGGTACTCGAGCGCGCCCCGCTCGACCTCGTCGGTGAGCGACTCGACGAAGTAGGAGCCGCCGAGCGGGTCTGCGGTGTCCGCGATCCCCGACTCGTAGCCGACGATCTGCTGGGTTCGGAGTGCCAACTTGGCGGCCCTCTCGGTCGGGAGGCCGAGCGCCTCGTCGAACCCGTTCGTATGCAGGCTCTGGGTGCCTCCGAGGGCCGCCGCAAGTGCCTGCAACGTCACGCGCACGGTGTTGATGTCGGGCTGCTGCGCGGTGAGGGTGGAGCCTCCGGTCTGGGCGTGGAACCTGAGCACCTTGGAGCGGTCTTCTTTCGCGCCGAAGCGCTCGGTCATGATCCGCGCCCACATGCGGCGCGCGGCACGGAACTTCGCAACCTCTTCGAAGAGGTTGTTGTGCGCGTTGAAGAAGAACGACAGCCTCGGCGCGAACTCGTCGACCGCGAGCCCCGCCTCGAGCGCCGCCTCCACGTACGCGATGCCGTCGGCGAGGGTGAACGCGACCTCCTGCACCGCCGTCGAGCCCGCCTCGCGGATGTGGTAGCCGGAGATCGAGATGGTGTTCCAGTTCGGGAGGTGCGCACGGCAGTACGAGAAGGTGTCGACGATCAGTCGCATCGATGGCCGCGGCGGGTAGATGTAGGTGCCGCGGGCCACGTACTCCTTGAGGATGTCGTTCTGGATCGTCCCGCCGAGCGAGCCCGCGGCCACCCCTTGCTCTTCTGCGACCAGCTGGTAGAGGAGGAGCAAGATGGCGGCGGTCGCGTTGATGGTCATCGACGTCGTCACCGCGTCGAGCGGCAGTCCCGCGAGCAGCAGGCGCATGTCGGCGAGCGAGTCGATGGCGACGCCGACCTTCCCCACCTCTCCCTCCGCGCGTGGGTGGTCGGAGTCGAACCCCATCTGGGTCGGCAGGTCGAACGCGCACGAGAGCCCCGTCTGGCCGTGCTGCAAGAGGAACCTGAACCGCTCGTTGGTCGCTTCGGCGGTGCCGAACCCCGCGTACTGGCGCATCGTCCACAGGCGGCGCCGGTACATCTCGGGATGGACCCCGCGGGTGTAGGGATAGCTGCCGGGCTCGCCCAGCTTCTCCTCGGGGACCCACCCGTCGAGCGCGTCGGGCCCGTAGACGGGGCGGACCTCGATTCCCGACGTGGTCCGGCGCGTGCTCTCGTCCATCGTGGCCACGGTCCCAGGCTACGGCGAGGGGCCGGCGAGCGGCCACGTGGGCCGCGGCCGGTGGGATGGGTGCTGTGAAGCCGATGCCGGTCCTTGACGGCGACGGCGGAACCATGTCTACTGATCGGACCATGCGTGCGACCACGACCGTCCTGCTGACCTGACCGCGAGCGCCCCACCGCGCTCGCGTCCGACCTCCTGCTGCGGCAGGAGGTTTTTTGTTGCCCCGTCACGCCGGCGCGGCACGGCCCGAGCGCCGCGGCGGCCCCAGTGAGGAAGCGATGCGACTCCCCTACGACTTCCACGAGATCGAAGAGCGATGGCGCCGCCGATGGCGCGAGACGCACCAGGACGAGCCGCCGGGCGAGCTGATCTCGCCGCGCTCGGAGCGGTGCTTCTACAACCTGGCCGAGTTCCCGTACCCCTCGGCCGAGGGGCTCCACGTCGGGCACGTCTTCAGGTACTCGGGACTGGACGCCTACGGGCGGTACCAAGGGATGCGGGGCCGCGTGCTCTTCCAGCCGATCGGCTTCGACGCCTTCGGCATCCACACCGAGAACTTCGCCCTCCGCACCGGGGCGCACCCGGCGACGCTGACCGCCCGCACGAAGGCCGCCTTCCGAGCCCAGCTCTCGCGCGGCGGTATGGCGTGGGACTGGTCCCGGAGCGTGGACACGAGCGATCCCCGCTACTACCGCTGGACGCAGTGGATCCTCACGCGCCTGTTCGACGCCGGCCTCATGTACCAGGCGGAGGCGCCGGTCGTCTGGTGCCCCTCGTGCCTCACGGTGCTCGCACGCGAACAGACCGAGGGCGACCGGTGCGAGCGGTGCGGGACCGCGGTGACCGAGCGCCGGATGCGCCAGTGGTTCCTCCGCACCACGGCCTACGCAGAGCGTCTCCTCGACGGGCTCGACCGGCTCGACTGGCCGGAGCGGTCGAAGCGGCTCCAGCGGAACTGGATCGGAAGGTCGGAAGGACGCGAGATCGACTTCGGCGACCTCACGGTGTTCACCACGCGTCCCGAGACCCTTCCCGCCGTCACGTTCCTCGCCGTCGCCGCCGGCCACCCTGCGGCGGGCGGCACGCGCCCTCATCCGCTTTCGGGGACGCAGCTTCCGGTGCTCGAGGCGCCGTACGTGATCGAGACCTACGGCACCGGAGCGGTCATGGGCGTCCCCGCGCACGACGAGCGGGACCGGGTCTTTGCCGAGGCGCACGGGCTCCCTTCTTCCGACGCGGCGCTCCTCGACGCCGCCGCCGCTGCGAGGGTCGGCAAGCCGGCAGTGCGCTACAGGATGCGGGACTGGCTCATCTCCCGCCAGCGCTACTGGGGGCCGCCGATCCCGATCGTCCACTGCGCCGGCTGCGGGCCAGTGGCCGTAGGGGACGACCGGCTTCCGGTGCTCCTCCCGCACGTCGCCGACGTCCGGCCCACGGGCACCGGAGAATCCCCCCTCGCCGGCGTGCCCTCGTTCGTCGAGACCCGGTGTCCTGCGTGCGAGGGCCCGGCCCGGCGGGAGACGGACGTCTCGGACACCTTCGTCGACTCGGCGTGGTACTTCCTGCGCTACCCGTCTGCCGAGCGCGACGACGTCGCGTGGGACCCTGCCCGGACGCGCCGCCCCGACTTCTACGCGGGCGGACCAGAGCACGTCCAGCGCCACCACCTCTACGCGAGGTTCATGACGATGGCCCTCTTCGACCTCGGCCTCGTACCGTTCGAAGAGCCGTTCCCCCGGATCCGGCTCGGCGGCCTCCTCGTGAAGGAGGGAACCAAGATGTCGAAGAGCCGTGGCAACGTCGTGAGCCCCGACGGCTACGTCGCGGCGCACGGGGCGGACGTGCTCAGGTGCGCGCTTCTCTTCACGTGCCCCTGGGAGGCGGGGGGCAGCTTCCACGACGAGACGATCGCCGGGATCGAGCGGTTCTTCGGACGGCTGTGGACGCTCGTGGCGGCCGCGGCCGACGACCCGGTCGCGTCCGAGGGCCCCGTGCATACGGCGGGAGACGGGCGCCCCGGCGCCCCCGTGACGGACCCGGTGGTCGGGCGGGCGATCGTCGCGGTGGGTGACGCCATCGAGCGGTTCAGGTTCAACGTCGCGCTCGCCCGCCTCATGGAAGCGGTCGACGCGGTCGCGTCCCGCGGCGGCGAGGCCGGTGGCGCGGCCGGGTCCCGCGGCGGCGAGGCCGGTGGCGCGGCCGGCGAGGCGGCCGTCTTGCTACGGCCGCTCGTCCAGCTGCTCGCGCCGCTCGCGCCACATCTCGCAGAGGAGCTCTGGCACCTCCTCGGCGGGTCCTCGAGCATCCACCGCGCACCGTGGCCCACCGTCGACCCCGCCGCGCTCGACGAGGACGAGGCGCTCGTCGTCGTCCAGGTGGACGGAAGGCTCCGTCACCGGATCCGAGTGCCACGGGACGCAAGCGAGGACGACGTGGTGAAGCAGGCGGTGGCCTCCACCGGGGTCCGGCCCTTGCGGGTGGTCTACGTGCCTGGGCGCATCGTGAACCTCGTCACCCGATCGTCAGGAAACGAGGGTCCCTTCACGCACGCGCCCCGCTGACGCGCGCCGAGGCGCGTCCGGGACCGCGCGCCACGTGAGTCCCGCGGTACGAAACAGGCGCGCGCTGGGTACGTTCGGAGCCGTGCGACGGCGGGCCTTCTTCATCACGGCGGTCGCGGCCGCAATGACCACGGTCGGGTTCGGCGTTGCCGTCCCGTCCGCGGGAGCCGCTGTCGGCGCGGCGCACACGGGGCCCTACTACGTGGCAATCGGCGCCTCCGAGTCCGTCGGTGTGCAGCCGCTGAGCTCCGACCACCGCGGCATGCGCACCGACCAGGGGTACACCGACGACCTCACGAAGCTGGAGCAGCACCGCTGGCCCGGGCTGCGCCTGGTCGACTTCGGCTGCCCCGGCATCACCGCACAGGGCGCCCTCGACGGTGCCGGCCCATGCTCCTACCCGGCCGGGTCGGAGGTCGCCACAGCCGTCCGCTTCATCCGGGGTCATCCCGGCGAGGTCGCCCTCGTCACGGTCGACCTGGGCTTCAACGACGTGTGGCCGTGCCTGCTCCACCACCGGGTCGACCAGGCCTGCGTGGCGACCGCCATGTCCAGGGTGTCGAAGTCGGTCCGTGGGATCCTCGCCGCGCTGCGGGCGGCTGGCGGTCCGCACCTGTTCATCGTCGGCCTCGAGCACGCCGATCCGTACGTCGCGACCGCCCGTATCGGAGACGTCGCCTTCGCCCAGGGGAGCGTCGCTGTCTTCGATCGGCTGAACGACGTGCTGAACTCTGCCTACGCCGCGGCGCACGCCGTCGTCGCCAAGGTGTCGGACCTGCGCCGGGGCGCGACCGGGCCGAAGGCCGTCCGGGCCGCCTGCGAGTCGACGTGGATGTGCACCCTCGGCAACATCCATCCGACCCCCGACGGCTATCGGGTGATCGCCGGCGCGATCGCCTCGGCCATCGCCGGCTCGCGAGGCGGCGGGTAGACGCCCAACGCGGCGCGCTGGGCCGGCCGGTCCGGTCCGGTGAGGACCGTCCGCAGCGGCGTCCGACGCACGAGCGCGACGAGGACCCCCGTGCCGAGCAGCGTCCCGACGAACAGGAGGAAGCTCGCCGTCGCCCAGTTCGACGCGCCGGTCAGTCCCGCGTGCGCGAGGCCGGTGTAGATGAGCTGGAGCACGAGCACGTGCGCGAGGTAGAAGCCGCCCGAGGCATCCGCTCCCCACGTGACGAGTCCGTCGGACGACGCGGGCGCCCGGGGGCGAGCCCGCTGCGCCCACCTGCAGCCGAGCGCCCAGAGCCCGGCGCATGCCGCCAGGAACCACACCACGGCGACCGGTTGGAAGAGGTCGGACGCATGACCCGGCGTGTTCCCGATCTCGAGTCCGTAGGCGTAGTACGCCTCGGTCCCGGCGCCGACCGCGAGCACCGCCATGAGGATCCGCGCCGAGTGGCGCTCGATGAAGCGCTGCAACTCACCGAGATGGGCAGCGGCGAGCGCGCCGCTCACGAAGTAGAGCTGGTACCCCATCACGTAGCGGGGGTTGATGAGGACGAGGTCGACGGCCCGAAGCGCGTGGAGCGGCCCCGTGCGCCAGGAGAAGTAGTGCGAGAAGGTCATCATCGCGAGCTGCAACGCGAAGCTCGCGCCGAACACGAGGGCGTGGTGCCCGCGGGTGCGCCGTACGATCCAGAGGACACCGGGCAGGACGACGTACACCTGGAACAGGACGACGAGGAAGTACAGCTGGTAGTAGCCGTTCTCCAGGTAGTTCACGACGGTCGAGCCGAGTGTGACGGGCCCCGATGCGGACGCGACGGTGTACAGCAGGTAGATCCCGGTCCAGGCCAGGAAGGGCACGAGCAGGATCCCGATGCGCCGGGTCCAGAACCCCGCGAGCGTGCGCCGTGTCTCGAGCTGGCTGTAGGAGGCCAGGAGCGCCGAGAGGAAGAAGAAGACCTCCCGGGTTGCGTGGAGCACCATGACGAGGCTCCATCCGACCTGGCTCCCTCCCGGCACGGGCCACAGCACCGCGTGCTGGGCGATGACCGCCACGAACGCCACGACGCGGAAGAGGTCGAATTCCCTCAGGTACACGCGCGGGGCGCGCTCCCGCTCGGCCGTAGGCCCAGGAGCCGTGACCGCCGGTGACATCAGCCGCTTCGGGCCGTCGCCTCGGTCGCGCCGCCCCACCGGCCGGGCCGGTCTCCGTCCACCTGGCGGGCGTCCCCGTCGTCGTCGACGTCGATCGGCGAGACGAACGCCCGCCGCTCCGCATCTTCCGCGCGACGCAGGTCGCGGGGAAGCCACGTGGCCCAGCGCTCCCGCTTGCGACCGGTGAGCGGCACCGCGAGGGGGGTGCGCGCCAGGATGCTCGAAAGGAGCACGCAGCCGAGGAAGACGATCGCCACCGCGGCAGCGGAGACGACCGGCCACGGCAGGGAGCCGTTCAGCGACCGCCAGCCGAGGTCGGCCAGCGCGTACACGAAGAGCATCTGGGCAAGATAGACGGAGTAGGAGTTGTCCGAGCCGGACATCGCCATGGCGCGGATCCTGCGCGACCTTCCGGGCTCGACGAGCCACACCCCGAAGAGGTACACGCAGGCGATGGCCCCGATGTTGAAGGGGATCACGATCGGCTGGAGCGGGTCGGCCGCCGAGCCGAGCCACGACGCAGCGTTCTCATGGGCCGCCACGTACCACCCCTCCGCGACTGCGCCGGCCAGGACCGTCGCAGCGAAGACCTTCCAGCCGTTGCGCACGAGCCAGCCGTGCACGGCGTCGAGGTTCAGTGCCACCACCATGCCGGCGACCAGGTACAAGAGGTACGAGGTGACCTCTCTCGTCGCCCAGTAGCCGCGCATGTGGGGAGGAAGGACGCCCCAATGCATGAGGGACGTCATCAGCACCTGGATCGCGAGGACGACCCACACGACGAGCCACGGGCGCGCGGCGAATCGCCGCACGACCCAGTACAACGCCGGGAACAGCACGTAGAACTGCATGATCACGAGGAGGTAGTAGAGCTGGTAGTAGCCCGTGCCGAGCAGGTAACCGAAGTGCCCGAGGCCGTTCCACACCCCGAACCCCGAGCCCGGCACCGACACCAGGAAATAGATCAGGGTCCAGCAGATGTAGGGCACCGCCACCGAGATGAAGCGCCGGCGGTAGAAGTAGCGGTAGCCGATCCGGTGCAGGTCCGAGTAGCCGTACGTGAGCATGCACGCGGAGATGAACAGGAATGCCTCACGGGTGACGTGGAGCAGCATCAGCGCTCCCCCGACTGAGAGCGCGGCGGCCGGCGCGAAGAAGATCAGCGTGTGCGTCGAGACGACGCCGGCCTGCTTGACAGGCCGCATCGCGTCGACGTGGTCGAGCCGAGGCTTCGAGGCGCGCGTGGTCACCGTACGAGGAGCGAGTACACCACCGGCACGCCGCTCACGGCGCTCCTGCGGATCTTGCCCGTCGCGCCCTGAGGCAGATTCCCGACGACGTGGTAGGCGACCGGCCGCTTCGGGCGCGAGAGCAAGCGGGTGCAGCCTTCGTGCACCCGGGCGACCACCTCGGCAGCGCGGCCCTCGTCGTCGGGACCGGTGACCCCCTTCGCCACGAGGTAGGCGACCGGCACGCAACCGAGGACCTCGTGCTCCCACCCGACGACGGCGACCGACGCCACGTCGGGCTCGGCCAGGACCGCGTCCTCGACCTCTTTGGGGTAGATCTTCTCCCCGCCACGGTTGATGACGTCGTCTTCGCGCCCGACGAGGAACAGGTACCCGTCGGCGTCCAGGTACCCGAGGTCCCCGGTCCGGAGCCACCCGTCGGCGTCGAAGCGGTCCGAATAGCCGGTCGACGCGTACGCCCGGATGACGCTCTTCCCGCGGATCTCCACGTGGCCGACCTCCAGAGAGGCCGCCGGCTCACCCCCGGACGCGACGCGGAGCTCGGTGCCGACGGGCAGCCCCGCCGATCCGGGCTTCCTCGGACCGCGGAACGGGTTGGCGGTGATCTGGCTCGCCGCCTCGGTCATGCCGTACGTCTCGACGACCGGGATCCCGGTCGCCAGCTCGAACCGCTCCATCACCGGCACCGGAAGGGGGGCCGAGGCCGACCGGGCGAAGCGGATGCCCGGCGGCACCTGCTCACCGTCCTCGAGGGTCGCGAGCCTTGCGAGGATGGCCGGCACCGCGTTGATCCAGCTGACCCGGTGCCGGCCCATCGCATGCCAGAACCCGTGGCGGTGGAACCGGTCGTCCAGCACCACGGTCGCCCCCGCCACGAGCGTGGCGAGCACGCCTACGACCTCGGCGTTGATGTGGAAAAGCGGCAGCGAGTTGAATCCCCGGTCGGCGGGCGACAGCTCGCAGGCCCGGGCGACCGACCTCGCGGCGTGCAGCAGCTGCGTTTCGCCGAGACGGATCACCTTGGGGACCCCCGTCGTCCCCGACGTGGACAGCACGACCCCGCCGCCCGCGCCGCCGGCGGTGCCGAGCGCGCTCGGCGATGTCCCCTCGAGCAGTCCGGATCCCGGAGGCATCGACAGCCACTCGACCGGGCACCGCTCAGGGGCCGACCGGTCGGAGACGACGATGTGCGGGCGGGTGCGGGCGCAGGTGGCGGCGAGCTCGGCGTCGGTCGCAGCGTGATCGAGCGGCGCGACCGTCCGCCCGGCGGCCAGCAACGAGAGGAAGACCACGGCGAACTCGACCGGGTCGTGGAGCGCGACGCCGACCGTCGCAGCCGTGGGGACGGCGAGATCCTCCACGAGCGCGCCCCAACGCGCCACCAGCCGCCGCGCGCCGCCGTAGGTGACGACCGTTCCGCCGCCGGCCGATTCGAGGTACGGGTGCTCGGGCGAGGTCCGCGACCGGAGCCAGACGAGGCTGGCCACCGAGGAGGCGGGGCTGCTGCGAGCGCGCTCTGCAGACCCGATCGCGAAGGTCACCTCAGTACGCCATCCTCGGGTCGCGGTAGTGCTTGAACTCGAGCAGGTTGTCGAAGGGATCCTGCAGCACGAAGGTGCTGTGCACCTCTGCGGTCCCCTCGAACCGGGTGGCCACGTCCCTGAAGAACTGGATCTTGCGAAGCTGCGCCAGCTCGTACAGCAGGTCGAAGTCCTTGCGCCTGCGGAACGTCACGCCGAAGTGCCGGGGATAGAGCGACAGCGGCGCACTGCGGGGCTCGGGTTCCGTGAGATGGCAGACCACCTGGTCTCCGAAGAAGTCGATGGTGATCCGGTCCGGATAGCTGCGGGCCAGCTTGCACCCGAGCTGTGTCACGTAGAAGTGGCGGGCGCGCTCGAGGTCGGACACCGGGATGGCGAGATGGAAGAGATGGTCTCTCATCGCTCGTCCCCTTCGAATGCGGTCAAGGTGTCCGCGCGGAGCCCGAGCCGGAGCGTTTCGAGCGCGAGCACCGCGGCAGGCGGAACATTACCGAGGTTCACGTTGGCCCCGACCCGGCGCACCATGTGCGCCTGGAGCGCGGTGGTCGGAGCTTCGAAGAGGAGACGATCGACGGGGAGCTCGCTCACGACCTCTTCGACGAGCCCCACGCGGAGCTGCCCGTCGGCGTGGCAGATCCCCGAGCTTCCGCTTTCGCGCGCTTCGAGCGTGACGAGCACGGCGCCAGCAGCGAGGTCTTCCTCCACGTACTCGATCCAGCGCCGAGGACCCAGCCGGTCGGAACGCTCCGCGTCCTTGAACCCGACCTCGGAGATCACGGAGTAATCGTCGGCGAGCTTGCGGACGTACCCGGACTTCTCGAGGTTCGACAGGTCGATCGTCCCGTTCGACACCTCGACGAAGCGGCACGACCACTCCTCGCAGAGGGCGCGGAACTCGTCGAACCGGTTCTGCAGCACGTACTTCTCGAACAACGTGCCGCCGAAGTAGAAGTCGATGTCGTTGGTCCGCAACAGCTCCATCTTGTCGCCGAGCTCACGGGACACGACGGCGGTGCCCCACCCGAATTTCACGAAGTCGAGATACTCGCCCGCGCTTGCGACGATGTCGCGCAGCGTTCCGAGCGGCAGCCCGCCGTCCACGATCATCGTGAACCCCTCGGCCCGGGGCTTCGCCGATCGATCCGGCAACGTGAGCGTCGTCGGGTTCATCGCTCTCGATCCTCCTCTGGGTCAGGCAACTGAAGGAACCGGCGTGTCGCGAAGGAGCGGCAGCGCGTTGTCGACGTCGGGCCACGGCATCTGGCCGGGCTCCACGCCGTCGAGCCACGCGAGCAGCACGCGCACCACGCCTCCGTGGCAGACGAGGACGACGTCCCCCGCATGCGCGTCCAGAATCGTCGCGGCACACGAGGTCGCGCGCTCGTACAGCTGGCGAATCGACTCTCCCCCCGCGGGGGCGGCGTCCGCGTCCACGACCCTCCCGTCGACGACGCCCGATCGGTCGGCGCCGAGAAGGTCGCTCGGCCGGCCCTCTGCGTCGCCGAGCGACCGCTCCCGCAGACGGGGGTCGATGTGGACGTCGAGCGAAAGCCTCGACCCGATCGCGGCCGCCGTCTCGAGGGCGCGGCGGAGGTCGCTCGAGTAGAGCACTTCAGGTCCCGGCCCTGCGGCGAGCGTCTCGGCGCAACGTGCGGCCTGTGCCCGCCCATGAGGGGTCAGGCCCGGGTCGAGCTGACCCTGCACGAGGCCCGTCGCGTTCCACGAGCTCTCCCCGTGCCGGACGAGCCAGAGGCGGCGGCCCTGCGTCCCCCTCCGCTCCGGTCCGATCGGCGCGCCGATGAAACCGTTCACGGCGGAATCATCTCAGGCAAACCTTGGGAGGATGTTGGGATTGGGTGAACACAGCCTGAAAACGGCCGTAGCTGCCCGACCGGCCCCGGAGCTGCCCGACCGGCCCCGGAGCTGCCCGAAGGCATCGAGCAGACGCCTGGCGGCCGGTGCGCGGGCGTCGGCCGCCGCCCCGACCTGCTCAGCGCGGGTGCGGCATGCAGAGGTCGTCGTACTCGGCGATGACGATCTCCCCCGCATCCTCGCCGCACGCCGGGCACTGGGGGTCCCGGCGCACTTTGAAGGTGCGGAACGTCCCGTCGAGCGCGTCGTACGCGAGGAGCCGTCCGACCAGCGGTTCGCCGAGCCCGAGGAGCATCTTGATGGCCTCGAGCGCCTGGATCGACCCGACGATGCCCGGGAGCACCCCGAGCACGCCGGCCTCGGCGCACGAGGGGGCCAGCTCGGCAGGCGGCGGCTCGGGGATGAGGCAGCGGTAGCAAGGCCCGTTGTAGGGGTCGAACACCGTGACCTGGCCCTCGAACCGGAAGATCGAGCCGTGGACCACCGGGATCCGCTTCACGAGGGACGCGTCGTTCACGAGGTATCGCGTCGGGAAGTTGTCGGTGCCGTCGACGATGAGGTCGTAGCCGTCGAAGATCTCGAGCACGTTGTCGGCGCCCAGTCGCACATCGAAGGTCTCGACATCGATGTCGGGGTTCATCACGCTGAGGGTTTTCTTCGCGGAGTCGACCTTTCGCTCCCCCACCCGGTCCATGTTGTGCAGGACCTGACGCTGGAGGTTGGAGGCGTCGACCACGTCCATGTCGATGATGCCGATCTTCCCGACGCCGGCCGCGGCGAAGTACAGCGCAGCGGGCGAGCCGAGGCCTCCTGCGCCGAGCAGCAGGACCTTCGAGTCCAGGAGCTGCAGCTGCCCCTTCTCCCCCACCTCGGGAAGGAGGAGGTGGCGCTGGTACCGGTTCCGCTGGTCGGCGGTGAGCGTACGGGGTGCCTGCCAGTCGCGGCCCTCGTCCTTCCAACGGTTGAAGCCGCCGGCCATGGAGGCGACGTCCTTGTAGCCGAGGTCCGTCAGCGTCTTCGCAGCGAACGCCGAGCGGGTGCCGCCGGCGCAGTAGACGACGATCGGCCCTTCCTTGTCGGGGATCCTCCCCTCGACCCCGAACTCGAGGTTGCCCCGCGGGAGGTGGACGGCGCCCGGGATGGCGCCCTGCTCGTACTCGTCCGGCTCGCGCACGTCCAGGAAGACCGCGCTGCCCCGCCGCCGCTCGGCCTCTGCAGGGTCCACTTCGCTGATGGCCGCCTTGGCCTGGGCGAGGAGGTCGCGGGGCGTCGTCATGGCGAAATACCCTACCAGCGCGGTCAACAATTGGATCCGCCGCGGCGCTCGCCGAGCTGGGCCGGCCGCCAGACTGGACGGGTGGAGTTCTCCGAGCTCGTCCGGACGCGGCGCATGGTGCGGAGCTTCTCGGGTCGCCCGGTCCCGCCGGACGTCCTCGACCGGTTGCTCCGGCACTCGTTGCGCGCGCCCAGCGCGGGCAACACCGGGGCGACCGCGTGGGTGGTCCTCGAGGGGAGCGAAGAGACGAGGTGCTACTGGGAAGCCGCGACGACCGGCGAGTGGCGCGCCCGCTCCCGGCGCTGGCGCGGGCTCTCCCGCGCGCCGGTGGTGGCGGTCTCCCTCACGGCTCCCGGCGAGTACGTCGCGCGCTACGCCGAGCCGGACAAGGCGCGCGCCGCGTCGGACCTCGGGCTCGGCGAGTCCGAAGACCGGTGGCCCGTGCCCTACTGGTGGTCCGACGCGGCATTCGGCGTGATGACGCTGCTGCTCGCAGCAGTGTCCGAAGGGCTCGGGGCGTGCTTCCTCGGCAACTTCCGCTCCGAGCACGACGTGCTCGCCGCGCTCGACGTCCCGGCGGGGTGGCGGCTCTTCGGCGCGGTGCCGCTCGGCTACGCCGAGGGCGACGACCCGCGCTCCCCTTCACTCGAGCGTCGTCGTCCGGCGACGACCGAGCGGCTCCACTACGGAAGCTGGGGTGGCGGGAGGCCGGCCTCGCACTAGCGAGCGACGGCGATCGAGCCCCCTGCCGCCCCTGGCAGGACGTCATCGCGCCCGGTCGAACTACGATTGGCCGACCGATGAGCGACGCCGTGCACGCCACTTCGACACTCCCGGCCGCAGGCGACGGGTCGGCCCTCGACCCGAGGATCCGCTGTCTCGCCGACATCGTGCGCGTCCACGCAGCGGTTCGTCCGGACTCGGTCGCCATCGAGTGCGGCAGCGACCGGAGGACCTTCGCGGAGCTACGCGATCGGTGCGCGCGCGTCGCGAGCGCGCTCGAGGCGGCTCTCGGGGAAGCGTCGGGCAAAGGGGCTCGCGAAGAGGGCAGCGCTCTGCAGCCGCGGGTGGCGGTGCTCGCGCGCAACAGCTTGCCGATCTTCGAGGTCACCTTCGGCGCGGCCATGCGCAACGCCGTCGCGATCCAGCTGAACTGGCGGCTCGCCGCGCCAGAGATCGCCCAGGTGCTCGACGACAGCGAGGCGCGCCTGCTCGTCGTCGACGAGGAGTTCGCCCCGCTCGTCGGACGGATCGAGCCCGGGCTGCTCCACGTGCGTTCCATCGTGGTGATCGGCGCCCACGGTCGATGGTCGTCCTACGAGTCGTGGCTCGGGTCCGCCGAACCTTGCGATCCCGGGACGGTGCCGGCGCCCGGTGACACCGCCATGCAGCTCTACACGTCGGGGACGACCGGATTGCCCAAGGGCGTCATGCTCACCAACGACAACCTGTTCTGCATGATCGATCCGGTGAACCGCTGGTGGCGCTTCGACCCGAACGACTCGGTCAATCTGGCCTTGATGCCGCTCTTCCACATCGCGGGGCTGGCATGGAGCACGGTCGGGCTCGCCTTCGGTTGCCGCACCGTCGTCCTGCCGGACGTGGACGTGGATGCGACCCTCAGCGCGCTGCGCGGCGGGGTGACGCACGCCTTCATGGTGCCTGCGGTCATCCAGTTCCTGTTGGCCGCCCCAGGCGTGCAGCGCCAGGACTTCGCCTCGCTGCGCACCCTCGTGTACGGGGCCTCCCCGATCTCGGCGGCGGTCCTCACGAGAGCGCTCGAGCTGATCGAGTGCGGGCTCATCCAGGTCTACGGTCTCACCGAGACGACGGGCGCCGTCACCCAGCTGCACAGCTGGGAGCACGATCCCGCGGGACACCCCGAGCTCCTCCGGTCCTGCGGCAAGCCGTACCCCTGGGTGGAGGTACGCGTCGTCGACCCCGACAGCGGAGACGACGTCGGAGGTGTCGGCGAGACCGCGGTCGGCGAGCTGTGGATCCGCTCACGCCAGGTGATGGCGGGCTACTGGCACAACCCCGCCGCCACCGAGGCCGTGATCACGCCGGCGGGCTGGCTGCGGACGGGGGACGCCGGCTACTTCGACGACGACGGGTACCTCTTCCTCTACGACAGAGTGAAGGACATGATCGTCACCGGAGGGGAGAACGTCTACCCCGCAGAGGTCGAGAACGCCCTGATGGCGCACCCCGACGTGGCCGACGCCGCCGTCGTGGGAGTGCCCGACGATCACTGGGGAGAGGCCGTGAAGGCGGTCGTCGTCGCCGCACCCGGCACCGCACCCGATCCGGCGGCGATCGTCGCTTTCTGTCGCGAGCGTCTCGCGGGCTACAAGTGCCCGAAGTCCGTCGACTTCGTAGATTCACTTCCGCGCAATCCCTCCGGAAAGCTCTTGAAGCGCGAGATCCGCCGTCCGTACTGGGAGGGAGCCGACCGGCTCATAGGGTGACCCGGCTTTACTACTTCGCGCTACTTCTTCGCGCTACTTCTTTCCGCACAGCACGTACGGTTGGAGCGTCATCGACTCCCCGTTGCTGAGCGCTCCGGTGACCACCGCGACGGTTCGCCAGCCGCTCGGCACCGGGTACGAGGATTCGAGCGTGACGACGGGCGGACTCCCCGATGTGGCCCCCGCCGAAGAGCCAGGTCCCACTGTCGGTTGACCGCTTTTCGCCGTCCCGCCTGCAGGCGCGGCGCTCCTGGTTGTCGTCTCGGACGTTCCCCCGGTCGACACCTTCTCTCGGGGCGTCGTCACGACGCGGCCGCCGCCGCCGAGCAGCACCTGTCCCTTCGGACACGAGGTCACGGCCGTCAGCGTCGTTCCGGCGACCGCATCTGCCCGAGTCTTCAGCTGCGGCGCGGCCACGACGGTGCTGCCCGTGATCGTCCCCGGGGCACCTGACCTTCCCGTGGGACCTCTCGCCCCCTCCGGCCCCTGCGCTCCGGTCGCACCGGTCGCACCCTGGGGGCCCGCCGGCCCGGCGGGTCCTTGCGGACCTACCAGCCCTTGGACCCCCTGCGCGCCTTGGACTCCCTGGGCGCCCCGAGGCCCCGCCGGCCCGACGATGCCAGGGGACGGAGGCGGCTTCCGGACCAGGGAGGCCGCGCCGAGGATGGTGCCCCCCGCGCCGAGCGCGAGTGCCGCCGCGACGAGCGCGACGAGCACGCTCCTCCTCGGGCCGGTCCTGGGTGCAGGGCGTGCGGCTGCGAGGCTCGCTGCCGAGGCGCCCGGCGGCACGACCATCAGACCGGTGGGTTCGCCCCCGGTGTCCGGTTGGGTCCCCGCCCGACTCGTGCTCACGGCTCCGGCCATTTGCGTGCTCCCCTTCTTCGTCGCATTACCTCGCACTCCCTGCCTCGCTCAGCGTCCAACTTGGGCTGTGGAATCCCGTCCGTGCCGTGTTACGTTTTCGTGACAAACATTTCGGTGATGAAAAACTGTCGACCCGGGACCGGGCGCGACAGTGCGAGGCGCGAGCGGGTGCCCGTGGTTGGCGCGGCCGTCCGGCACGATGCCTCCGATCCGGTCCGCGAAGTCAAGAGCGCGTGGGGCACAACTGGGAGGTCGCAAGTGGGACGCCGGATCTTGTTCATCGAGGACGACGACAACATGCGGGGCGTCTTGTCGCTCACCCTCCGGCAAGAGGGGTACTCCGTCGTCGAAGCGAGGAGCGGCGAAGAGGGGCTGTCTGAGTTCGAGCGAGAGGGTGCCGACATGGTGCTCGTGGACCTTCGCCTGCCGGACATGGACGGCTTCGAGGTCACCCGCAGGATCAGGCGCTCGACCAACGTCCCGATCGCCATGGTCACCGCCAGCGGCGACACCCACGACGTCGTCGCAGGACTCGAGGCGGGAGCGGACGACTACGTCGTGAAGCCCGTCGTCGCCAAAGAGCTCTCCGCCCGCATCCGGGCGCTGCTGCGCAGGAGTGGGACCTCGGCGGCGCGGGGGACGGTTCAGCGGTTCGGCGACGTCGAACTGCACCTGGAAGCCGGGATGGTGCTGCGAGACGGGAAGGAGGTGCCCCTGACGCTCACCCAGTTCCGCGTGCTCTGCGAACTCGCGGAGCAGCCGGGATGGGTCCTGTCGAGAGCGCAGCTGCTCGAGCGCGTCTGGGGATATGACTTCTTCGGCGACGACCGGCTAGTCGACTACCACATCAGCGGGTTGCGAACGAAGATCGAGCGCGACCCTGCCAACCCCGAGCTCATCGTGACGGTTCGGGGGCTCGGGTACAAGCTCGTCCCGTGACCGTCGGGACTCGCCGGCGGCGGCTTGGACTGCAATCGCGCGTGATCGCCACGTTCGCGCTCGGCGCAGCCCTCGTGTCCGCCGTCCTTGCGGTGAGCACGTTCTATTTCGTGCGCCGCGAGGTCGTGTCCCAGCGGACGAGAAGCATTCTGCGCCAGACGTTCGTCGACGCGAGGCTCGTGAAGGTGGAGCTCGGCGTGCCGTCCGCGAGAGTCGGCGACGCTCTGTCGAGCCTCGAGACCGCCACCGGCGTCCATTCCTACGTGTACCGGGCCGGTCTTTGGTACTCGAGCTCTGCATCCGTCTCAGGCACCGCGGTCCCCGAACAGCTCACGCGGCTGGTGATCGGAGGCGCCGTCGCCGATCAGCTCGTCCGACGCGACGGCGTCCCGACGCTCGTCGTGGGCGTACCTATCCCTGCGATCGGCATCGCGTACTTCGAGGAGCACCCCCTCACAGACCTCGCGTCGACCCTCCAAGTGCTCGGCACCGTGCTCACGACGGTCGCCATCGCCACGACGGCGGGCGGCGCACTCGCCGGATGGTGGGCGAGCCGCCGGCTCGTGCGGCCGTTGACCGACGTCGTGAACGTCGCGACCGAGATCGCAGGGGGGACGCTTGACAGGCGGCTTCCGGACGATCCGGACCTCCATCCGCTGGTGACCTCGTTCAACGGGATGGTCACTGCCCTGCAAGAACGCATCGAGCGCGACGCACGCTTCGCGTCGGACGTCACCCACGAGCTCCGGTCTCCGCTCACCACCATCGGGGCATCGGTCGAACTGCTCGACTCGTACAAGGCATGTCTCCCCGAGGGCGGTGCCAAGGCCGTCGACACGCTGCACATGGAGGTGGACCGTTTCACGACGATGGTCCAGGAACTGCTCGAGATCGCGAGCGCCGACGCCGGAGCGGCCGCTCTCCACTTCACCACAATCCCTCTCGCCGAGCTCGTGGAGCGCACCGTCGCCGGCTACGACCAATCCATCCCGGTCACCTTCTCCGAAGGGGCCCGAGACTCCATCATCCGCGGCGACAAACGCCGTCTCCAGCAGGTCCTCTTGAACCTCCTCGACAACGCAGAGACACACGCTGGAGGCGCGCTGGGAGTAGACGTCGGAGCGGAGGGCGCATGGGCCACGGTCTCGGTACACGACGCAGGACCCGGGATCCCCGTCGAGGAGCGGGACCGGGTGTTCGACCGGTTCTACCGGGGCGCCGCCTCGGGGAGACGAGGCGACACGGCCGGGTCCGGCCTCGGACTGGCACTGGTAGCCGAGCACGTGCGGGCCCACGGCGGCCGTGTGCAGATCGACGAGGGTGCGGCAGGGGGCGCCCGGGTCAGCGTCGTGCTCCCCCTCGAGCAGCGATGAAGCGCCGGGGGGCCGGGCGACCGGGCCGGCGCCCGGTTGTCGCTCCACTGTGCGCGGCGCTCCTGGGGCTGCTCGCCGCGGGATGCGGGATCGGCGTCGGCGCGTCGCCCTCGACGGTCGATCCCAAGCAGGTGCCGTTCGGCCTGCTCCGCCCCTCGACGCCGACCACGTCACCGACGGGACCGAGTCAGTACGTCACCGTCTACCTCGACGGTCGCCAGCGTCTGGTCGCAGTCAGCATGCGGGTCCCGGCGCCGGTCACCGTCGAGGGGGTCCTCGTCGAACTGGCTGCGGGAACCACCTCCGAGGAGGCGTCCGAGGGGCTCACGAGCCCGATCTCCACCGCGGCGCCGCTCACGGTCGTGCACGTCGGCGCGACAACTGTCACGGTGAACGTGTCGGGCGCGTTCACAAAGCTCGCTGGTGCGAGCCAGGCGGTCGCTGCAGCCCAGATCGTCTACACCCTCACCGCGCTTCCCGGGATCGACGCAGTCGCGATCCGCATCAACGGGAAGCGGGCGAAGGTGCCCACGGCGAAGGGGACACTGAGCGCCGGGCCGCTCGACCGCGCCGAGTACGCCACAGTTGCGCCGATCTGAGCCGCAGCGCACCGTTGCCGCGCGTGCAGGGCCGAGGCGCGGGGGCCTACGGCTCAGGACGCCGTCGCTCGCTCGGGGAACGGGAGCGCGATCGGGTCCGGCGGCAGCCTGCTCCGTCCTTCGTCGTCGAACCGGTCCAGCCCAAGCTCGCCCACGTCGAGCACACGAGAAGAGCCCTCGAGCACGAGATCGGCGGCGATGCGGGCGACGGCAGGTCCCCACATCATCCCGTGCCCTCCCGCCGACGCGACGACGACGCCGGCAACGGGCGCGCCCTGTGCGTCGAGCGCAGGACCGAGGATCGGGAGATGGTCCGGCGTGAAGTCGATCGTGGCCGCCCAGACCCGGCGAAGCCCGAGGCCGTCGGTCGCCGGGAGCAACGCGGCCAACCGCCGGCGGACCTGGTCGAGATAGGCCCAGTCGACCTCCCTGGCCGGTCCGGGGAGCTCGGCGGGATTGCTCATGCCGAACAACAACCCTCCGTCCTCGGGCCGCCAGTAGACCCCTTCGTCGATGTCGAAGGCCATCTTGACCAGCTCAGGGGCGAGGCGCGGATCCGGCTCGGTGACGGCCACCTGGTGGCGCGCGCCTCCGGCTGCGACACGAGTCGCCGCACGTCTGCCCACCTCGGAGAGGTCCGGGCCGCCGGTGAGGACCACGCTGGACGCCGCAATCGACCCGCGCGTCGTCTCGATGCCGGTGAGGCGCCCGGCCCTGTCCCTCTTCAGGCCGAGGAACTCGGTGTCCTCCGCGAGCTCGACCCCGTCCCTCACGCACGCTGCCGTGTACGCCGCAACGTTGCGCGGTGGGTCGATGTAACCGTCCCCAGGAGCGTAGGACGCGCCGAGATGGAGGCCGGGCGTCATCGCGGGCACGACCTCGTCGGCCTCCTCGACGCTCAACCATGCGACCTCGAGACCTTCCTGGCGCTGCATGGCGACGCGTGCCAGACCCGCTTCCAGCTGCGCCGCGGAGAATGCCGGCATGAGATAGCCCTGCGGCACGAAGCCCGAGTCGACGCCGATCGTCTCGCGCTGGCTGCGGTAGAACGCCTGGCTCCACATGCCGAGCCGGACGGCCCAAGGCGTGCCGCCCTGTGCGCGCACCATGCCCGCGGCACGGCTGCTCGCGCCGCTCCCGAGCCTCGCGCGTTCGACGAGCAGGACACGCCGCGCGCCCGACTTCTTCAGGAACCACGCGCACCAGCCGCCGACCGTGCCCCCTCCGACGACGACGGCGTCAGCGGAGTTGCCTCGGGGCACGTCTGCACCGTCGCGCGCCGGCCTCCGGAGGTCAAGTGCCGGGGAGACGACCCGGATGCTCGAATGCGCAGGGCCTCAGACCGGCTCGGACCCCTCGGCGTTTCTCGCTTCGGCCTCCCGCACCCGCTTGACCATCAGCTCGAGAAGCGCCCACATCGTCTCTGGGTGCGACACGGCGAAGGGCCGGAATACCGGCTGGGTGAGAAGGAGACAACGCAGCTCGGTGTCGGCGGTCACGGTGGCCGACCGCGGGGAGCGGTCGATGAGACCCATCTCGCCGAAGAAGTCGCCCGCCTCGAGGACGCGGGCGACCTTTCCGTGGACGGTGACCGTCGCCTTCCCCTCGACGATGATCGTGAAGATCGTGCCGTATTCGTCTTCCTCGGTGAGCACGGCGCCGGCGGGGAACGTCCGGTCGTGGACATCCTGCGCGAGCTTGTCCAACTCGCGCTTGGAGAGCATGGAGAACAGGGGCACCTTGGCGAGCACTTCGGATGCGGTGGACATGGCACGTGATCGTACGCCTTTCGCCACTCGGGAGGCTGGCTCGCCTTCGCGACTCGGGAGGCTGGTTCGCCCGAGTGCCTTCGGCTTCAGACGAACCGCAGCACGCGCACCCGGCCCACCCGCTCGGTGACGGTCTCGAAGGCGGCACCGCCGTCGCCGGATCGCCAGACGCGCCCGTCGGGCGTCCCCAGCGCCACCACCCCGTCGTGAGCGTCGAGGGTGCCCGTGTCGAGGTTGTAGGGGAACGACTCGGGAAGACCCCCCCGACAGGGTTCGAAGGCCCCTCCGACCGACGACCTGAAGAGGCGTCCGTCGGTGCTCGACGGCCCCGTCGAAGCGCTCACGTACGCCACCTCGCCGTCGAGTGCGACGGCACGGCAGTAGCTCGCGTGCAGCCCGGCAGTGGTCCATCGCCACGTCGCTCCGTCGTCGACGCTCCAGCCGAACCCGCGTGCGGCGGCGGCGGCGAGCCCCTGTCCGCCCCTCACCACTTCGTGCACGTCGTCTTCGGGCTGGACGACGCATGCCCACGTGCCTCCACCGTCCGCCGAACGCCACACCCCGCCCACGTGCACGTTCACGAGCCAGGTCCCGGCGTCGGTCACCGCGATCGAGCGGAGATCGGGCCTCGCCCCGGCGGGGTTCTCCCACGAGCTTCGGCCGGGCACGTCGTCGAACGACGCGAGGGGGGCGAGCCGGCCGTCGACGAGGTCGAACCTCGCGAGCCGGGCGTCCTCGATCCCCACGAGCAGTCCGCCGTCGACCACGGCGAGGCTTTGGGCGTTCCCGAGCTCGACGTTGGTCACCGGCGCAAGCTCGTACTCGTCGACCCTTGCGACCCTTCTCCCGTCGAGCAACACGTACGGCTCGGCAGGTCCCGTCCCACTGCAGGCGATGGCGGTCACCGAGACGTCTTCGGCGATGGTGTATTGGCGGTCCAGGTCTTCGAGATGGTGGGCCGTCCCGAGGAGGAGCACCCCTCCTTCCTACAGCACCGGGCACGGACGTGCGCAGGTGTGTGCGGCAGATGTGGGCTTCGGGGGACCGGTGTCCGGCCCCTGGAATCTGATCTCCGCCGGTGCCATCATCGGGGGATGGCTCTGCCGACGAGGGCAGGACACCGCCACTCGTTCGCCGACGCGCGCGACGACGGACGGCAGATGGAGGTCACCTGGCACGCCGACGCCGGCGTCCTCGTGATCAGCCTGTGGCAGGACTCGATGTGCCGCTCGACGTTCCGCATGCCCATCGAAGACGCGTCCGCGCTGATCGGTGTCGTCTCTTCCGCCCTCGGCGACGCCGTCTCCTCACCTCGGAGCGACAGCTCGCGTGATCGCCACCCCAGCACGTCGCGTGCGCGAGTCGCCGCCGTCCAGGGCGTGTTCGGGTTCGTCCGGCGCGTGCTGCGCCGGCGCCAGGCGCAGGTCGTCCCGCTTCACGTTGTGAAGCGGCAGCCGACAACCTGAGCGATCCGGGGCTGCCAACGCTCCGACGCGCTGCGAAGGACCCCCGCGCCGCTTCGCAGGGCGCCGACGCCGACCCGAAACGCGGTCGTGGCGCGCTGCGTGGCGCGGCCCGGGGAGCGATGCGGGTACGCGATGCGGGTATGGGAGCAAGATGAGCCAGCCACCTCAGCATCAGGCCCCTCCCGGCCGCCAGTCGGAGATGTCGCCCGAGCCCGACTGCGGCGAAGGGAGCTACGTGGGACACGACAAGCTCCGGGGGAAGGCCGCCATCGTCACGGGGGGCGACAGCGGCATCGGCCGGGCAGTCGCCATCGCCTTTGCAAGGGAGGGCGCCGACGTCGTCATCTCCTATCTCTCCGAGCACGACGACGCGAAGGAGACCGCCCACCACGTCGAACAGGCGGGCCGCAGAGCGGTCCTCGTCGCGGGGGACGTCTCGTCTCCCGACCACTGCCGTCACATCGTCCACAAGGCGGTGGAAGAGCTCGGCAAGGTCGACATCCTCGTGAACAACGCCGCGTTCCAGATGACCCACGAGTCGCTCGAGGAGGTCTCCGACGAGGAGTGGGACCACACCATCGCCACCAACTTCTCGGCGATGTTCCACCTTTGCAAGGCCGCGCTGCCTCACATGCCTGAGGGCTCCTCCATCATCGGGAGCTCCTCGGTGAACTCCGACATGCCCAACCCGACGCTCGCGCCGTACGCGGCGACCAAGGCGGCCATCGCCAACTTCTGTGCGAGCCTGGCCCAGTTGCTCGGACCGCGCGGGATCCGAGTGAACAGCGTGGCGCCTGGCCCTATCTGGACCCCGCTCATCCCCTCGACGATGCCCGAAGAGCGCGTCGAGAAGTTCGGCTCGAACACCGCGCTGGGAAGGCCGGGCCAGCCGGCAGAGCTCGCCCCGGTGTACGTCCTGCTGGCTTCCGACGACGGCAGCTACATCTCGGGCGCTCGTGTCGCCGTCACGGGCGGGAGGCCCATCCTGTAGCGCTCGGCGCCAGCGGGAGGGACCGCGCGTGGCCACGCATCCCCGCCCGGTCGCTCCGGGATGATGCTCGCTGGCACGGGCGTCTTTCCCGGAGGTCGGCCCCCTCCCCGCAGCGGGTCAGTAGCGCCGGGGTATCCCGAAGTACGCGATGACCCCGACCACGATCTCGATCACCCCGAGCGCCTTCGCGCCGCCGGTGAGGACGATGTCGCCGTGCTCGAGTGACGCCGGTCCGTACCCGAGCGGCGGGTCCCCGAGCGGCCGGCTCGGGTACTCGCTGGTGAGCAGCAACGCGAACGCGTCGAACCGGAGCGAGTAGCGCAGCCACGCGGCGCTCACGAGGTAGAGGGGCCGTGGACACCTGCCGATGACAAGCGTGAGCACCCACGCGACGATCGAGAAGACCCCGACGCCGTAGGTGAACACGACAACGACGATCCAAGCGGGGATGAGCAGCACCGCCCGGAAGAGGACCGAGAGACGATTGAACCGGTCCGGTCGGCCGCCGAAGGAGACCGAGACGGGGTAGTCGGCGTCGCCCAGTTCGAATGGCGGGTACCGGTCCGTGAGGAAATAGGTGAAGGCACTGGTTCGGGCGTTCCACTTGAGCACGCCGGTCGAGAATTCCCACAACGACGTGGGGACCCGAGCGGTGAACAAGGCGACGAACCACATGGCGATCGTCACGAAGAACACGGCGATCTCGAGCACCCACAGGACGATCCAGTTCGGGATGGCGAGGAGGAGCCGAAGGAGCGTCTTCCAACGGGCTTGATCCCCCGGCTCGGACAGGAGCAAGTCGAGATGCCCGGGGGGCCGCGGGGAGGGAGGTGGCGCCCACTGACCGGCACCGGCAGACCCGTACCACGGCCCGCTGGGATACGCAGGCAACTGCGAAGAGGGAGCGGATGTTGCCGCTCGCGCGGCTGTCGGCGGTGCCGCTCGCGCGGCTGTCGGCGGTGCCGCTCGCGCGGCTGTCGGCGGTGCCGCTCGCGCGGCTGTGCCCATCCGCGCCGCGGGCGCGCTCAAGCTCGGAGGAACGATTGGCTCTTGTTGCCACCCGCCGGCAGCATCGCGGCGACCACGCCAGGTCCAGTACTGGCCGTCGAAGTACGCGAGGTCGTTGGGATCACCACCGATCGCGTACCAACCTCGAGAGGGAGGGCCTCCACCGACCTCCGACAACCGACATCGCCTCCTTCGATCCGGTGGCCACAGGGAACAATGTGACTACAAAACGACAGTGCGACTACAAAACGATAGCCGCCGGGCCCTAATTCAATCGACGAGTGCTTGGTACACGAGCTGTTTCAAGCGCGGCTCGATCGGATAGGCCGCGAACGGAAAGAACTGGGTGAGGAACATCATCGTGAGCTCCTCTTTCGGATCGACCCTGAAGTAGGTGTTCGCTGCCCCCGCCCAGCCGTAGCTGCCGGCGCCCCCGAGGGCCTTGGCGGCGACGGGATCGATGGTCACGCCGACGCCGAGCCCGTACCCCTCGCCCGCCTCGGGGGGCTTGTCCGGAAAGAGGGGGATGCCGAAGCTCGCGCGGTCGGCGTTGCCGGGCAGGTGGTTGCTCGTCATGAAGTCGACGGTGCGCGGCGCGAGGAGCCGCGCTCCTTCGTACTCCCCGCGGTGCCGCAACATCTCCATGAATCGCCAGTAGTCCGCGGCGGACGAGACGAGGCCACCTCCGCCCGACAGGTACGGAAGCCCCGACGCATACCGGCCAGTGGCTCTGTTGGCGACGAACGCCGACGTGAGGGCGTCGCGCGAGTACAGCGCCGCGACGCGCTCGGGGTCAGCTCCCCTGCCGCGGAACGTGGTGTCCGCCATCCCGAGGGGTTGCAGGATCCGCTCGGTGAAGAAGGTGTCGAGCCGCTTGCCGGAGGCGACTTCGACGACCCTTCCGAGCACGTCGCTCGCCACCGAGTAGTTCCAGCAGCTGCCCGGCTCGAACAGGAGCGGGACGGTCGCCCAGGCGTCGCACCAGGCGGAGAGGTCGGCGCCACGCGGGACGGTCCGCTCCGCCTCCGCCAACAGGGCGGTCACGGCAGGGTTGTTGCCGGTGAAGGAATAGGTCAGGCCGGCCGTGTGGGTGAGCAGGTGCCAGATGCGAATCGGCTCCCGCGCCGGCTCGGTCGCGAGGGACGAACCTGCGCCGCTGGTGTAGACGCGGACCTTCGAGAAGGAAGGCACGAAATTGCTCACCGGGTCCGTGAGCTCGAAGAGGCCCTCCTCGTAGCAGATGAGCGCAGCGACGGCCGTGACCGGCTTGGTCATCGAATAGATCTCGAGCAGCGTGTCAGGGCCGATCGGCTGACCGGTCTCGTCACGTCGGCCTGCCGCCTCGAGATAGGCGACCTTGCCCGCCCGACCGATGACGATCAGCCAGCCGGGCAGTCTCCCGTCTTCGACGTAGCCGCGGAAGTAGGCGCCCACGCGGTCGAGCCTGCGCGGGTCGATACCAACCTCGGATGGTCCCACGTCGACGCCGAGCCCACTCACGACTTCTCGCCTCACCGTCTCGGACAGCGTCTCCCCGGAACGCCGGGCCGGATTCGCCACTGTAGGCGGCGGCAACCCGGCCCCGGGGCCAGGAGGGCTGGACACGCGACCTCGTCGCCGTGCTCCCTCGCTGTAGGCACCGGCCCCGGGTGGACCTCACACGGTGGGTCTGGTGCCGACGACGACTGCTGCCTCGGCGATGACGCGGATACCTCGGACGTCCCCCAGCCCCGCAGCCTGGAACATCTCCACCCACCGTTCCATGGGCAGCGGGCGCTCACGGATGCGGAAGGAGAAACGTGCCGCGTTCTTGGCGATCCGCCACCACCCCGCCGGGCCACGGCGCAACATCACCCGGACCTTCGAGCCGATGATCGCACGGTCCTGCGCGGACGACCCCCTGCCGAACATCATGTCGCCGAAGACGAGACGGCCTCCGGGACGCAGCCAGGTGGCCGCGGCGGCGAGCACCGCACGCTTCTCCTCGTCGTAGAGGTGGTGCATGGCGTAGTTGGACACGACGAGGTCGACACTGCCGGGGCTCACCGTCAGCTCCTGGACGGGCCGGATCGCGGTCTCGATGTCCAGTCCTTCGTCCGCTGCCTTCTGTTCGAGCGACTCGACCATCCCCGCGCTGATGTCGACCGCCAGGACCCGGGCACCCAAGCGGGCGAGAGGAAGGCTCAGCTGACCGTTGCCGCAGCCCAGGTCGATGGCCGTCTTCCCCTCGACAGGTCCCGCTGCGTCAAGCGCCGCCTCCACCACGCGTTCGAGGCCGACCGCACCGTGGTGCTCCCACGCGTGCACCCGGCGCTCCCATAGCCGCCGGACACGGCGTGCGCCTCGGGCGGCCGCCGGCTGTCGAGCGGTGCGGAGGGGGCCAGGGGCCGCCCCGGCGTCCCCGAGGTCCGTGTGTTCGGTGTGCTCCGCGAAAGGTCCCATCGCGAGATCCTCGACGACGACCATGACGTCCAGGTGAAGTGCGAGCGATCCCGGCGGTCACGCCCGGTTCGAGTGGGCGCGATCGCGGTATCGACAATCTGACGTGATGTAGCTTCCTCGCGCATGCCGACGGCTCCACGCAGCGTCCGGCGTTCTCGCCTCCTTCTCGCCGCCGCGATCGTGATCCCGCTCGTCGCAGCGGGCAGCGCAGTGGCGGCGCTGGTCGTCAACAGACCGGGCGGGTCGACACACCACAATGGGCCCGACACCTCGACGACGGCGCAGCGAACGACCACGACGACTGCCCCCCCGATCACTCCGGTGGGCACCTACGCCGTCGCCACCACGGCACTCACCGTGACCGTCGCGGGCATGCCGCCAACAGACGACCAGCTCCCGACGACGGTGTGGTACCCGGTGGCGAAGGCTGCTCCCCCACACCGTCGCAGCTCGCACCGACGCAGCGCGCGCCGCCGCGACCCGTTGCTCGTCTTCTCCCAAGGATTCGCCGAACCCGTCTCCAGCTATGCCGTGCTCACCAGGGCATGGGCGTCTGCGGGCTTCGTCGTCGCCGGCCCCACGTACCCCCACACCTCACCGTCCACGCCCACAACGCTCGACCGGGCCGATCTCGTCCATCATCCAGCCGATCTCGCAGCCGTGATCACGTCACTTCTCGACGCCAGCCGGCGGCGGGGTTCGGCGCTCGCGGGGAGGATCGACGCCTCCGAGATCGGGCTTGTCGGGCAGTCCGACGGCGGCGACGTCAGCCTGGCGGTCGCCGACAACTCGTGCTGCCGCTATCCAGGGATCGGGGCGATCGCGATCCTGTCGGGCGCGGAGTACGCGAATTTCGCAGGGCAGTACTTCGGCTCGGGCACACCCCCCGGGCCGCCGCTTCTCGCGGTCCAGGGCACTGAGGACACGATCAACCCGCCGGTCTGCAGCGTCCAGTTCTACGACGCGGCCACGCCACCCAAGTACTACCTGGACCTCCTCGACGCGACACACCTCGGTCCGTACACGGAGTCGACCAGTTACACCGGGGTGGTCGTGACGGTCACGACCGCCTTTTTCGACGCCGAGCTCGCCGGGGAACCGGCCGCGCTGGCCACGATGGCCGCGGGAGGGAACGTGCCCGGGGTCGCGGCGCTGAGCACAGGGCCGACTGCACCCCCGGCCTCGGGCACCTGCCCCACAGCGCCGTAGGCGCCCTATTTCACAGCGCCGTAGGCGCCCTGTTTCACAGCGCCGTAGGCGCCCTCCGAACGGCCTTCACTCCGTCGTCACGAGCGGCCGCCATGCTGGTGGCCATGGAGACGACGGTTTCCCAGCGGTCGGGCGCGCCTTCGCGTGCCGCCTCTGGCCGTCGCGTCGCACGGCGGCCCGCTCCGTTGCCACGTCCGGCCGTCGGCCAGGCAGCGGTCGTGGCAGCTCTCCTCGGGCTGCTCGCCGTCGTGATCCTCGGGATCGCCAGCGAATCCTCCGCCGACCTCCACGTGCGCGGCGGTGTCGCGATCTTCGTCGGGGGAATGGCCGGGATCGTCGGCATGTACCTGGCCCTCGTCCAGCTCGTGCTCATCAGCCGCATCCCGCAGCTCGAGAGGATCCTCGGGCAGGACGGTCTGTTGCGTTGGCACCGCCGGGTCGGCCCGTGGCCGATCAGCCTGCTGGTCCTCCACGCGATCGTGACCACCATCGGATTCGCCCAGGCGGCGCGTACCGGCCCTCTCCACGAGCTCTCGGTCTTCCTCCGGTCCTTTCCGGACATGCTCGCAGCGACGGTCGGACTCGCGCTCATGGTGATGGCGGGCGTCGCGTCGATCAGCGCGCTGCGGCGAAGGATGCGGCGGGAGACGTGGTGGGTGATCCACCTCTACATGTACCTCGCCCTCGCGCTCTCGTTCGCGCATGTCCTCGCCCTCGGTCCCACGTTCGTGCGGCACCCCTTGACGCAAGCCGTCTGGGTGGTGGTGTGGGCGTCGACGGCCGGGGTCGTGCTCACCTACCGGTTCGTGCTCCCCGTGGCCCGCTCGCTCCGCTACCGGTTGCGCGTCGCGGAGATCCACCAGGAGGCTCCCGGGGTGGTCTCGGTCATCTGCACCGGGCGGCACCTCGACCGGTTGCGCATCGCGGGCGGCCAGTTCTTCGCGTGGCGGTTCCTCACGAAGGGGCTGTGGTGGCAGGCGCACCCCTACACGGTCTCGGCGCTCCCCCGTCCGCCGTACCTGCGGCTCACGATCCGCCAGGTAGGCGACCACTCGAAGGCCGTCGCCAGGCTGCGTGCCGGGACCCGCATCGCGATCGAGGGCCCGTACGGCGCGGTCACCCCCGAGGTGCGCCGTCACACAAAGGTCGTGCTGGTCGCGGGAGGCATCGGGATCACCTCGATACGAGCGGTCTTGGAGGACCTCCCGAAGAGCGCGCGGCCCGTCGTCATCATGCGCGCCCCGTCGGACGGACAGCTCGTGCTTCGAGACGAGACGGCGGCGCTCGTGAGCAAACTCGGCGGCAAGCTCCACGAGCTCGTCGGTCCTCGCTCCTCGACCGGGAGCCCCCGGCAGTTCCTGCGCCGCCTCGTCCCCGACCTTCACCAGCGCGACCTTTACGTCTGCGGGCCGCCGGGCTTTGTCCAGGAGGTGGTCGGGGCGGCACGGGCGCTCGGCCTCCCCCGCCAGTGCGTGCACTACGAGGAGTACCAGTGGTGATCGCACCCAGCACCACCGGACCTCGCCGGGCCGTCCAATGAGGCGCTACCCCGTCGTCATAGGGGCCACCGCCGCGGGTCTTGCCGGCGTCCTGACCTTCCACAGCCACGGCGGCTCGTCGTTCGCGACGGGCCCGCAGTCCGGCGCCAACGCCCCGTCGTCGAGCGGGTCCGGCTCGACGGCGCCCCCCTCGACGACTCCGTCGACAACGGCCACCGCGCCGACAGGCTCGACGCAGACGTCGGGACCACAGGCACCGGTGACCTCGAGCGCGACGGGCGCGCTCGAGCAGTACGGCTTCGGCCAGCTCGCCGTCCGCGTGACGATGAGCGGCGGGAAGATCACCCACTTGCGCATCGCGACGCTGCAGACGGCCGAGACATATTCCCAGCAGCTCGCGGACCAGGTCATCCCCATCCTCCGCCACGAGGTGCTCTCGGCGCAGAGTGCACGGGTGAACGCCATCTCAGGTGCCACCTACACGAGCGAGGCGTACCTGTACTCGGTGCAGTCGGCGCTCGACCACCTCGCCAAGTGAGCACCGTGACCAGCTCGACGAGTGCGGCCGTGCACGTCGAGCACGTCATGGGGACGGCGGTCTCGTTCCATCTCCGTCTCGACTCGGCGATGGCCCCGGCGGCGGCCGACGCGATCGTCTCAAAGGCGTGCGCCGAGCTCCACGAAGCGGACCGCATCTTCAGCACGTGGAGGCCCGAGAGCCCGCTCAGCCGATTCCGGCGCGGGGAGATCACCCTCGACGACGCGCCCGCGCAGTGCCACGAAGTGCTCGATCTGTGCGAGCGGGTCCGCGCCCTTTCCTGCGGCTGGTTCGACCCGTGGGCGATGCCAGGGGGCGTCGACCCTACGGGCCTCGTGAAGGGATGGGCGGTCGAGCGCGCGATCGCCGAGCTGCACGTGCCGGGGGTCGCAGCAGCGTGCGTGAACGGGGGCGGTGACGTCGCCGTGTTCGGCAGCCCAGAGGGCGCCGAGCGATGGAGGATCGGGGTGCGCCACCCTTGGCGCAGCGACGGGTTGGCGTGCGTGCTCCTGGTCGACGACGCGGTGGCGACGTCTGGCTCCTACGAGCGCGGACGGCACCTCGTGGACCCGCGGACGGGGGAGGCCCGGGCGAGCGCGGCCTCCGCGACCGTCGTCGGGCCGGACCTCGCTGTCGCAGACGGTCTCGCGACGGCGCTCGCCGTCGGAGGCGACGAGGTGCTCGAACAGCTCGGCACGGTTTCGCGCTACGAGGGGTACCTCGTGCGCGCCGACGGCTCTGAGGCATGGACCGACGGGATGCCGTTCGCCGACTGAGGGCGCGTACCCTCAGTCGATGCCGAGCCGGCGGGAGAGGTCGGAGCGCAGGATGCCGCCGGGATCGACCCGCCTTCGCACGGCCGACAGCTCCGCCAGGCGGGGGTACATCGCGGCGAGCACGTCGGGCCGCAGCCGAGAGTCCTTCGCCAAGTAGACGCGGCCGCCGGCCTCCGCGACGATCCCGTCCACACGGTCGAGGCATGCCGCAAGACCTTCTGGGCCGAGGGGGATGTCCACCGCGAGGGTCCACCCGGGGATCGGGAAGGACAGCGGGCCCGGCGAGGAGGGTCCGAACCGCTTCAAGACCGCGAGGAACGACGGGATCCGGTGCGCGGAGAGCTCGTGGACCACCTCGACGACGACGTCCCCGCGTGCGGGCGGGACCGCGAACTGGTACTGGAGGAACCCGGTCCTGCCGTAGAGGCGGTTCCAGTCCGACACGGCGTCGAGGGGATGGAAGAAGCGCCACATGGACTGCACCTCGGCCTCGCGGTGAGACGGGGCGCGCCGGTACCACGCCTCGTTGAAGGCGGCGATGCTCAGTCTGTTGAGGACCCCCGTCGGGACGTGGCGAGGTGCCCGGAGGAGCGGGTGCCCCGGCGGCGCGGGCGCGCTGGACGCGGGCGAGCGAGGGAGATCGTCCCGACGCGCATGATCCCCGCGCGTGAGGACCGCTCTCCCCGTGGCCGTACGCCGTCCTCGCGGGCCCGACGATGCCGAGCAGTCCACCCAGGCGACCGAGTAGCGGTACCGGGAGTCGCCGTCTTCCATCGCCGACATCACCGAGTCGAGGTCGGAGAAGCGGTCCGTGTCGACGAGCACGCGGTCGGTCTCGACACGGAGCATGCGGAGGCGCGCCGAGGTCACGACACCCGTCAGACCCATCCCGCCGGCCGTCGCCCAGAAGAGGTCGGGGTCCTCTTCGGGCGAGACCGGGCACAGTCCCGTCGGCGTGGCGATCGTCATGGCGGTCACGTGTCGGACGAGGCTGCCGTCGACGTGGTGGTTCTTGCCGTGGACGTCCGCTGCGATGGCCCCCCCGATGGTGACCTGGCGGGTGCCGGGGGTCACCGGGAGGAACCAGCCCCCCGGGAGCGTGCTGCGTACGAGGCCATCGAGCGATGGGC
>DAIRCY010000019.1:0-14007 GCA_036796435.1 Acidimicrobiales bacterium
TCCGACTCGACGAAGAGGAGGTGGAGTCGTTCCCCGCGTCGGACCCGCACTCGGACTGGGCGGGACCAGGAGGCTGACGCACCACCACAGGCCACCGCCACATCGCGGGCCACCCCCGGGCTTCCGGCGCTACGAGGCTGACACGCGGCCTACGCTTCGGGCATGAGCGTCCCGGTCCCCCTCGAAGAGCTCGCCGACGCATTGGCCCGGCGATCGAACACCGCATACGTCCTGACTGTCGGGGAAGACGGCCGGGCTCATTGTGTCGCCGCGACCCTCGAGTGGGGCGGCGACGAGCTGCTCGTGCCCGCCGCCGGCCGCACTTCTCTACGCAACGCCGCGGCCCGTGGCAGCGTGGTGTTTCTCTCGCCTCCCACCACCGGGCTCGCCTCGGCGCCCGAGACTGGAACGATCCCCGGCGGGAGCGGGGCGGCTGCGCTTGACGCGTACAGCCTGATCGTGGACGCCGAGGCGGGAAGTGCGGACGGAGTGCTGCGGGCACGACCGGTTCACGCGGTGTTCCATCGCCCAGCGCCGGTGAGCGATGGGCAGACGAACGGACATGCGCACGACTGCGTCCACGTCTACGACAAGGCGGCACCCGCAACCTGAGCGTCGATAGCCTTGGCCGGCCATGGCCCTCCCACGAGCGCTGCGCAATCGGGACTACGCGCTGTTGTGGGGCGGCCAGAGCGTCTCGGTCATCGGCGACGGGATCTACACGGTCGCGCTCGCGCTCGAGGCGCTCCGGATCAGCAATCACGCGAGCACGCTTGCCCTCGTCGAGGCTGCGCGTGTCGCGCCGAACGCACTCTTGCTCATTCTCGCAGGCGCTCTCGTCGACCGACTCCCGCGGCGGCTCGTCGTTCTCGGAGCAGACGCCGCGCGTGGTGGAGCGATCGCTGCTGTGGCCGTGCTCGGCGTCACGCACTTGCTCGACGTCACCGAGCTCGTCGTCCTGTCCGCCGTCGTCGGGATCGGGGACGCGTTCTTCTATCCGGCCTATCGAGCGATCATGCCCGAGCTGTTGCCGTCGGAGCTCCTGACCCAGGGCAACGCATTCAACAGCGCGAGCCAGACGGTCGGTGCGGCGTTCCTCGGGCCGGCACTCGGCGGCATCATCGTGGCGGCTGGCGGCACGTCGACGGCATTTGCCGTCGACGCGGCGAGCTTCGGCGTCAGCGCAGCCTGTCTCCTCGCCATGCGGCGCATTCCGGCACCGGCATCCTCGGGGAAATCGGTCGTCGCCGATGCGCGGGTCGGCATTCGGTGGACGATACGGCAGAAGTGGTTGTGGTACGGGATCATCGCAGCCGGAATGGCGAACTTCGCCGGGTTCTCCCCCACCGCGGTCACCATCCCTTTGATCGTGCGTGACGTGCTGCACCAGAGAGCTATTGCGTACGGCGCGACGTTCGCGGTGGGCGGTGCAGGCGGACTGGCCGCAGCGGTCGTGGCAGGCAAGCTCGGGTCTCCGCGCCGGCGCATGAGCCTGATCTGGGCTGCATGGGCGGCGGCCGCGGTCGCGCTCTTCGGGATCGGCCTCGCACCGGACGTGGCGGTCGTCGCAGCCTGCGGGGCGGTCACCTACTTCGGGTTGACCTACGGCAACCTTCTGTGGGGCACCCTCATGCAGGTCGCGGTTCCCCCGGAGATGCTCGGTCGCGCCTCCTCAGTCGACTGGCTGTTCTCGATCTGCCTCTCACCGCTCGGCATCGTCTTCGCAGGGCTGCTCGCGACGGCCGTCGGCGCCCGCGAGACGGTGCTGATCGGTGCCGCAGTCTCCGTCGTCACCTGTGCCGTGGTCTTCCTCCCAGGGGTGAGGGACCCCGATCGCCCCGACTACGCACCGGTGCCGCTTCCCCCGACGTGATCCTCGGCTGCCGGGTGCAAGCAATCGCGAGGCGAAAAGAGCCGGGGAGATGCATCGTGTAGGCGAACGGCGATGACTCTGCCGACCCGTGGCCGTCCACCCACTTGCTGGAAGACACGAGGGCGTCCACCGCTCGGAAAAGGGG
This sequence comes from Acidimicrobiales bacterium, assembly GCA_036796435.1. Taxonomy (GTDB): domain Bacteria; phylum Actinomycetota; class Acidimicrobiia; order Acidimicrobiales; family RAAP-2; genus JAJYVT01. The sequence continues at coordinate 2,019 of DAIRCY010000019.1, forward strand.
GCACGTAATGGACCAGGCAACCGACGGCAGTGGCACGAGCCGCATCTTGGGCAGGCTGCGCGTAGCTGAGGGAAGCGGGGTCGTCCGGATGCAAGACCGCTTCGATGCCCCGATCGACGAGGTGTGGTCGGCCATCACCGATCTCGATCGGCTTGCCAAGTGGCACTGCAAGGTGGAGGGCGACCTGCGCCCCGGAGGAGACTTTCGGATCTTCGTCGAGTCTGACGACTGGGAAGGCACCGGACGAGTGCACAGCTGCGAGGCACCGCGGCGGCTCACCGTGACCACGCGGGAGTCAGAGGAGTCCTGGCGAAAGGGTCAAGGAGTGCCGCCCTTCGACGAGACGCTCGACGTCACCCTCCGGGCTGAGGGCGAGCAGACGAACGTCGTCGTCGAGGTCAGCGGCCTGCCCATTGAGCCGCTCCCCTTCTACGGCGTCGGCTGGCAGATTCACTTCGAGAGGCTTGCCGCCTATCTCGGGGGGCGTGAACCCGGCGACACACCCGCCGACACCGAGCAGCGGTGGGAGGCGCTTCTTCCCGCGTATCAAGCACTTGCGGCAGCGCTCACACCGTGAGCGAGCTCAACCTGCAGCTGCGCAGCGCTACTCGACGTGGATCCCCGAGATCGCCCGCGCGATGACGAGTCGCTGGATCTCCGAGGTCCCTTCGAAGATGGTGTAGATCTTCGCGTCGCGGTGCCACCGCTCGACCGGGTACTCGCGGATGTAGCCGTAGCCGCCGAGGATCTGGATCGCCTGCTCGGTGACCCACACAGCGGTCTCTCCCGCGAACAGCTTCGACTGTGAGCCCTCGCCCGCCTCGAAAGGCTTGCGGTTGGCGGCCATCCAGGCGGCACGCCAGCAGAGGAGCCGAGCCGCGTCCGTGCGCATCTTCATGTCCGCGAGCTTGAAGGCGATCGCCTGGTTTTCGATGATCGCCCTCTTGAACTGCTTGCGCTCCTTCGCGTAGTCGAGCGCGTACTCGTACGCGGCCCGCGAGATGCCGACCGCCTGCGCGCCTACCGACGGACGCGACGCCTCGAACGTCGCCATCGCCGCCTGTGACGAGGTGCGCTTGCCCGCGCGGGCACGTGCGAGCCGCTCGTCGAGCTTCTCCTTGCCTCCGAGCAGGCACCGCGCGGGCACGCGACAGTCGTCGAGCACGACCTCGGCGGTGTGCGACGCCCGGATGCCCATCTTCTTGAACTTCTGTCCTTGGCTGATCCCCGGCGTGCCCTCGGGAATGACGAAGCTCGCATGGCCGCGGGAACCGAGCTCGGGTGTGACGGAGGCGACGATGACGTGGGTGTTGGCGAGGCCGCCGTTGGTGATCCAGGTCTTGGTGCCGTTCAGCACCCATTCGTCCTTGGCCTCGTCGTAGACGGCCCGAGTCTTCAGAGACGAGACGTCCGACCCGGCGTCCGGCTCGGAGACCCCGAATGCGGCGAGCTTGATGTCGTCGGGGGTACCGAAACATTGCGGAATCCACTCCGCGTGCTGCTCGGGCGTGCCGTTCGCGAAGATCCCGGCGACGGCGAGCGTCGAGCCGAAGATGGCAAGTGCGATGCCGGCGTCACCCCAGCTCATCTCCTCGTTCACGAGGACCATCGTGAGCCCCGTGGGGTCGAGGAACGCGTTGGCGATGAAGTCGAAGGAGTACAGACCGATCTTCGCCGCTTCCTCGATGATCGGCCAGGGGGTCTCCTCGCGCTCGTCCCACTCGTGCGCCGCCGGCCGGATGACGCTCTCGGCGAAGTCGTGGACCCACTTCTGGATCTGGAGCTGGTCCTCGTTGAGTTCGAGGGAGAACTCGGCCATCAATCGCGCTCCTTCGGCATTGTCCCGGCAGGTCCCGCGTGCCCGCGAGACCACCAGCAGGGATCTACCCCGAGGTTACCCGAAAGTAACCTGCAGGCACGACCCAAGCACACCTGAGGGTCAGCGCGATCCCCGCTCGCCGGCCTCGGCCCGCAACTCGGGGCGCGCGCCGACCACCAGGTTGCACATGTCGGCGGACGATGCCCCGGCACGCCCGGGGCAGGCGGGACCTCTCAGCCGGCCGGGCGGACGTCCTTCGCCATGAGGCCCTTGGGGCCCTCCTCCACGCTGAACTCCACTGCCTGCCCCTCTTCGAGCACGCGGTAGCCGTTCATCTGAATTGCGGTGTGGTGCACGAACACGTCGGCTCCCCCATCGGGCTGCGAGATGAACCCGTAACCCTTCTCCGCGTTGAACCACTTGACCGTCCCCGATGCCACGGTGGCGATCCCCTTTCATCTGCTGTTTGTCGCCCGCAGGGACGGCGATGTGCCGCACCCCCGGTGGGCCCGATGCCGACACATCGACCCCGATTGCGGCACGGACGCTAGTACACGCGGATGCCGGAGGGGACGAAAAATGTGAAGGGGGGCAGAGGTCGGCCTCGCGGACCGGCACGGCACCCGGCACGGCACCCGGCACGGCACCCGGCACGGCAACCGGCACGGCGACGGCTCAGCGGCGGACGATCGTCCCCTCGGGGCCGTCCTCCACGGTCCAGCCCGCAGCCACGAGCTCGTCGCGCAACGCGTCCGCACGCGTGAAGTCCCTCGCACGTCGCGCCGCGTCCCGTTCGTCCACGAGCCGGCTCGTCCGCTCGTCGACGGTCGCGAGCTGGCTGTGGAGCCGCAATCCCACCGCCCCGCACAAGAGCGCAGCCGTCGCACCGAGACGCGTCGCGCCCGACGAGTCCCCGCTGTCGGCAAGGACGTGCGAGCGGTTCACGAGCTCGAACACGACCGCCATGGCCGCCGGAGTGTCCAGATCGTCGTCCATGTGCCCGCAGAAGCGGGCAACCGCGTCCTCCTCGATTCCCTCCACAGCAGCAGCACCCCGCACGACCACCCCTGTCGCCATGGGATCGGCGAGGGAGAGCCTGCGGGCCAGCGCGTCGAGCCGGGCGAGCCCGCGTTCGGCGTCGGCGATCGTCTCGGGCGTCACCTCGATCGGCGACCGGTAGCCCGCGCGGAGGACGAGCAGCCGATAGGCGCGCGGGTCGGCGTTGGCGCGCAGCTCCGCGATCGTCGTGAAGTTCCGCAGCGACTTCGACATCTTCTCCCCGCCCGCCATGACGAGCGCGTAGTGCAGCCAGTGGCGTGCGAACTGCCGCCCCTCCGCCACGGCCTGGGCGCGCTCGTTCTCGTGGTGCGGGAAGATCAGGTCCTGGCCGCCGCCGTGCAGGTCGAAGCCGTCGCCGAGAAGGTCGAGCGACATGACGACGCACTCGGTGTGCCACCCCGGACGGCCGGGTCCCCACGGGGAGTCCCAGGTCGGCTCTCCCGGCTTGGCCTTCTTCCACAGGGCGAAATCCAGTGGTGAGCGCTTCTGCTCCGAAAGCTCCACCCGCGCCCCGGCCCGCAACGAGTCGAGCGGCTGGTGCGCCAGCAGCCCATAACCCTCGACGGCGTCCACCTGCAGGTAGACGCCGTCATCGGTCTCGTAGGCAGAGCCGCGGCCGATGAGGTCGGCGACGAACGCCACCATCTGAGGGATGTAGTCGGTGGCGTGCGGCACCGCCGTAGGCGGCAGGGCGTCCAACGAGTCCATCGCCTCCCACCAGTCGGACTCGGACTCGGCGGCCACGTCCTTGGGTGGGCGGCCTTCCTGCATCGCTCGCTCGATGATCTTGTCGTCGACGTCGGTCACGTTCACGACGTGGACGACCTCGAGCCCGAGGAACGACAGGTACCGCCGGACCACGTCGTAGAAGAGAGTGAAGCGTGCATGGCCGAGATGGGGCGGCCCGTACACGGTCGGGCCACATGCGTACATGGAGACCCGACCCGGGTCGCGCAGCTCGAACGGGCGGACCGTCCCGGTGGCCGTGTCGTGGAGCCGCAGCATGAAGGTACGGTAACGCGGTCATGTCAGGCCCGAGCCAAGCCGGACCGCCCCGGCCCGCAGCCGCCCCGACGCGCCCGGTGCGCGTCCCGGAGAAGCCGACCGTCGACGGACTCGAGGCGAAGTGGGGCGAGGTGTGGGAAGCGGCCGGCACCTACCGCTTCGACGCGTCCGCACCGCCCGACCGGGTCTTCTCGATCGACACGCCGCCGCCCACCGTCTCAGGAGCGCTGCACATCGGCCACGCGATGTCCTACACCCACACCGACGTCGTCGCGCGTTTCGCGCGGATGCGCGGCAAGGCCGTGCTGTACCCGATGGGATGGGACGACAACGGGCTGCCGACGGAGCGGCGTGTGCAGAACTACTTCGGCGTCCGTTGCGACCCCGATCTTCCCTATGACCCCGGTTTCGAGCCGCCGGCCCAGCGCGGGGGCGACCTCGTCGGCGTCTCCCGGCCCAACTTCGTGGAGCTGTGCCATCGGCTGACCGCCGAGGACGAGCGGGCGTTCGAGCACGTGTGGCGGACGCTCGGCCTCTCGGTGGACTGGAGCCGGACCTATACGACGATCGGCGATCGCGCCCGGAGGACGTCGCAGCTCGCCTTCCTGCGGATGCTGGCGCGCGACGAGGTGTACCAGCACGAGGCGCCGACCCTTTGGGACGTGGACTTCCGCACGGCCGTCTCCCAGGCCGAGCTCGAGGACCGGGAACGTCCGGGGGCGTACCACCGCATCCGGTTCGCCCTCGGGGACGCCGAGGCGACGGCAGGCTCGGCGGGGGCCGGAGCCGGGGCCGGGGCCGTGGAGATCGAGACGACCCGGCCGGAGCTCCTGCCCGCTTGCGTGGCGCTGGTCGCGCACCCCGACGACGGCCGTTACCGCCAGCTCTTCGGCCACGAGGTGCGAACCCCCCTCTTCGGCGTCAGGGTCCCGGTCGTGGCACACCCGCTGGCCGACCCCGACAAAGGCACCGGGATCGCGATGGTCTGCACCTTCGGAGACACGACGGACATCGTGTGGTGGAGGGAGCTCGACCTGCCGACCCGGACGGTCGTCGGGCGCGACGGCCGGCTCGAACCGGTGCCGTGGGGAGCGCCGGGGTGGGAGTCCGACGACCTCGCGGCCGCCCTGGGCGCCTACGGCGAGCTCGTGGGCCGGACGGTCCGTCAGGCCCAGTCCCGCATCGTCGAGCTGCTCGCCGAGCACGGCGACATCGTCGGGGAGCCCCGCCCCATCATTCACCCCGTCAAGTTCTACGAGAACGGCGAGCACCCGCTCGAGATCGTGTCCTCTCGCCAGTGGTTCGTCCGGACGCTCCGGTTGCGGGACCGGCTGCTCCAGCGCGGCGAGGAGCTCCGCTGGCACCCGGGCTACATGGGCCACCGCTACCGCGCGTGGGTGGAGGGGCTGAACAGCGACTGGAACGTCAGCCGCCAGCGGTTCTTCGGCGTCCCCTTCCCGGTGTGGTACGGCATCGACGACGACGGCGCCGTCCTGTACGACCAGCGGCTCCTGCCGCCAGAGGACCGTCTCCCGGTCGACCCTTCGACCGATGTGCCCGCTGGCTACGAGGCCGCGCAGCGCGGCCGGCCAGGTGGCTTCGTGGGCGACCCCGACGTGATGGACACCTGGGCGACCTCGTCGCTCACGCCGATGATCGTTGCCGGATGGGAGGAGGACCCCGAGCAGTTCGCGCAGGTGTTCCCATTCGACCTGCGGCCGCAGGCGCACGACATCATCCGGACGTGGCTCTTCTCGAGCGTCGTCCGTTCGGAGCTCGAGTTCGGACGGCTCCCCTGGTCCGACGCCGCCATCTCCGGCTTCGTCGTCGACCCGGACCGCAAGAAGATGTCGAAGTCCAAGGGCAACGCCACGACGCCGTTGCCGTACCTCGAGCGCCACGGAGCGGACTCCGTCCGCTACTGGGCCGCGAGCGGCAAGCTCGGCTCCGACACGGCGCTCGACGAGGGGCAGATGAAGGTGGGGCGTCGGCTCGCCATCAAGATCCTGAACGCGTCCAAGTTCGTGCTCGGCCGGCTCGGCGAGGCGGGTGAGACCGGCGAGACCGGCGAGGAGGCGGGCCCGGTGGTCCAGCCCATCGACCGGGACCTCCTGCGGAGGCTGGGCGGCGTGGTCGAGGAGGCGACGGCCGCCTTCGACAACTACGACCACTCGAGAGCGCTCGAGGCGACCGAGGCGTTCTTCTGGTCCTTCTGCGACGACTACCTCGAGCTCGTGAAGCTCCGTTCCTACGGCGACGCCAGTGACCCCGCGACCGGATCCGCCCGGTCCGCGCTCGCCTGCGCCCTTTCCGTGCAGCTGCGGCTCCTCGCGCCCTTCCTGCCGTACGTCACCGAAGAGGTCTGGAGCTGGTGGCAGCTCGGCTCCGTCCACCTCGCTCCGTGGCCCGACGCCGCAGTGGAGCTGGCGCCGCTCGTCGGGATCGCTCGCTGGGGCGACGCGCCGGTGCTCGATGCGGTGGCGGCGGTGCTCGCGGCGGTCCGCAAGGAGAAGACCACGAACAAGCGGTCCATGCGGGCAAGGGTGGCCGGGCTCACGGTGGTCGACACGGGCGAGCGCCTCGACCATCTCCGCTCTGCCAGCCGCGACCTCCTCGATGCGGGCGGCATCGACCCTGGCGGGCTCGTGCTCGAAGAGGGGGCCCCGCCTTCCGTGTCGGTCCTCCTCGACGGCGCCGGCTGAGCTGGGGCAGGGCGGCCCCGCGACGCTCACACGCCACTCGGCCCATCGCGCAGACCCCCGGTTTGAGCCTGGCTCCCGGCGGACAGGTAATGCGGGGACAGGCCATCGTGACGAGGGCTGCGGCCGGCGCGCCCCGACCGCCCGCGCGGAGGGATGGACCCGATGAGAGAACAACGGTGACGGCGACGAAGGAGCGACGCCAGGCCACCCGGCCCGGCAACGTCCCAGCCCGGCGGATGTCGGCGCAGCGGCTCCGCTTGACCGGGGACGCCACTTCGGTGCGTGACGCGCGCCAACTGATCGCCGAGGCGTCGTCCGCCTTCTCCCAAGAGGTGCGCGACGCGGCGGTCCTCCTCGTCGGGGAGATCGTGACGAACGCCGTCGTGCACGGAGGTGGCTGGTTCCTTCTCGAGGTCGACGTGGCACCGACGCGGATCCGGGTCGAGGTCACGGATTCGACGCCTGGCTCGCCGCGGGTGCTGCGCATGACGGGCGAGCGGGAACACGGCAGGGGGATGGCCATCGTGGACACGCTCGCGAGCGCCTGGGGGACCGAGCATCTCGGGAGCCACAAAGTCGTCTGGTTCGAGATCAGCGCCGACCCCTAGTCCCGCGATGCCCATGGGTCGGCGCCTGCCCGCAGTCGGCTCCGCTCCCGTTTCCCCGGCGAGCCCGCGTAACCTCGGGACCGGAGCGCGGAGATGGTGTAACAGCCGGTCGGCCCGGGTATCCGTAGCCGGCGGGCAATTGAGGTTGCACCTCCCCGAGATGAGCGCAACCGCAAATGCCCGCAGTGACTGAATGCCCAGCAGTGCCCGCAGTGACTGAATGCCCAGCAGCGAGCGAATACCAGCAGTGCCCGCAGTCCCCGCACGTCTGAACGCCCCCCGATGAAGGGGCCCCAAAGGGCCCCGTATGCGGAAGGGCCAAGGAAAAGGAGCCGCACCCGGATGGACCAGAACTTCAAGATCGAAGACGACGAGATCGACGGTGTGCCGGTCGTTTCGGCGTCCGGTGAGATCGACGTGGCCACTGCGCCTCCCCTCCGGGACCGGCTGCAGGCGCTGACGACCTCGGGCAAGTCGACCGTGATCGTCGACCTCGCCGGAGTCACGTTTCTCGACTCGACCGCGCTCGGCGTGCTCGTCGGCGCGCTCAAGCGCTGCCGGGAATCCGGCGGGGACCTTCCGCTCGTGATCGAAGAGCCGCGGATCCTCAAGGTGTTCGAGATCACGGGGCTGACCGGCGTCTTCCCGATCTTCGAGAACGTCCGTGAAGCGGCCGGGAGCGTGAAGTGAGCATGGTCGAGCGGAAGACGGGCACCGTCTCGGTCGACCTGTCGATACCGGTCCAGGCCGACCTCGTCGTCCTCGCCCGGCTGGCTGCCGCCACGGTCGCAAGCCGGGCGGGGTTCGGGGTGGAAGACATAGAGGACCTTCGCCTCGCCGTCGAGGAGCTGTGTCTTTCGCTCGTCGGCTCCCGCGAAGACGGCCGCCTCCATCTCAACTACGAGTGCGAGGGGGACGCGATCACGGTGAGCTGCCGATACGAGGCCGACGAGACCGCAGGAGGTGGACGGGGAGGCGACATCGACGACCTCTCACTCCGCATCCTCGATGCGCTCGTGGACGAGCACGGACACGGGGACGAAGCGGGCCGGCCGAACGCCTGGCTGTGCAAGCGCCGGTCAGACGCGACCGCCTGACACCGGATGACGGGGACGATGACGGACGAGGAACGCTCGCAAGGCGAGGACACGAAGGCGCTCTTCTTCGAGCTCGCAGCGCACCGGGACCCGGGGGTCCGCGACCGCCTGGTGACGGCGCACCTGGGGCTCGCGCACCAGCTCGCCCGCCGCTACGCGAACAGGGGAGAGCCTTACGAGGACCTCGTCCAGGTCGCATCGCTGGCCATCGTCAAGTCCGTCGACCGCTTCGACCCTGATCGCGGGGTCGAGTTCACGACCTTCGCGACCCGGACCGTCATCGGCGAGCTGAAGCGGCACTTCCGGGACAAAGGCTGGGCGGTACGCGCGCCGAGGCGCGTCCAGGAGCTTTACCTCGAGCTCGGCAAGGTCACCGAGACCCTCTCCCAGGAGCTGGGCCGTTCACCCACCGTGGCAGAGCTCGCCGCGGCGACCGGGGCGACCGAAGAAGCCGTGCTCGAAGCTCTCGAGGCCGGACAGGGCTACCGCACCTCGTCGATCGACGCGACCGACCGCAACGAAGAGACCCTCGCGTCGCACATCGGCGGCGACGACGCGTCGCTCGACACCGTCGAAGACCGCGAGCTCCTCGCCCCGGCGATCGCGAAGCTCGCCCCGCGCGAGCAGCTCATCCTGCAGCTCCGCTTCGCCCACGGCCTGACGCAGTCGGAGATCGCAGCACGGGTCGGCATCAGTCAGATGCACGTGTCGAGACTGCTGGCCGCGAGTCTCGAACGGCTCCGCAAGAGCGTCACGGAAGCCGACGGCGGGGCCGAGCAGCCGGGGGCCCAGGCCGACGCGGGGCGGGGTGACCGGGCGGCACAGACCGCCGCGCCCGCCAAGGCCGAGGGGGACCGCGCAGCGTCGTAGCCCGGGTGGCAGCGCTCGGAGGTCGAAGGTCGAATGACCGCCATTCCGCCCCCCTACGGCGACCGATGCGCGACCGATCGATCCCCCGGTAGCGTCGGCCCGATGCCGATCCCAGGGCCTCTGGCCCCCGAGGAGCACCCGGCCCGGCTCCGCGAGCGGTCCGCGTTCCGGGCGCTCGAGCGCCACCACAGAGAAATCGCCCCCCTCCACCTGCGTGAGCTGTTCGCCCGGGACCCCGACCGCGCGGAGAGGTTCAGCCTCGAGGCAGCAGGCCTCTACCTCGACTTCTCGAAGAACCGGATCACCGCCGAGACGCTCGCTCTCCTCGTGCAGTTGGCCCGCGAGTCCGGCCTCGAGGCGCGCCGTGACGCCATGTTCGCCGGAGAACACGTGAACGTCTCCGAGGACCGCGCCGCGCTGCACGTCGCCCTGCGAATGCCGAGGGACACGACGCTCATCGTCGACGGGGCCGACGTCGTGAAGGAGGTGCAGGAGGTCCTCGAAAAGATGGAGGCCTTCTCGGACCGGGTCCGTGCCGGCGAGTGGACCGGCCACACCGGGCGGCCGATCCGCAACATCGTGAACATCGGGATCGGCGGGTCCGATCTCGGGCCGGTCATGGCCTACGAGGCGCTCCGCTGGTACTCGCGGCGCGACATGACCTTCCGGTTCGTGTCCAACATCGACGCGACCGACCTCATCGAGGCGACCCGCGACCTCGACCCCGCAGAGACGCTCTTCATCGTGTCCTCCAAGACTTTCTCCACGCTCGAGACGATCGAGAACGCCACGTCTGCCCGCGAGTGGGTCGTCGGCTCACTCGGCAGCGACGATGCCGTCGCCAAGCACTTCGTCGCCGTCTCGACGAACGCGCAGCGCGTCGCGGACTTCGGGATCGACACCGCCAACATGTTCGGCTTCTGGGACTGGGTCGGAGGCCGTTACTCGATGGACTCCGCGATCGGGTTGTCCACGATGCTCGCGGTCGGGCCGGAGCACTTCCGCGAGCTGCTCGCCGGGTTCCACGCGATGGACGAGCACTTCCGCACCGCGCCGCTCGAGCAGAACATGCCGGTCGTCCTCGGGCTGTTGTCCTTCTGGTACAACGAGTTCTTCGGCGCCCAGTCGATCGGGGTGATGCCCTACAGCCACTACATGAAGCGCTTCCCCGCCTACCTCCAGCAGCTGACGATGGAGTCGAACGGCAAGCGGGTGACTCTGGGAGGCGCCCCCGTCGACTACGACACCGGACCCCTCTACTGGGGCGAGCCCGGCACGAACGGGCAGCACAGCTTCTACCAGCTCCTCCACCAGGGGACGAGGCTCGTCCCCGTCGACTTCATCGGGTTCGGCAAGAACCTGAATCCGCTCCGGGAGCACCACGACCTCCTCATGTCCAACGTCTTCGCACAGGCCCAGGCACTCGCGTTCGGCCGGACGGAGGAGGAGGTCCGTGCGGACGGGACGGCCGAGGACGTCGTCGCGCACAAGGTCATGCCGGGCAACCGTCCGACGAACGTGCTGCTCGCCGAGGGCCTGACGCCGCGGGCCCTCGGGACCCTCGTCGCGCTCTACGAGCACGACGTGTTCGTGCAGGGAGCGTTGTGGGACATCGACTCCTTCGACCAGTGGGGGGTCGAGCTCGGCAAGCAGCTCGCCAAGGCGATCGTGCCGGAGCTCGAGCAGAGCTCGGAGCCTGACCTCGCCCACGACTCGTCGACCAACGCGCTGATCCGGCGCTACCGCGCGCTCAAACGGCGGGGCTGAACGCCCGAACGTCGGACGGTTCCGGAGCTCGGGCGGCGGACGTAGGGTGACGGGATGGCGACGGACACCCCGATGCAGCTCGGCATGGTCGGTCTCGGCCGGATGGGGGCGAACCTCGTCCGGCGGCTCACGCGCGACGGCCACCGCTGCGTCGTCTACGACGTCTCGCCCGGCGCCGTCCAGGCGCTCGAGGCGGAGGGCGCGGCGGGCGCAACCTCGCTCGCCGAGCTTGCCGCGAAGCTCGACGCGCCCCGAGCCGTCTGGCTGATGCTGCCGGCTGCGATCGTGGGCTCGACCATCGAGGAGCTCGCCGGTTCCCTCGAGGCCGGCGACACCATCATCGACGGGGGGAATTCCTACTACCGCGACGACATCGAGCGGGCGAAGGCGCTCTCGGCTCGGGGACTTCACTTCGTCGACTGCGGCACGAGTGGCGGCGTCTGGGGGCTGGAGCGCGGCTACTGCCTCATGATCGGCGGCGAGCAGGAACCCGTCCGGCGGCTCGATCCGATCTTCAAGACCATCGCCCCGGGCCGCGCCAGCGCGCCCCCGACGCCCGGGAGGACGCGGACCGACGGGACGGCCCAGGACGGCTATCTCCACTGCGGACCGAGCGGGGCGGGCCACTTCGTGAAGATGGTCCACAACGGGGTGGAGTACGGGATGATGGCGGCGATCGCCGAGGGGCTCAGCATCATCGGCCACGCGGACGCGGGAACCAAGCCCCAGGAGAGCGACGCCGAGACGACGCCCCTGCGGGATCCCGAGGCGTATCGGTACTCGATCGACATCGCCGAGGTGGCCGAGCTGTGGCGCCGGGGCTCGGTCGTCGGGTCTTGGCTGGTCGACCTGATCGCGGACGCGCTCGCTCGCACACCGGGGCTGGAAGGTTTCGCAGGACGCGTGTCGGACTCGGGCGAAGGCCGCTGGACGGTGCTCGCCGCGATCGACGAGGGGGTGCCTGCGCCGGTGATCACGGCGTCCCTCTTCGAGCGCTTCGAGTCGCGGGGTCTCGGCGAGCTCGCCGCGGATGGCCCGCCGGTAGGGGCCCTCGAACTGCTT
>DAIRCY010000019.1:14017-32989 GCA_036796435.1 Acidimicrobiales bacterium
GACCTGATCGTCTTCGACGACCTCGACGCGCTCTCGCACGCGGCAGCCCGCTACGTCGCCGAGGTCGCGAACTCGGCGGTCGGGGACGACGGCGCGTTCCATCTCGCCGTGAGCGGCGGCCGGTCGCCCTGGCAGATGTTCGGCGTGCTCACCACCTTGGAGATGCCGTGGGAGCGCACGATCATCTGGCAGGTCGACGAGCGCGTGGCTCCGCAGGGGGATCCCGACCGCAATCTGGCGCACCTCCGCCAGGCCCTCGGTGACAAGGCCGCACAGGTCCGTCCCATGCCGGTGGAGGACGGCGACCTCGAGGCCGCCGCCGAGCGGTACGGCGCCGAGCTGCCCCACCAGTTCCACCTCGTGCATCTCGGCATCGGGCCCGACGGCCACACCGCGTCGCTCGTCCCGACAGACGCCGTCCTCGGGGTCCGCGACCGGCCCGTCGCCGTCACCTCCGCTCCGTACGAGGGGCGCCGGCGTATGACGCTCACCTACCCGGGGATCGAGCGGGCGCGACAGCTGCTCTGGCTCGTGAGCGGCGAGGACAAGCGGGGGCCACTCGAGAAGCTGCTCGCCGCAGATGCGTCGATCCCCGCAGGAAGGGTGGAGGCCGGCTCGTCGCTCGTGATGTCCGACCGGTCCGCGGCGCCGGACGCCGGCTGAGCCACCGGCCTCGTCGTCAGGCCGTGCTCCTCACGAAGATCCTCTCCGCGGTTCTGCCACGCCCGACCACGATCTCGGAGACGGCCTCGGGAGGGAAGAGGCCGTGCTCGACCACGCCGGGGACGGCACGGAGCGCCGACGCCAGCCATCGAGGGTCGTCGACGGCGCCGAGGTAGTCGCAGATCACTCCCCCGTCCGGGCTCCTCGGCGCATCGCGCCGCCGCACCGGGCCGATGGCATGCAGGCGGACGAGGGTCGACGCGAGCCCGAACGAGAGAAGCTCCAGGGGGACCGGGGGCTCGAGGGCAGCCACGAGCTTCGAGGAGTCGACGATTGCCACGAACCGGTCGGCCGCCCCGGCCACCAGCTTCTCCCGGGTGTGGGCGCCCCCTCCCCCTTTCACGAGCCATCCCTCGGGCGACACCTGGTCGGCGCCGTCGAGGGCGATGTCGAGGCGCTCGACCCCGGAGAACCGCTCGACCCGCAGACCCGCCTGGCGCGCGTGGTGCTCGGTGCGCGGGGACGTGGCCACGCAGCGCAGATCGAGGGCCCGGCCGGCCAGCGCCGGGATGAGGAAGCCCACCGTCGTCCCGGTGCCCAGGCCCACGGACATGCCGTCTTCGACGAGCCCGGCGGCTGCCTCGGCTGCGACGCGCTTTTCCTGATCGGCCCGCCCCATGCGGGGCGGATTGTCCCACTAGTTCGCCTCCGGGGGCGGGACGTGCGCCCCGGGGCCCGGACCAGGGGCCCGGACCAGGGGCCCGAACCGGGGGTCCGTACGGGGCGGACCAGGGGGGCCAAACCTGGAACCTCGGCGCCGGCGCCCCCGGGGGCCGAGCTCGGTTGCGACGAGCAGGGTGCACGCCCGAGCCGGCGCGACGAACGGCTTCCCCCGCTCGAGCTCCGTGTCGGGGGCGAGCTCGCGGGCAGTGTCGAGGACGACCCGCCAGCGCAGGACGCCGTCGGACGGGAGCGTCCAGTCGATCGGTTGCTCGTACGCGTTCAGGACGAGCAGGAACCAGTCGTCGGTGACGCTCCTGCCCCGATCGTCCCGGTCGGGAATCGCGTCGCCGTTCAGGAAGACCGCGACCGATTTGGCGAAGCCGGCGTCCCAGTCCGTGTCGTCCATCTCCTCTCCGTCGGGACGGAACCAGGCGATGTCGGGCGTACCGCGGATCGGCCGGCCCTGGAACCACCGGCGCCGGCGGAAGATCGGATGGTCGCGTCGCAGCGCGATGAGGTCCCGCGTGAATGCGAGGAGGTCCTCGTCGGCGTGGCGCCAGTCGAACCACGAGACCTCGTTGTCCTGGCAGTACGCGTTGTTGTTGCCGCGCTGGGTGCGGCCGATCTCGTCGCCGCCGAGCAGCATCGGCACGCCCTGCGACAGAAAGAGGGTCGTGAGGAAGTTGCGCTGTGCGCGGCGACGGCATGCAAGGACGCCCTCGTCGTCCGTCGGCCCTTCCGCACCGCAGTTCCACGAGCGGTTGAAGCTCTCGCCGTCACGATTGTCTTCACCGTTCGCCTCGTTGTGCTTCTCGTTGTACGAGACGAGGTCGGCGAGGGTGAACCCGTCGTGGGCGGTGACGAAGTTGATGCTCGCCACGGGCCGGCGTGAGTCCGCCTCGTAGAGGTCCGAGCTCCCCGTCAACCGTGACGCGAGCTCGGGGAGCGTCGCGGGCTCACCGCGCCAGAAGTCGCGGACGGTATCGCGGTACTTGCCGTTCCACTCCGACCACACGGGGGGAAAGTTGCCGACTTGGTAGCCGCCCTCTCCGACGTCCCAGGGCTCGGCGATCAGCTTCACCTGGCTCACGACCGGGTCCTGCTCGATGAGGTCGAAGAAGGCCGACAGCCGGTCCACCTCATGGAATTGGCGGGCGAGGGTCGCCGCGAGGTCGAAGCGGAAGCCGTCCACGTGCATCTCGGTGATCCAGTAGCGAAGCGAGTCCATGATGAGCTGCAGGCTCCGCGGGTGCCGGACGTTCAGGCTGTTCCCGGTCCCCGTGGTGTCGTAGTAGTGGCGGGGGTCGTCGGGGACGAGCCGGTAGTAGGCACGGTTGTCGATTCCTTTGAGCGACAGCACCGGCCCGAGGTGGTTGCCCTCGGCGGTGTGGTTGTAGACGACGTCGAGGATCACCTCGATCCCCGCGTCGTGCAGCCCGCGCACCATGGCCTTGAAGTCCTGCACCTGCTGCCCGACGTCGCCCGACGCGTACTCGTTGTGGGGCGCGAAGAACCCGATCGAGTTGTATCCCCAGTAGTTCCGGAGGCCGCGCTCGACGAGGTGCGAGTCGTGGACGAACTGGTGGACTGGCATCAGCTCGACGGCGGTCACGCCGAGCGACGTGAGGTAGTCGATGGCCACGGGGTGCGCGAGGCCGAGGTACGTGCCGCGCAGCGGCTCGGGAATCTGCGGATGCTGGGTCGTGAACCCCTTCACGTGGACCTCGTATAGGACGGTCTCGTGCAGGGGCGTGCCGGGCGGGCGGTCCATGCCCCAGTCGAAGTACGGATTGTGGACCACGCTCTTCGGAACGTGCGGGGCGCTGTCGGCGTCGTTGCGCGCGTCCTCGTCGCCGGGGACGTAGCCGAAGCAGGCCGGATCCCAGTCGACGGAGCCGGCGATCGCCTTGGCATAGGGATCGATGAGGAGCTTGTGCGGATTGCAGCGGAGCCCCTGCGCGGGGTCCCACGGACCATGGACGCGATAGCCGAACTGCTGGCCAGGCCCGAGCCCGGGGAGGTACGCGTGCCAGCAGTGGGCGTCGACCTCCTCGAGCGGGACCCGCGTCTCTACCCCCTCGTCGTTCACCAGGCACAGGTCGATCCTCTCGGCGACCTCGGAGAACACCGAGAAGTTGGTCCCTGCGCCGTCATAGGTAGCGCCCATCGGGTAGGCACGCCCGGGCCACGCCTCGATACGTTCAGCCACCGGGTCAGCCGCCCTCCAGGCACTGCGGTCTGCCCTCCGGCTCTCGGGCGGGCATCCCCTGTATACCCGGGCGTGGCGCGCCGTAGTGCCCGTCAGGCGTCGATCGCCGGCCGGTACGCCCGCCGTGCGTATTCGTCGACCATGCGGTGCGCCGAGAAGAAGGACGCATTGAGCGAGATGGCGTGGCGTCCGATCGCCGACAGGGCCTCGCGGTCCTTGTAGTACATGGGGGCGACGATCGTCTCGAGCGCCCGGTACAGGCGATCGGCGTCCTCGGCACTGTCCACCCCCGCGGCGCCGACACCGAAGGTGTGTTCGACATGACCTCTGGGTGGTGACGAATCGGTGCCGCCTGCAGGTGCCAACCCCTCGGAGTGAGCTCCGATCGCGGTCGGTGCGCCGATGGCCCACCCGGTGACTCCTTCGATCCAGCCCTCGAGCCACCAACCGTCGAGCGTGCTGAGGCTCGGGACGCCGTTCAGGGCTGCCTTCATGCCGCTCGTGCCGGAAGCCTCGTTCGGCGGGATCGGCGTGTTAAGCCAGACGTCGCAGCCGGCGCACAGGAGGCGCCCGAGCCGCATCCCGTAGTTCTCGATGAACGCGACGGTGAGACTGCTCGACCGTTCGGCGCCCACCGCCGTGACCCTGCGGATCATCTCCTTGGCGTCGCCGTCGCCAGGATGCGCCTTGCCGGCGAAGACGACTTGGAGCCGCTCGTTCTCGGCGATCGCCGACAGGCGGCCGAGGTCGGAAAGGCCGAGGTCGTTGCGCTTGTAGGTCGCGAAGCGAAGGGCGATGCCGACCGTCAGGACGTCCTCGCGCAGCGCCACTCCCGCGAGTCGCCGCACGTCGGCGCACAACTCCTTCTTGTTCTCCTCGTGCGCGGCTCGGAGCTCGTCGAGGGGCAGACCGGTTGCGTAATGGAGCTGATGGCTGTCGCGCCGCCAGTCGGGCACATGGCGGTCGAAGAGGGCCGCCGTCGCGGGTGCCGCCCAGGTGGCGCTGTGCACGCCGTTCGTGATGGCTTCGACGTGCTGCGCTGGAAACATCCTCCGGGTGACGTCGCGGTGCTTGAGGGACACCCCGTTCACGAACCCGGCGCACCGCATCCCGAGGACGGTCATGTTCAACGCCCCGTCTTCCTCGAGACATCCGAACGCGCCGAGCGCGTCGAGCACCGGCCGGCCGAGCACCGCAGAGACCACCTCCTGCGTGAACCTGTCGTGGCCGGCCGGTACCGGCGTGTGCGTCGTGAACACGCATCTGCGACGGACGGCATCGAGGTCCTCCTGCCTCGCACCGACCAAGCCCCCCGAGAGCGCGCCGCCCGGGTCGAAACCGGCCACCCGCCGGGCGAGCAGGGCTACCGGGACGAGCGAGCCATGACCCTCGTTGAGGTGGTGCACCTTGATGTCCTGGTAGCCCAGCGTGTCGAGCACCAGCGGGCCGCCCAGCCCGAGCACCGCCTCTTGACGAAGCCGTTCGTAGGGGTCACTCGTGTAGAGCCGATCGGTGATCTGCCTGTCCTCGGGCGCGTTCCCGTCGACGTCGGTATCGAGGAGGTGGACCGGCACCTCGTGGCCGTCGACGCCCCGGACCATCGTGCGCCACACGCGGATCTCGACCCTCCGGCCGGAGACGACGACCGCGACCCGTATGGGCAGCTCCTCGAGCTGTGAGGAGGGCGACCACTCGACCGGGGCCTCGCGCTGCTCGCCGCCTGCGATCGACTGGTCGAAGAAGCCGTGGTTGTACAGGAGCGTGACCGCGCCGAGCGGCAGGCCGCGGTCGGCCGCGGCCCGCACATGGTCGCCGGCGAGCACCCCGAGCCCGCCGCTGAAGGTGGGCAGCAGGTCGTCGAGCGCGATCTCCATCGAGTAGTAGGCGATCGTGACGTGAGCGAGGTCTCGTTGAGCCACAAAGGCCGACGCTACAAGACGCCGTGCGCCGCGGCCGTTCGACGCTTGGCACCCGCGCTGACGACGACGACCCGGTGGGCCGCAGCTCCGTTCAGTAGTGTCGCACCTACCACACCGAGCCCTGCAACGACGATTGCGATGGCCACGCTCACCACGTCTCCCACGACCGAAACCGGCGCCAGCGCCCCAGCCACGAACCCCGCGCCCGCAGCGGCTCGGCCGGTCCGCGGGCGACCCGTGCACGTGACGAGCATCGCCGTCGGTATCGCGGGGGCGGTCATCGTGGCGGCGCTCACGTGGATCACGGGAGTGGTCAATTCGCACACCCAGTCCCACCTCCTGCACGTCCAGACGGCGGCCGCCGGCCTCGTGCTCCAAGAGGTCATCCCCACCGTCCGGACACCGCTGACCACGGCGGTCGCCGTGGCCGACGCCAGCAACGGCGACGTCGGCGACGTCAGGAACTACCTCGCCTCCGAGGTGGGCACGCAGCCCGGCAAGCTCTTCCTCTCGCTCTCGCTCTGGCGCCTTTCCTCCTCCGGGACCGGGCGTCCCGTCCGCCTGCTGCTCCTCGGGCGGCACTACGCCGACGAGTCCGGACCGGCCGCGATCGCGCCGGCGCTCTCCCACCTGTCCGCTCCCGAGGTGTTGACCGTGAGGGACCTCTTGGGCGAGACGCCGCCGCGCATCGGCTACGCAGTGGAGAGCGTGGGCACTTCGCCGCGCTACGTCGTGTTCGCCGAGGCGGGGTTACCTCCTCATCGGCGTGCGACTGTCCCCGCGTCGTCAGCTTTCAAGGGGCTGAACTTCGCCCTGTATCTCGGCAGCCGCCCTGTGCGGAGCCATCTGCTCGAAGCCACCGCACCGGCGCCGGTGCCTGGGCCGCTCGCAAGCGTGCGAATCCCCTTCGGGACGAGCCGGCTCGATTTCGTGGCATCGGCCAAGCGCCCCCTCGGAGGAGGGGTGCTCCCGGTGCTGCCCTGGATCATCGGGGGAGCGGGCGCACTGCTCGTGGCGGGGGCGGTCGTCATGACCGAGTGGCTGATGCGGCGTCGCCGGCTTGCCGAGCACCTCGCTCGTGAGAACCACCGCCTCTACGCCGAGCAGCGCTCGATCGCCCAGACGCTCCAGCGCGCCCTCCTCCCGAAGCACCTTCCCGAGGTGCCCGGGGTGAGCGTGGCGGCACGATACGTGCCGGGGGACGCCGCCGCGGATGTGGGGGGCGACTGGTACGACCTCATCCGGTGCGACAACCGGTCGTTCATCTTCGCGGTGGGCGACGTTTCGGGACGCGGGGTCGCCGCAGCGAACACGATGGCATCCCTGCACTACGCGATCCGGGCGTACGCCGCGCAGGGTGACGACGCCGAGACGATCCTGAACAAGCTGACCGCGCTCCTCGACGTCGGCCGCGACGGTCACTTCGCAACCGTGCTCCTCGGCCACGTCGACGTACCGGATCACGAGCTCACGATCGTGAACGCCGGGCATCTTCCGCCACTCATCGTGTCCACCGACGGTGCCGAGTACGTCCAGGCCGTTCCGGGCGCGCCCATCGGCATCGGGGAGACGGTTCGGTACGTGCCGATCACGGTGCGAGTTCCGGCGGGAGCGTCGGTGCTCGCGTACACCGACGGACTCGTCGAGCGACGCGGCGAGCATCTCGACACCGGCTTGGAACGTCTGCGTGAGATCGCGTCGTCGGATCCGCCCGGGCCCGAATTGCTCCTCGACCGGATCCTTTCGGCCCTTACGATCGAAGCGTCGGACGACGTCGCGATGCTCGCCATGCGTTGGGCCAAGTGAGGATCCGATGAGCACACGGTCGCACACCCGGTCCTTCAGGGCCGAGCCTGCATCGATCGCCGCCGCGAGAAAGTTCGCAGCGGACCTCGTCATCGCGATCCACCCCGAGCTGAGCGACGCCGTCAGCCTCATGATCTCGGAGCTGGCAACGAACGCGGTCCTCCACGGCCAGAGCACCTACATGGTGGACGTCGAGGCGCTCACGACATCGGTCCACGTGGAAGTCTCCGACGTCGGTCCGGGTGCTCCCGTCAGGACCGACGCCCCGCCCACGGTCGGACGCGGCCGCGGCCTCGCCATCGTGGACAGGATCGCCGACTCCTGGGGCGTCATCCGGGGGAAGGCACCGGGAAAGACCGTCTGGTTCGAGTTGCGCAGTCAGGGAGGACGCCCCGGCACGGTGGAGTGACCGGCACCCGGTCCGCCGTACAGCGGCCGGCGGGACGGCGGCCGCCGGGACAGCGGCCGGCGGGACAGCGGCCGGCGGGAACCCCCGTCGCATAGTGCCTGAGCGACCGGGGAAGGTTCGCCTGGTGAACCCCATCGAGCGGCAGTTCCGCCGATTGGACGCGTTCCAGCAGCGTCACCGGGCAACCGCACTGGTCTTCGGCGTCGTGAAGAAGTTCGGCGACGACAACGCGGGGTCGCTCGCGTCGACGATCGCGCACTCACTCTTCGGCACGACCTTCCCCCTTCTCCTCCTGCTCGTGACCGCGACGGGTCTCGTGGTGGGAAGTCACTCCGGGCTTCGCCACCAGCTGCTGCACTCGGCTCTCCGCGACTTCCCGATCGTCGGCACAGACCTCGCCCGCAACATCAAGGCCCTCCACCGCAACAGCGCCGTCGGTCTCGGCGTCGGATTCCTCGGCATGGTCTGGGGAGCACTCACCCTCGGCGAAAACGGCATCTTCGCGATGATGCAGATCTGGAACCTCCCGGGACCCGAGCGACCCAACTACCCGAAGCGGCTGTTCCGCGCGTTGTTGTTCCTCACGCTCCTCGGCCTCGGGCTGCTCGTCTCCGCCGGCCTCACCGCCCTGATCACGCTCGTGCACGAGACGGTCGTGGTCTCAGTCCTCTCGGGAGCCGGCACCGCAGTACTGGGCTGCGCCGAGTATCTCCTCGCGTTCCGGGTGCTCACTCCGGGACCGGTCGGCTGGCGCACCCTCTTGCCGGGCGCCGTGGTTGCCGGCCTCGCCTGGACCGGCCTGCTCGCGGCCGGTGAGCTCGTCGTCGGCCACTACCTGCGCCACGACAGCGCCATCTACGGCTTGTTCGCGATCGTCCTGGGCCTCTTCGCGTGGCTCTACTTCGTGGCGGAGCTCACGGTCTACGCGGCCGAGCTGAACGTCGTCCTCGCCCGCCATCTGTGGCCACGCGCGATCGTGCAGCCACCTCTCACGGAGGCGGACCAGAGGTCCATGGCGGCGCAGGCGCACCAGAACCGGCGGCGGCCCGAACAGCACGTCGTCGTCTCCTTCGACGGCGAGCCCGAGCTCGGCTCCGGAGTGGGCCGAGACACGGGTCGCCGGCGGCGGCGGGGGCCAGCGGGAGGCGGGTGAGCAGAAGGGTGAGCAGTAGGCCCAGGAGCGCCCCCGCCGTGGCCGTCGTGCGGAAGCCCCGGAGCGTCAGCGGGCGGGCGGATGCCCCGGGTCGAGGTGCTTCGCCGCCGAGTACAGCAGCTCCCCGGCTTCGCCTGCCCCTCCCCCAGCGACCGGATCCACGAGGTGGCCCACGTGGTCGCCCAGGTCGAGGCGCTCGACGACCGGCCCTTCCAACCAGGCCGCGCACCGATCGAGGATGGGGACGCCCGTCTCGCCGGGATGCCACTCGACCAGAGCGAACTTGTCGGTGACGTCGCCGGTCAGCTCGCCGAAGACGCGCGCGAGGTCCAGCTGCTCGCGGCCGAGCAGGTGGAGCCCCAGCGCCGCCGATCGCTCAGCCACCGAAAGCGTGTGGTTCTCCTTCGACACGCAGACGAGGAAGCGGCTCGGCGAGATGCTGCATTGCGTGACGAAGCCAGCGAGACACCCGCTCGGCTCGCCCTCGGCAAGGACCGTGACGACGAACAGGGGGTAGTCGAGCCGGTCCACCATCGCCGAGGCGGCGACGCTCGCCTGCGCAGCCCTGGTGGCGTCGCGCCTGCTGTGCGAGGAATCGCCCACGGCTGTCGGGAAGACGTTCAGCTCGCGACCTTGACCTCACCGCCGGTGTAGTCGTAGAAGCCGCGGCCCGTCTTCTTTCCGAGGAGCCCTGCGTCGACCATCCTCGCGAGCAGTGGCGGTGGCGCGTACAGCGGCTCCTTGAACTCCTCGTAAAGAGAGTTCGCGACTGCCATCGTCGTGTCGAGACCGATGAGGTCCGTCAGCGCGAGCGGACCCATGGGGTGCGCACAGCCCTTCACCATCCCCGTGTCGATGTCCTCGGGGGTGGCGAAGCCGGACTCCATCATGCGGATGGCTGACAAAAGGTAGGGGATGAGGAGTGCATTCACGATGAACCCTGCTCGGTCCTTGGAGCGGATGGCGCGTTTGCCGAGCTTCTCCACGGCGAACTCCTCGGCGCGGCTCACGGCCTCCTCCGAGCTGAGCAGCGAAGCGACCACTTCGACCAGCGGCAGGATCGGCACAGGGTTGAAGAAGTGGAGACCGACGACCTGTTCGGGGCGGTGCGTCGCCATCGCCAGCTTCATGATGGGGATCGACGAGGTGTTCGACGTGAGCAGCGCGTCAGGCGCCTCGACCACCTTGTCGAGTGCCTCGAAGACGCGCAGCTTCTCTGGTTCCGCTTCGACGACCGCTTCCACCACGAGCTGGCGGTCCGAGAGCGCCCCGATGTCGGTCGAGAGCTCGATCCTCCCCAGCATTTCGTCGCTCTCTTCTTCCGAGAGCTTGCCGGCGCTCACCGCCCGTCGCACCGATGCCTCGATACGGTTCCGGCCACGGGCGAGCGCGCTCGGGTCCACTTCGACGACCGTCACCGACCGGCCGTTGCGGGCGCACACCTCGGCGATGCCCGACCCCATGAGCCCGCAACCTACGACGCCGACCCGTTGGATCTCGTCCGCCGCCATGCAATCACCTCTTTCGTTCGCCCGCGCTGTGCTTCGACGTCGAAGGATCCTACCGGCGTTCGCGCCGGAGGCTGTGCCGACGTCGCACGGCGGCGGCCCCCTGTAGGGTCCGGTGCGACCGGCGACGGCGGACCGCAACACGACGGCCATCGCAACGACCGGAGACGTCAGCCCCACACGAGATTCGCACCACGCATACACGGAGGAGGACCGCCATGCCGCTCGTCGGCGAGTACGAACCGTCGCCCTCGGAGTGGGTACGCGACCAGGTCGCCGAGTACGAGGCATCTGGCGGCGCCCGGGCGAACACCCTGCGCGACACCGGACTGCCGGTCGTGATCATCACGACGAGAGGAGCCAAGTCCGGCAAGATCAGAAAATTCGCGCTGATGCGAGTCGAGCACGATGGTGAGTACGCGCTCGTTGCCTCCAAGGGCGGGGCGCCGGACCATCCGCAGTGGTACTGGAACCTGAAAGCCGACCCGGCGGCCCTCATGATCCAGGACGGACCCGAGCCCTTCGACTTCGTGGCGAGAGAGGTGACCGGCGAGGAGAAGGCGCGGTGGTGGGAGCGAGCCGTCGCCGCGTACCCCCCGTACGCCGAGTACCAGGAGAACACGAAGCGGAAGATCCCGGTATTCGTCGCCCGGCAGGGTGACGCGGGCTGACCCGGTCGCTCATGGGTTGCCCCGCCGGGTCCCGGGACGTTCGTCGCTCCGATCGCGTCGTCGCGCCTTGGTAGCCTTCGGCAGTGGGGAGCGGCTGATGACCTGCACGAGCTGATGACCTGCACGAGCTGCGGAGCGCAGAACAGACCCGACCGCCGCTTCTGCACGAGCTGCGGCGCGTCCCTCGCAGCTCCCTGCCCCGCCTGCGGCGGGATGGTGGACCTCGACGACGCGTTCTGCGGATCGTGCGGGGCGGCGCTCCCCCCCACCTACGGCGGAGCGCCCGGGCGGCCGCCGGCCGAGGCCCCGGCCCCGAGGGGCGAGGTGGAGCGCTCCGTCGTGGTGGGTCCTGATCCCGACGTTCGGGCTGCCACGTCGCCGACCGCCCCGGTGTCGGAGCTCCGCCATGTCTCGGTGCTGTTCTGCGACCTTGTCGGCTTCACGACCCTGTCGGAAGAGCGCGACCCCGAGGACGTGCGCGAGCTGCTGTCGCGCTATTTCGACCTCGCCCGCGCGATCGTCGGCCGTTACGGCGGTTCCATCGAGAAGTTCATCGGCGACGCCGTGATGGCCGTGTGGGGGGTGCCCGTCGCCAACGAGGACGACGCCGAGCGCGCGGTCCGCGCAGCACTCGAGCTGGTCGTCGGCGTGGAGAAGCTGGGGAGCGACGTGGGGCTGCAGGGCCTGGCGGCGCGGGCCGGAGTGCTCACGGGCGATGCGGCGGTGACCCTCGGCGCGTCGGGACAGGGGATGGTGGCCGGCGACCTGGTGAACACGGCCTCGCGCCTCCAGTCGGTCGCCGAGCCCGGCACGGTGCTCGCCGGCGAGGCAACCTATCTCGCGGCGCGCGACGCCATCGCGTTCGGCGAGCCGAGGGAGTTCTCGGTGAAAGGGCGCGAGGAGTTGGTCCCAGCCTGGCGCGCCATGCGCGTCGTCGCGCAACGCCGCGGCGCCGGCCGCAGCTCCCAGATCGAGCCTCCCTTCGTCGGCCGGGAGGAGCAGCTCCGGCTCCTCGCCGACCTCCTCCACTCGACGGGCCGGGAGCGCAAGGCGCGGCTCGTCTCGGTCTCGGGCATCGCTGGGATCGGGAAGAGCCGGCTCGCGTGGGAGCTCCTCAAGTACGTCGACGGACTGGCCGAGACCGTGTTCTGGCATCACGGCCGCTCCCCGGCGTACGGCGAGGGCATCACCTTCTGGGCGCTCGCCGAGATGGTCAGGATGCGGGCGCGCATCAGCGAGCTCGAAGACGACGAGACGGCGCGCCGGAAGCTGGCCGCAGTCGTGGAGGAGCACGTCGCGGACCCCGACGAGCGACGGTGGATCGAGCCGTGCCTGGCGCACCTCCTCGGTCTTTCCGACCCGACGACGGGGGACCGCCAGGAGCTGTTCTCCGCCTGGCGCACCTTCTTCGAACGGATCGCCGAGCAGGGCACCGTCGTGATGGTCTTCGAAGACCTCCAGTGGGCGGACTCGGGCCTCCTCGACTACATCGAGTCGGTCGCCGAGTGGTCCCGCAACCATCCCATCGTGGTGATCACGCTTTCGAGGCCCGAGCTCGCCGACCGCCGGGCGACGTGGGGCACCGGCGTCAGGGACTTCACCTCGCTCCACCTCGACCCGCTCGCCGACGAGGCGATGCTCGAGCTTCTCCACGGTCTCGTGCGAGGTCTCCCCGCAGGCGTCGCGGACCAGCTCGTCCGCCGGGCGGACGGCGTACCGCTGCACGCGGTCGAGATGATCCGCTCCCTCCTCGACGAGGGGATCGTCGTCCTGCTCGACGACGGCTACGAGCTTCTGGGCGAGGTCTCGAAGCTCGAGCTGCCGGACTCGCTTCACTCCCTCATCGCGTCGCGCCTCGACACGCTTCCCGCCGCCGAGCGAGCGCTCCTCCAGGACGCCGCCGTGCTCGGCACGACCTTCACCCCGGCCGCGCTGGCTGTGGTCGCGGGGACCGACGAGGCGACCGTCGCCGAGCAGCTGCGCAACCTCGTACGGCGCGAGTTCCTGACCGTCGACTCGGACCCTCGCTCGCCCGAGCGGGGCCAGTTCGGGTTCGTCCAGGGGGTCGTTCGCGAGGTCGCCTATGGCACGCTCTCGAAGCGGGACCGCCGTGCCAAGCACCTGGCATCGGCGCATCACTTCGAGTCGGCGGGCGACGAAGAGCTCGCCGGGCTCGTCGCCACCCATTACCTCGAGGCGTACCGCGCGACGGGCGACGGTGCCGAACGCGGCGAGATCGCGGCGCTTGCCCGCCGGTGGCTCGAGCGCGCCGCCGATCGGGCCCTCTCGCTCGGCTCGACCGAGCAGGCGCTCGTCTACGCCGAGCAGGCCGTCGACGTGACGCCGGAAGGCCCGGAGCGCGCCGCGCTGCTGTGCCTCGCGTCGAAGGCTGCCCGGATGGCGACGGAGAACGACCGTGCGATCGTCCACGCGACCGAGGCCGTCCACCTCTACGAGGAAGCGGGGGATCCCATCTCGGCGGGGCGCGCGACGGTCGAGCTGCTCAGGGCCAACAGGGTGAGGGAGCAGGGCTACACCGAGGCGATCGAGAAGGGCCGCCAGGTGTTGGCCTCGTTCCCCGCGTCGTCCCCCGCCTCGTCGCCCGCGTCGACCCCCGCGTCGACCCCCGTCTCGGTCCCCGACTCAGGAGCGGAGGACGTGCGTGCGCAGCTCGCGATGGCGATCGCCGATCTCTACCAAGGGAGCGGCGACAACGAGAGGGCACTGGACTTCGCCGAACAGGCGGTCAGCATCGCCGAACGACTGGACGACACGGCCCTGTTCGGGAGGACGCTCGGCGCGCGGGCCGGTGCCCTCTTCTCGCTCGGGAGGCACAGGGAGGCCGCCGTCCTCCAGCGCGGGGTGACCGCCATCTTCGACTCGGTCCGTTCGGTGCACGACCAGGCGATGAGCAGGCTGCTCGAGAGCCTTTTCACCCAAGACGACGATCCTCGGGCGTCGCGGCGGGCCGCCGACGAGGCGGCCGAGCTGTCGCGGCGGGCGGGCGACCGGCACATGGAGACGACCAACGCCCTCAACGCGATCGAGATGTGCCTGCTCGTCGGGGACTGGTCGTCGGCTCGGGAGCGGCTCGCGACCGCCTCGACAACGCTCGCGATGCGGCCCGTGCACTCGGCGTGGAAGGACATCCTCGACGCGACGGCCCGAAGCCTCACGTCGGACAGCGAAGAGGATCTCGCATCGCTCGGCCGGATGGGGGAGCTCTTCGAGCAGAACGCGTACGTCCACATGCGCACCACCTACATGCGTGCCCACGCGCTCGCGCTCCTCGCACACGGCGAGCTCGAGCGGGCGTGCGCTGCCGTGCGCGCGCTGGTGGTCACCGACCCGGAGGGGATCAACACGGTGATCGCGCTCGCGGTCCTCGCGCGGGCCGCCTTGTGGCAGCGCGATGCAGCCGGAGCGCGCGAGGCGCTCGAGCGAATGGCCAGTTTCCACGGGCGCTGGACGCTCGCCGCGCGGGCGACCATCGAGGCAGGTCTCACGGCCCTCGCAGGTCCGCCCGCGGAGGCCGCCGCGAAGTTCCGCGAGGCCGCCGCATCGTGGCGCTCCCTCGACGTTCCGCTCGATCTCGCGTTGTGCGGGCTCGATGCCGCATTCCTCCTCTCGCCGGAGGATGCGCCGGCTGAGCTCGTCGAGGAGGCCCACCGCATCCTCCTGGGGCTCGGCGCCGCGCCGCTCCTCAGCCAATTCTCGACTCGCACCGCGGCCCTCGCGCCGACCGCGGGCCCGTAGCGTCCCCGGAGCCGCGGCGTTGCACGTGGTTCACTCGGCCTCCGGCACCCTCTCGTGCAGTTCGCCGTCGTGCGGTTCGCCACCAGGATCGGGGTGACGGTGGCCCGTCACCGGCGTGTGCCCCGCGAGCGTGGCCGCGGTGCCCGTGAGCCGGGCTTGGGGGGGTTTGCGGCGGTGGACGAAGAGTATGGCGAGGCTGCCGATTCCGGCCATCCCGAGCGTGGTCACGAGCCGGTAGATCACGGTGGCGACCACGGCGTCGCCGGCGGGGGTGCCCGCGAGCGTCAGGGCGCCGATCATCCCGCCTTCGACGAAGCCGATCCCTCCGGGGACCGGTGCGAGCGACCCCGCGATCTGGGCGGCGGTGTACGCGAACAGGAGGGCCTTCCACGGCACCGGGAAGGCCAGCACGGCGAAGCCGACCGCGAGCACCACGACGTCGAGGACCCAGTTGACGATGCTCAGCGCGTACACCTCGACGCCGCCGGCGACGGTCGCACGGAAGTGCGCGACCTCCCCGGCGTGGCGGATCGCCCGCCGCGCAAGGCGCAATCCGGGGATCCTGCGGTCCCGGTCGAGCCAGCCACGGACGACCGCGAGATGGTGTGACACGACGACGCCGGCGACCGCCGTCGCGACGAGGAGCACCAACAAGCCGGCAAACGGCCACGGGCCGACGAGGCCGGCCACTCCGGCGCCGACGAGGAACAGCAGCAGCTCCGAGATGGCGGCCGCGAACCCGCCCGCCAGGACGGCCCACAGCGCCAGTGGCAGCGGCACACCGTGGCGGCGGTACTGGCTGACCAGCCACCCGCTCGACGGCGCGGTCCCACCGGGCACCAGGTTCGAGATGCCGGTGGCGGCGACGGTCAGGCTGGCAACGGTGCGGCGAGTCATGTGCGCGCCGCCTGCCGAGAGCAGTCGCCGTTGCACGAGGGCGTAGGCGAAGAACGAGATCCCCTCGGCGACGAAGGCTGCCGGCAGCCAGACGAGCCCGGACAGGCGGATGCGGTGAAACGCGGTGCCGAGGTCCCCACGGATCCGGTAGAGGAGGGCGCCGAAGGCGATCACGATCACGATCACGAGCAGGACCTTCGGGGGTGGCAGCCACTTGGGCCAGCGCCACTTGCCGACTCGGCGCCCGGGATCCCCCGGCGCCACCGGTGTGCGCGACGCGTCGCCGCCGTGGCCCATCGGTGCGGGCATCGCGAACGGCAGCGCGGCGGAGAACGTCCGGCGCCCGGGCGCGGGAAGGGGGGGCTCGCGGACCGGCATCACCGTCGATATTCCCCTCTGTTGCGGGATCGGTCACACTCGGCGTGTGTCAAGCTCGCCTCCGTGGAACCACGGATCTCGCTCGTCACGCTCGGCGTGGAGGACCTCGCCCGCTCGACCCGCTTCTACGCGGAGGGACTCCGTCTGCCCACCACGCGACGCCCGGAGGAAGGCATCGTCTTCTTCCAGCTGCGAGGGACGGTGCTCGCCCTCTTCCCCTTCCACGAGCTCGCCGGGGACATCGGGCCGGGCGTCGGTGACGGCTCCTCAGGCCCGCGGGTGCCGGGGTTCGGCGGCATCACTCTCGCTCACAACGTCCGCACGCGCGAGGAAGTAGACGAAGTGCTCGCGAGTGCGCAGCGTGCGGGGGCGACGCTGCTGAAGCCGGCGCAGGAGGCCTCGTGGGGCGGCTATTCGGGCTACTTCGCCGACCCCGACGGCTACCCGTGGGAGGTCGCGTGGGGGGCGTTCGACTTCACACCGGACGGTTCGCTGATTGTCACGTGAGCCACCCGTGCCGCTCACGGGGCGTCCCGGTCACGGCAGTCCCGCTCACGGCAGTCCCGCTCACGGCAGTCCCGGCATACCTAGCGCGCGAGCCTCGTCCCGGTCTGCACCAGCGCGCGCCCGCCGGTGACCAGCGCCCTTCCGGTCCACCGGCGCGCCGCGTGAGCAGGCGACGCGTGGCGGCGGAGTTCGTGAGCCCGTGACTCGACGACGGAGCCTCCGGAGACCGCCTGCCGACCGGCGCGTCGCCGCCCGGACACGAGCGCCAACCGGGAACGGTCACGCTGGGCTTCTTCCCTGCGCGAGACGGCTTCGTCGGCGCGCATCGCAGCGAGGGTCGGGTTCATCGGCCGGCTCCCCGCACCACCACGTCGCCGCTCACGGTGCGGGCGACGATCTCGAGCACGGCCTCCCTGCTGGATCCGTTCTCGTTGAACGGAAGTGTGCAGCGCGTGTCGCCGCTCACGGTCGTCACGTCGAGGTAGGCGCCGACGCCTTCGGCGACCGAGATCGTGACGTCGCCGGACGCCGTCTGCGCGCGGACTCGGCCGCTGTGGACACGGTCCACACGTACGTCACCCGACGCCGACTTCACCTCCACGGAGCTCTCGGCGTCCTCGATGTGCACGTCGCCACTGGCGAGCCGGAGCTCGACCTCGCCGGCCGTTCTTCGGACCGAGACGTCACCGCTGGCCGTCTGGACCCGCAGCCGTCCGCCGACGCTCCCGCAGACCAAGCCGCCGCTCGCCGACTTGTGCCCGACGTCGCCCGTGACGTCCCGGAGGTGAGCGTCCCCGCTCGCCGTCGTCCCGTCGAACGCGCCCAGAAGCAACGACGCCCGCACGTCCGCAGACGCCGTCGTGGTCGCGAGCGCTGAGCCCTCCGGGAGCCGCAGCTCGCAGCGCACGTCGACGTTGCGGAAGCTGCGCCCGGGTACCCGCACCCGGAGCTTGCCGCCCGCGAACGAGACCTCCGACTCTTCGATGAGCTCGTCAGCACGTCGAGAATCCCGCAACGGCTCGAGCACCACGGTGACTTCGCTCCCCTCGGCCTGCAGGACTTCGATGTAGCCCGCAGGCACGCTGACGTCCGCTTCGACGGGCCCGCTGACGTCGAACTTCTTCTCCATCTCCATCGCGTGCACCCTTCCTTCGAGTCTCTCTGTTGGTCAGTCGTGTGGCTTCGTGCGGCTTCGTGTGGCTTCGTGCGGCTTGCGCCGTCGGGTCAGCCTTGGACGAAGCCGGTGATCCGGCGGGGCATGCGCCTTCCGGGCTGTGGCCGCGGCTCGGTGGGAGTCTCGAGCGCGCGCGCGAGGGTGGCGACGATCCACGAGTTGATGGAGGCGCCCACGGAGGCGGCCGCCTGCTCGACGTGGACCTTCAGCCCCTCCGGGAGGCGGATGGTGAGCCGCAGGAGCTCGTCGTCTGCGTACCCGCCGAGGGAGCCGCCTGCCTCGCCTGACCCCGGCTCGCCTGTCCCCCCGCCGGCGGCGACCGCCAGCACCGGGTCACGGCCCTCCATGCGGACCACGATCGACAGCCCCGGCGTGGAGGCCTCGAGCTCGCGGGCCGCCTCTTGCAAGGTCTCGATCAGGTGCAGCCTGAGCGCCGGCTCCACCCCGGCGACAAGCAGGTCAGCCACGCGGCGGGTCTCCTCCCCCCCGACGGACGCCGCTCGCCGAAGGGCTTCTGCGATGCCTTCGATTGCGGGCTCGAGCTCCATGGCGCCACTATGACATCACTATTGACGTCTGTCAAGCGGCAAATGGCGCCACAGAGGAGCCAGGCACAGCTGGGCGCTCCCCTCGGGACGGGCGGGCCAGAGGGACGGGACAGTCCAGGCTCCTCCGGGCATGAACAAGGCATGGCAACGGCGAAGCAACGTCACGCAGCGAAGAGGAACGTCCGGCACGCGATCTCCGCCGCCAAGCGGAAGCGCACGATCTCGAAGATGCCGAAGAGCACCCGCACCGCGCTCGGCAAGCAGGGCGCGGCGGTCGCACAGCGCAAGAGGCGCGGCGGGACGAGCCCGAAGACGCGGGCCGAGCTGTACGAGATGGCGAAGCGGAAGAACGTGCCGGGGCGCTCGAAGATGGGCCGCGACGAACTGGCGCGCGCCCTCGGGAAGGAGTGAGCTCCGCCTCGCCGGCTCAGCCCGTCGGCTTGCACCGGACGACGACCACGGCGACATCGTCGTGGTCGTCCGGTGAGCGGAAGTCCACGACCGCCCGCTCGATCCGGCGGGCGGTGCCGGCCGCGGAGCGCCCTCGGGACTCTTCGAGCACGCTGACGAGCCGCTCCTCACCGAACTGCTCGCCCGTGGCGGCGTGCGCCTCGACGACCCCGTCGGTGTAGCAGACGAGCGCGTCGCCGG
>DAIRCY010000020.1:0-31586 GCA_036796435.1 Acidimicrobiales bacterium
GTGTCGATTGGCGAGGGCGGGAGCGGCCAGATCGAGCCGTACAGGGCCGCGGCGAAGATCACCGCGCCGACGAGCGGGATGAGCCCGTGGATCAGCGGGTTGAACCGCTGCGACGTCCGGTAGAAGAAGCCGATCCCGCCGAGGCACAGCCCGATGTAGACGAGGACCACCGCGAGCGTGCCGATGGTGGCGAGCAGGTAGTACACGGTGAAGGCGTCCCCGCCCATTGTCTTCGAGGCGAAGACGAACCCGACCACCGCGGCGACGATGGTCGCGACCACCGCGATGGTCGCCGTGGCGTTGAACGGCGTCTTGAACGTCCGGTGGGTGTGCGAGAACCAGCGGGGCGCCACGCCTTCACGCCCCATGGCGAAGAGCGTCCTCGACCCGGCCGTCGCGCAGGCCACGCAGACGATGAAGGCGGAGAGCATGGCGCCGATCTCGACGAGGGTGCCGGCCGCGTGGCCGACGTAGGTGTCGGCGATCGCGGCGAAGGTGCCGTTCACCCAGGGCAGTGGTGTCTTCTGCAGAGCGTTCACCCCGAAGCCGATCGACGCCGCGTAGGTGGTGAAGACGTAGAAGATGATCGCGAACGTCACGGCTGCGATCACGGCGATGGGGACCGCGCGGCGCGGGTTCCTCGTCTCCTCGCCGAAGTCGGCTGCCGACTCGAACCCGATGTACGAGGTCACGCCGAGGATCAGGCCGTAGAAGACTCCGTGGAACCCTCCGGTGACGGTGTGCGAGAAGGTGAACGCTCCGAGCGACTGCCCGTGCGCACCACCCTTGCCCGTCACGATGAGGTCGATGATGAAGAACAGGAGCACGGTCGTGATGCCCACGGCCAGCTGGAACTTCGTCGTGACCCGGACCCGGATCAAGGAGAGGACCAGCAGCAGCGCCATTCCGAGCAGGAAGAAGAGGAACCAGGCGTAGGAGGCGTGGATGCCGAGCAGTGTCGCCGCGAGGTAGCCGACGGCCGACATCGTCATCGGGACGAACGCGGCGAAGCCGAACGCGTAGAGCCATCCCCCGAGGAACCCCCAGTGCTTCCCCATGCTCCGGCTGATGTACGTGTACGCGTAGCCCGCAGCCGCCATCCGCCTGGTGAACCCCACGACCACGAACCCGAGGGCAAGGCAGCCGATACCCCCGAGGAGCGTGGAGAGGGGCGTCGACCCCCCGGCGATCGCGGCGACGCCGCCCGTGTTGAGGTCCATCGCCATCGCCGGCGAGAGCACCGAGACCGAGATGGCGATCGCGTCGATCGTCCGGAGCGAGCCCTTCGCCAGCTCTCCGGTGTGGAGATCCGGCGACGCTCCCTGTTGCGTCGGCGTCGCGGTCGCGGCGCCGGGGCCTTCCCCGGGAGTCCCCCGCATTCCTGTCATCTGCCCTCCCCTCGTCCTCCCGGGCGCCGTGCCCGGGAGGGTCAGACGTACTTGCCCATACCTCCAGCAACATCGACCATGGCGCCGGTCACGTACGACGCCCGGTCACTCGCCAAGAAGGCGACCACTCCCGACACCTCGTCGACGACGCCGAACCGGCCGAGCGGCACCTCCGCAGCGGCCAGGCGGGCGAAGAACTCCTCCGCTGGAAGATCGGGCGCGCGCCGGTTCCGGATGTTCTCCCACTGCGGGGTCACGACGAAGCCGATGTTCACGCTGTTGACGAGGATCCCCTCGGGTCCGAACTCCTGCGCAAGCGCCTTGGTCAGGCTCAGGCAGGCCGCACGGTTGACCGTCGTGGCGAAGAAGGCAGGGTCCGGGTACTTGCCGTAGACCGCGTTCACGTTCACCACCCGGGCGGCGGCGCTGCGCCGCAGGTGGGGCAGCGCCGCACGGGTGCAGCGGATCTGGGAGAAGAGCTTCACGTCGAGGTCGTGCTGCCAGTCTTCGTCGGTGAGGGTCTCGAAGTCGCCCGGGTGCGCGCCGCCGGCGTTGTTCACCAGCACGTCGATTCCGCCGAGGGTTGCCGCAGACTCGGCGACGAAGCGCTCCACCTCGCCGGCGCTGGTCACGTCGGCGGCGAAACCGAAGACGCGGTTGCCGTCGTGGTCGCCGTGCGCGCGGCGCACCTCGGCTTCAGCATCCTTCACCTCGTCGGCGCGACGTGCGCAGAACGCGACCGACGCGCCCTCGGAAACGAGCTCGTCGACGACGGCGCGCCCGATGCCCTTGGTTCCCCCCGTGACCACCGCACGCCGGCCCCGGAGCCCGAGATCCATCAGCGGCGCTCCCCGGTCCGTTCGCCGCCTTTCGGCGCGGCGTCGCCGATCTCGGCTTTGGCGAGGGCGAAGAGCGCACGTTCGCGTTGGGTGCGGGCGTGGTCGAGGAGCGTCTCGCGCGGTGGGTTGAACACGTCGGCTTCGTAGCAGCCGGTGGAGCCGGTGCGGGCGCCGTGCGGCACCCACGACGGCACGACCGCAACGTCTCCCGGGCGCATCGTGCGCACCGCGCCGGCGATCTCGAAGTCGAACTCCCCCTCGAGGACGACCACGATCTGCTCTTCGGAGTGCGCGTGGCGGGGCGCCTCGGTGTGCGGGGCGAACCGCACGAAGTTCACCATGGTGTCCTCGCCGAGGACCGGGCGGAAGTCGAGACCGGGAAGGAGCGTGACCGGCTCGATCGCCTCGACCTCGACGAACCACGCCTCGCCACGGGCCTCGCCCCCTGGCTCCGAGGAGAAGTGCTTGTCTGCGGTCGTCATCGGGCTGCGCTCCGCACCCGGAGCTGGTCGCGTGCGGCGGTACGGAGCTCGACGTCGAGGAGCCTCGCGAACCGGGTGACGCCCTCTTCGATCCGATCCGGCGGGACCGCGCTGTAGGCGAGACGGATCTGGTTGGTGCCGCTGCCGTCGGTGTAGAACGGCGTGCCGGGCACGAATGCGACCTTCTCCCTCCCGGCTGCTGCCGCCATGCGGGCCGCGTCCGCGCCTTCTGGCGCGGTCAACCAGACGAAGAAACCACCCCGCGGCTTCGTCCAGTCCGTCCCCTCGGGCATGTGGCGCTCGAGCGCGTCGAGCATCGCGAGCGCCCGGGTCTCGTAGAGCGCGCGGGCCCGGGAGAGGTGAGCCGGGAAGTGGCCGCCTTGGACGAAGGCCGTCATGATCTGCTGGCCGAGGGCCCCGGCGCACTGATCGGAGTTCTGCTTGGCCACGGACATCGCGGCGACCACCTCGCGCGGCCCGATCGCCCAGCCGAGCCGGGCGCCCGGGAAGAGGATCTTCGAGAACGTGCCGATCTGGAGCACCACGTCGGGCCCGAGCGACCACAGGCTCGGCGCCGGTGCGCCGCCGAACCCGAGCTCCCGGTAGGCGACGTCCTCCACGATGAGGACCCCATGGCGGCGGCACAACTCCACGAGCGCCCGACGTCGCTCGGCAGAAAGCGTGAGGCCGGTCGGGTTCTGGTAGTCCGGGATGACGTAGCAGAGCTTGGGGACCGGACGGCCGACGCGCCCCGCAAGTCGCAGCTCGACCTCGTCGACGCACATGCCTTCGTGGTCCATCGGGATGGCCACCACGTCCGTGTCCGCCTGCGAGAACGCCATGAGCGCGCCGAGATAGGTCGGTCCCTCCGCGACCACCGAGTCACCGGGCTCGAGGAAGACCCGCGCAAGCAGGGTGAGGGCGTCGATGCCGCCGCTCGTCACGAGCACGTGGCCGGGGTCGGGCCGGACGCCCTGGCTCGCCGCGACCAGGTCGGCGACGGCCACACGGCTGGCCGGAAGACCCTCGGTCGGGCTGTACTGGAGGGTGCGCGGGGCGTCGTGCGCGAGGAGGCCGGAGAGGATCGGCGCCACGAGATCGACCGGGAAGAGCTCAGGGGCGGGGAACCCGCCCGAGAACGTGATGGTGTCGGTGGACCCTGCGAGGGACAGGATCGAGGTGAGCTCACCGCCGCCGAGCGACATGCGTCTCGCGAAGCGCCGGGACCAGTCCGGACCTGTGTCGTCCAGGTCGTCACGGGCGTAATTCAATTGGTGGCTCCCGAAGGATAGATTGGCGTCAGTTGAAAGGTACTCTACGCATCACCTCCGGTATGTGACAAGCGAGAGGGCCGAGGGGGGAACGATGTGAGTGCCGGATCGTTCGAACGGGCTGTGACGAGGGGTCGGACCGGCGTCGCCTCCGGGACCGAAGGGACCTCCCGTTCGCCGACGGCTCCTGGAGGGACATCCCGTTCGCCGACGGCTCCTGAAGGGACCCCGCTGTGGGGGCTGCTCGACGTCACGACGCCGCTGCCGAGCGAGCCGGCGAAGCTCGACGGGATCGACCGCCAGCTCCTCGCTCTCCTGGCGGCGGACTCCCGGGCGTCGCAGCGAAAGCTCGCCCGCCAGCTGCACATGTCCCCGCCCGCAGTCGGGGAGAGGATCGCCCGGCTGGAGCGGCTGGGCGTCATCCAGGGGTACACCGTTCGGATCGACTGGACCGCCCTCGGCTTCGAGATGGTGGTGCTCGCGGTGACGGCCGGCCAGGGGGCGGACCAGGCCGCGATCATCCAGGCGCTCCAGCGACTGCCGGAGCTCGAGGAGGTGGTCGTCGTGACCGGGTCGATGGACATGCTCGCCCGCCTCCGCGTCCGCGACCACGCCCACCTGCGCCAGGTGCTGCTTGCCGAGATCTGGCGCATCGAAGGCGTGCAGCGGACGGAGACCTTCCTCGGCCTCGCCGGGATGCCGGCGAAAGAGTCGTACGTTGCCGACCTCCTGGGCTCCACCGAGCTGAGCGGCAGCGGGCCGAGCGGCGGCGACAACGGGGACGCGGGCGGCGCGGAGGGGCGGCCGTGAGCCTCCTCCATGCCGTCCTTCTCTCCTTCGATCCGGAGCTCGGCCCCGCCGAGGTCGCAGAGATGCACGAGCAACTGGGCACGTGGCCCGAAGAGATCGGCGGCTTCGAAGCGCTCGCGCTCGGGCCGCCGCTCTTCA
Organism: Acidimicrobiales bacterium; assembly: GCA_036796435.1. Taxonomy (GTDB): domain Bacteria; phylum Actinomycetota; class Acidimicrobiia; order Acidimicrobiales; family RAAP-2; genus JAJYVT01. Next base: position 4,929 of record DAIRCY010000020.1, read on the forward strand.
ACGAGAGGACCCGCGGCTACCAGTGGATGATCCACGTCGTCGTGGCCGACGAGGAGGCGCTCGCGCGCTACACGGTCCACCCCGTGCATCAGCGGTTCGCCCGGTGGGCGGCAGACCACGGCGCGACGGTGCTCGCGTTTGACTACTACCTGGACCGTGACACCGTCATCGTCGGCCCGTCTGGCACGGCCGGCGCAGCGGTCGGCTGAGCACGCAGTGTTGCGACTGACCGTCACGCGGCGGCTGGGACCGGGACCTCCGCGCGCTTGACCGTCGACGACTCGACGCGCCCCCGTGTGACCTCGAAGCCCAGACCGGGCGTGACCGGGACCGCGATCGTCCCGTCGGACTGCAGCTCCAGCGTGGGGTGGACCAGGTCGAAGTCGTAGAGCTCGAGTGGTGGCGACATGTCGGCGGGCTGGTTGAAGCCCTCGAGCGCGGAGATCGCGAGGTTGAGCGCGCGCCCGATGCCGGATTCGAGCATCCCGCCGCACCACAGGGGCACCGCGGCGTCGCGGCACAGACGGTGGACCTCGAAGCTCTCGGCTGCACCCCCCACCCTGCCGGGCTTCAGGTTCACGTTGCGGCAGGCGCCCATGTCGAGGGCGCGGACGACGTCGCTCGAGGATCGGAGGCACTCGTCGAGGCAGATCGGCGTCTCGATGCGGCGCTGCAGCCTTGCGTGCCCCTCGAGGTCGTCCCAGCCGAGGGGCTGCTCGATGCAGGCGAGGTCGTAACGGTCGAGGCGGACGAGCCGCGCGAGGTCCTCGCGCGACGAGGTGTACGACCCGTTGGCGTCCACCTGGAGCATGGCGTCCGAGCCGAGGGCGTCGCGCACCGGGGCGACGATCTCTTCGTCCCACCCCGGCTTGACCTTGAGCTTGATCCGCCGGTACCCCTTCCCCAACGCCTCATCGACCGCTGCGAGCGTCGCGGCGACCGACGGGTGAATCCCGATGCTGTCGCCGACCTCCACTGCGACTCGGGCCGAGGCTCCGCGGTCTTCCTCGCCGGCACCCGCCTGCTCGGCGAAGAGTCGCGCGAGGGGGACGCCGCGGCGCACCGACTCGAGACACCAGAAGGCGGCTTCGACCCCGGCTCGGGCGAAGGTGTTCCCCCGGATCGCGGCGAGACGCGACGCGACGGCCCGGGGCTCGGGCGGCCCGTCGAGCGCGAGCGGCAGCGCCCACTCGGCAACCACCGCGAAGGTGGAGGACGTCGTGTCGGGGAGATAGAAGGGGTGGTCGAGGGCGGCCGCCTCGCCCCAGCCCTCCGCCCCGTCGGTGTCGACGAGATGGACGACGACCGTCCGGCGCGTGTCGGTGGTGCCGAAGCCGGTGACGAACGGCGTCTTCAACGCCATGCGAACCTCGAGCACCTCGGCGCGAAGGATGGTGGTCATCCGGCGGTGGCCGTCACTTCAGGCGGGGGGGCTGGTGCTGTCCCGCCCTTCGGCAAGCACTGGCGGCTCGTACTCCACCTTGAGGCCGCTCGCGATCGCGTTCGAGCCGTTGAAGTAGTCGACGACGGAGAGGAGCTCGACGATCTCGGCGTCGGTTGCCCCGAGCCCCCGCAACATCGCGGTGTGGCTCTCCAGGCAGTAGTCGCAGTTGTTCGTCGCCGAGACGGCGACCGCGATCATCTCCTTCACCTTGCGGTCGATGGTGCCGGTCGACATGATCGCCTTCAGCTTCTCCCACTCGTGTCGGAGATACTCGGGCTGGTGGGCGATCGCGCGCCAGAAGGTCGGAACTCGCTCGAGGCCCCTCGACGCCTTGATGTCGTCGAAGACCTCCTTCACGACGCCCTCGGCAGCGTCCTCTGTCACGTACGGCACGAGCGGCATCGGCACCTTCCTCTCTGTCCTCTCTGTCCGTCGTCTCAGATCCTGCCTGTGCGTCTAGAAAGAAATCCGTCTCGCTCAGAAGAACTCGAAGTACTCCCGCATCTCCCAGTCGGTGACCTCCGAGAGGAAGCGGGAGATCTCGTTGCGCTTGGCGCCGATGATGAAGCTCACGAAGCTCTCGCCGAAGCTCTCCGCGAAGAACGGGTCCTTCTCGAGGCTGTCGACGGCCTCCCACAGCGACCTCGGCAGCATCGGCGCCTCGGCCGCGTAGGGGTTCGCTTCGACGACGGGTGGCGGCTCGAGATTGCGGCGGATGCCGTCGAGCCCCGCCGCGATGTTGGCGGCGAAGTAGAGGTACGGGTTCGCGGCCGGCTCGCCGAGCCGGTTCTCGATGTGCGCCCCCCTCTCGAGCGGGTCTCCCTGGACGCGCACCATCGTCCCCCGGTTCTCGTTGGCCCAGGTCACGCGGTCTGGTGCGAACGAGTACGGCTTGAACCGCTTGTAGCCGTTGATCGTCGGGGTGGTGAAGACCGTCATGGGGATGGCGTGCTCGAGGATCCCGGCGACGAACCGCCGGCCGGTCTCCGACAGCCGGTCCGACGCAGAGTCGCTCGTGAACGCGTTCGCGCCGGTCTTGCGGTCCCGCAGGCTCTCGTGCAGGTGCCAGCCGCACGAGAAGAAGTTCGGGAGCCCTGGCCGGCACATGAACGTCGCGTGCATCCCGAGCGAGTCGGCCACCTGCTTGGTCGCTGAGCGGAAGAGGACCATCGCGTCGGCGCCGTCGAGGCCCGTCATGGGCTCGAAGGTGACCTCGAGCTGGCCCGGCCCCCACTCGTCCTCGATCGAACGGAGCGGGAGGTCGAGACCGAGATAGGCGTCGCGGAGCCGCTCGACGAGGCCGTTGATAGAGCCGAGGCGCGTCTCGGAGAGGTACTGGTAGCCCTGCTCGATCACAGAGACCTTGGGGGGCGGGGGCGGCCACCCCGTCTCGTCGAGCTCGATGCGCGGGGTGTCCCGCCGCACGACGTAGAACTCCACCTCGAGCCCGGCGACGAAGTCGAAGCCCATCTCCTCTGCGGCAGTTACCTGCTGGCGAAGGATCCGGCGGGCGTCGATCGGGATGGGACGGCCGTTCGAGAAGTATGCGTCGGTCACGACCCACGCGGAGCGGTCGGCGTAGGGGAGGAGCCGGAAGGTGCTGGGATCGGGGACGAGCACCATGTCGGGGAAGCCGGTGAGCTCGGGGATCCCAAGTCCGCCGCCCTCGGCGAACAGCGGCGTGAAGACGTTGTTGGCCGAGTCCATGTTGAAGAGGGCCGCCGAGAAGTCGATCCCGTTCTCCAGCGACGAGACGTAGTCGACCGCCGACATGAACTTGCACCGGGGCACGCCGTGCTGGTCGACCCAGATCATCCGGACGGTCCGCAGTCCCTGCTCCTCGATCGTCGCGACGGTCCGCTTCCCCGCCTCCCGTTGCTCGTCGTCGAGCAGCTCGTTGTCGCGGACGAACCCGTGTTTCCCGACGCCCCGGTCCCCGCTCTTCGCCATGCCCCCTCCTGTCGTGATCGCTCTGGTGATCGTGCTGTCGTGACCGTGTGAAGGCCGGGCGGCTCGCCGCCCGGAGACTGGTTTACCGCGTCTTTGCCGCTTCGGTCGCTGCCGCTGCCGGTGGCGGAATGTCAGGCTGCTTGTGTCCCTTGCGCAGGTTCCCGGTCCGGGGTGAGCGGGCCGGCCAGCTGGACCGCCGTTCCCGGCACGAGCAGCTCCCGGTCCGACGCACGCGGGACGACGAAGTCGAACAGCGAGCTGTCGGCGGAATGGATCCCGGTCGCCGCCATCTCGGCGCCGTCGAGGCTGAAACGCCAGAAGGAGTTGGTGGTGCTGCGCGAGAAGATGGAGAGCTCCCCGTCGTTGCCGAGGTACGCGAGGTTCACGTTCCCCCCAAGAGTCTCGTCGACCGTGCGAAGCGCGTCGATGGGGCGGGCGCCCTTCGCCACGAGATCGAGGAAGAGCAGCCATCCGACCTCGCTGTCCGCACGGCCCTGGAGCCGGTCCGCGAAGCATGGGCGGAGCTCCTCCGCCTTGTCGAAGAAACCGTTGTGGCACCAAGCGCTCCGCTCGCTGTCGAAGAAGGGCTGGGTGTCGGCGTACTGGATCGTCGACAGCTGGCTCGGTCGGCGGAGGTGGACCACGAAGCGCCGGGAGGTGGCTGTGAGGAGGGCGGCCTTGCGCCGGCCCTCTTCACGGAAGCGGCCGAGGCCCTTCACCCCGCGGACCGCCCCGGACCCTTCGTCGAGCCATGCCGCACCCCAACCGAAGCCCGCCACGCCGAGCTCTTCGAGGCTCGAGGCCACGGGGGCGAGGGCACGGAACGGCTGAGGCGTCTCGAAGCCCGCCACCAGTAATTCGCACACCCCGCATCCCTCCGTTCAGCTCCGGCCCCTGTGAACGGCCACCTGAAAGGTACGCGCAACCAGAAGGAGATCATACGACACCCAGAACCGCTGTCGAACCAAACGCTCGCGCTTCGGCGGCGCACCTGCACGCTGTGGCACGATTCACGCGTCGAGGCCTCCGGAGGCGGGGTCCGACGCCGCGCCCGGGCGCCGGCGCGCCGGTGCGGAGACCGAGCGAGGAGGGGCTACATGCTGGTCAGCACGATGAACGACATCCCCGGCTACGAGATCACCGAGGTGCTGGGGGAGGTGTTCGGCCTCACGGTCCGGGCGCGCAACATCGGCTCGCAGCTCGGGGCCGGACTCAAGTCCTTCGTCGGCGGCGAGCTGAAGGGGATGACGAAGAACCTGGTGGCGAGCCGCGAGGAGGTCATGCAACGCATGGTCGAAGAGGCGCGGGCCAAGGGCGCCGACGCGGTCCTCGCCTTCCGCTTCGACACCTCCGACATGGGCAACAACTGGACGGAGATCTGCGCGTACGGGACCGCGGTGAAGACCGCCCGCCGAGGGTGAGCCGAGGTTGACGGCGACCGGCCCGGTGCGGCGGGTTGCGTCCTCGGACTTGAAGGAGGCGGACCCGACCCCCGGGATGGTTCGGAAGGAGGCGATCGTCGCGGACGGTATCTGGGCCGGGCTCGTCAGGACCGAGCCTGGGGCGGTGTCGGGCTGGCACCTCCCCGGCGGCTACGAGACGTCTATTTACGTGGCGCGCGGGCGTGTCCGTATCGAGTGGGGCGCAGGTGGTCGCGAGGTCGTCGACGCCGAGCCGGGCGACTTCCTGCACGTGCCGCCAGGCGCCGTGCATCGCGAGTCGAATCCCGGGGAGGACGAGAGTGCCATCGTCGTCGTCCGCGCGGGGCGTGGCGTTCCGACCGTGAACGTCGACGGCCCCGCCTGAGGCGCCGCGGTCACCCCGGTTTGGCGGCCACACCCAACGTGAAGTAGCTCCAGGGCTTCGGTCCCTGCGCGTAGCGCTGGTCGCATCTTTCGAGCTCGAAGCCGGCGGCCGTCACGAGTGACGCGGCGTCGCGGGTCAGGTGACAACCGTCGCCGAGACGCCGTTGCAGTGGCTCGAGGCGCCGCTGCCAGGATGCGACATGGAGATCGGGCGAGATGCCGTGCTCGAGGAAGTGGAGCTTCCCGCCGGGCCGGAGCACACGGAAGATCTCGGCGAGCGCCAGGTCGACGTCGGGCACGGTGCAAAGCGTGAAGGTGGAGAGCGCGGCGTCACAGGTGTTGTCCTCGACAGGCATCGACCGACCATCGGTCCCGATGTGCTGCACGGGTACCGGACTCGCGTCGATCCGTCGCCGCGCGAGGCGCCTTGCGACCGGCGAGGGCTCCACGGCGAGCACCACATCGATGTCCGCGGGATAGTGCTCGACGTTGAGCCCCGAGCCGAAGCCGATCTCGACGACCCGGCCGGTGAGCCCCTCGGCGACCTGTGCGCGCCACTCCTCCATACCCGACGTGGCGCACGCGCGGTCGATCAGGCGGGGAAGCACCTGTTCTCGGTAGAAGCCCACGTGGCGTGACGCTATCGGGACCCGGACTGGCTACGGGTGCCGAAGTACCATCCAGGTCGTCAGCTTGCACGAGGGCGGAGGCGCCATGGGCGGCATCGATGGCGGCGGTACGGGCGGTGCGGCGGAGCAGCCCCGGCCAAGCGCGTCGGCGACCGGGTTCGAGCAGGCGCTCGAAGGGCTGCGGGCGACTGGCGCGAGTGTGACCATCCGCGAGCTCGTCGAGTCGCTGGCGACGCACGGCACCGAGGAGGGCCGCATGCTCGCCGCGTACGAACGGATGGCCACGACGGCGTCCGACCCCGCCGTCAGGTATCTGATCGGTCTCATCATGGACGATGAGCGGCGGCACCACCGGATGCTCGTCGAGCTTGCGACAGCGATGGCCTGGGGCACACTCGGTGGCGTCGAGACCTCTGTGCCCCCGCTCGGATGGCATCTCGAGGACGACGTGCTCGCCGCGACCCGCGCGCTCCGGGCGTACGAGGAACAGGATCGTCGCGACCTCGAGGCACTGCACAAGCGGCTGCGCCCGTTCGAGGAGACCACGTTGTGGGCCCTGATCGTCAAGCTGATGATGCTGGACACGGCGAAGCACGCAACGATCCTCCGCTTCCTCGAGCACCATTCCCGCGCCGACTGACGCCGCTCTCATGGCAACACCGGCGCGGGCTCCGTGGCCGCGCCCGGGCGCACGACCCGTGGCCGAATGAGTCCCGCTCCCGCCTTGCGGGTACGGATGCAGCTGGCGGTCTTGGCCGACTGGTTCGGTGGTGAGGAGGCAAAACGATGGTTGTCGTGGCCGAGAAGGTCAACGAGCTGCCGGACGAGCGTCTGTTCCTGTGCACCGGGCCGGTCTTTGTCGTGCGGCTCCACCTAGACATCGAGACCGCCGACGGGAAGCTCGTGGCGCGCGCCGGTCTCTACGAGGCCCAGGACAGCAGCCCCACCGACACGGAGCGGGAGATCACGATCTGGTCTCCCGACTACTACGCACGGGGAGATCAGGGCGGGGGCTGGGTGGGCCTCCCGGACAGCAAGTGGTCGGTCCCTGGGTGACGACCCGCGGGTGGGGCTAGGTGGACTTGAACCACCGGCCTCAGCATTATCAGTGCTGCGCTCTAACCAACTGAGCTATAGCCCCGCGAAGAACAGAGATTAGCGGAGCAGCGGTCGCGCACTCCTAGCCGGGGAAGGGCGCGCGTCCCACTAGTGAACGATGCGCTCATATCCGGGCGCGAGGAGGCTCCTCATTGTGCGCAAAGGAAGAGGCCGCGGCCCGAATGGTTAGGCTACCTAATGAGGTATGCTAACAACATGGCAATGACGATCGAGGGCCGCCCGGCGGGTCGGCGCAGCCGCTCGGTTTCTGAGGGAGTCGGCGTTGACGCATCGCTCGACAAGCTCCGATCCGCGCTGCTCGTGTTGTCGCGGCGCATGCGTTACGAGCAGGAGGTTGACGACGAGCTATCCCCGTCGGAGACCGCCGTGCTGGGCCGCGTCGGCCGGATGCAGCCCGTGACGCCAGCGGTGCTCGCCCGCTGCGAGCACGTCCAGCCGCCGTCGATGACGCGCATCCTCGAGCGTCTCGCGGCAAAAGGGCTGGTGCGTCGGGACCGCGATCCCGCCGACCAACGTCAGGTGCTGATCTCGAGGACGCCGGCGGGTGACGAGCTCGTCGACCGGATCCGCCAGATGCGCACGGCGTGGCTGGCTGCGCACTTCGACCGCTTGAGTCGCGCCGACCGCGACGCGATCAAAACCGCCGCAGGCGCGCTGCAGCGCCTCGCCGAACTGCCATGAGGTCCATGTCCGATCCAGGCGACCCTCCGTTCACTTCGAAGGACGAGGGCGCGCGTCTGGTGGACGAAGGAGGTACGGGGACCATCCCGCCGGATGCCGGCACCGGGACCCGCAGCGTGGGCGGGGAGGCGGGCGGATCGGGCAGGGTCCCCGTCCTGTCGGCTCTGCGGGAACGGAACTACCGCCTCTACTTCACCGGCCAGGTGATCTCGAATACCGGTACCTGGATGCAAAGGATCGCCCAGGACTGGCTCGTGCTCCAGCTGACCAACTCCCCGCTGGCGGTTGGTATCACGACTGCCCTGCAGTTCCTGCCCATGCTGCTGTTCGGCCTTTTTGGCGGCCTGGTCATCGACCGGTTCCCCAAGCGATCGATTCTCGTCGTGACGCAGGCGATCATGGGGCTTCTGGCCGCGTTGCTTGCGGCGCTGACTCTCTCCGGTGCGGTGTCCGTTTGGCAGATCTACGTCGTCGCGTTCCTGCTCGGCACGGTGACGGTGGTGGACAACCCGACTCGGCAGGTCTTCGTCAACGAAATGGTGCCTGAGCACCTTGTTCGGAACGCTGTGAGTTTGAACACCGGCACCTTTCAGCTCGCCCGTCTGATCGGCCCTGCCGTTGCCGGGCTGATGATCGCAGCCACCGGTTCGGGTTGGGCGTTCGCGATCAATGCAGCGTCCTACGGAGCGACCATCACCGCCCTGCTTGCCATGCGTCCGGAGCTTCTCCGTACGATCCCTGGCCCACCGCGCGAGCGCGGCATGCTGCGCGAGGGGCTCCGCTACGTTGCTGCCAGACCGCAGATCCTGTGGAGCTTGGTGGCGGTGTTCTTCATCGGCACCTTCGGCTACAACTTCTCGGTTTTCTTGTCCGCGTACGCCAAGAACGTCTTTCATTCCGGCGCCGACCTCTACGGTCTTCTCAACACGGCGGTCGCGCTCGGTTCGCTGGTCGGCGCGGTGCTGGCGGCGCGGCGCGCAACGGTGAAGCTCAGCTTCCTGTTCGCCGTGGCGGCCGCCTTCTCGGTCTCGATGATCGCAATGGGCTTCGTCCCGTGGGTGTTCGCGTTCATGGCCGTCCTGGTTGCCTGCGGGATCGCGTCGACCTCGTTCAGTTCGACGGCGAACGCGTCGGTCCAGCTCGCCAGCGACTCGCGATTCCGTGGACGCGTGATGGCCCTGTACATGATGGTCTTCATGGGGGGAACCCCCATCGGGGGGCCGATCGCCGGCCTGATCACCGACAAGCTCGGTGCCCCGGCTTCGATGACGATCTGCGGCGGGATCTGCCTGGTGGCGAGCGTCGCTTGCGGGGTCCTCGCCTCGCGCCACGTCGCCTTCCGGCCGCGTTTGACAGTGCCCGGTGCCGATCCCGAGGCGCATCCCGCCTTCGAGCTCAGCTAGCACTCACGGGCGCTGCCGCGGTCGAGGTGCAGGCAGGTCGAGGAGCTACGCCGCCACGCTGCCGCGCCGTAAGCGGGCCTCTCTTCGAGGTCCAGCCCGAGCTCCTGGGCTGCGGACTGTGCCGGCCGCAGGGTGCCCGTGGTGCACCAGTTTGCGGTTCCGAGCTTCATGACGGCGTCACCGTTCGTGGTGCTCGTAGCTCACGTACTCGCCCTCTTCCCGGAACCGCTTTGCGTACCGCTCGACCGCTCCCCCGTCGAGCTCGACGCCGAGGCCCGGCCCCGCCGGCACCTCCAGGCATCCGTCGGCGAACGTCAGGCGCTGTGCGAGGAGGTCGTGCTCGACGAGCGTGAGGTGCGTCTGGTGCGCCATCCCCGTGGGCTTCCAGGTCGAAAGAACCTGCAGGGCAGCGGCGGTGGCCACGCCGAGGTCGCACAGGCTGTGACGCACGAGCGGCACGTCGAAGATGTCGCAGATCGCGTGGGCTGCCTCGAGGTTCCCGACCCCCCCCGCCTGGTGGAGCCCGGTGACGATCACGTCTGCCGCGTCAGCGTCGAGCACGTCGTGGACGTCGGGGGGCAACCACGCGCTCTGGTTTGCCGCCACTGGCACGCCCAAGCGATGGCGAAGCTCGCGCGAGTCCCGGTGCGCTCGCCTCTCGAACGGTTGCTCGAGGAACTCGAGGCCCACCTCACGAAGGAGACCTTCGTTCTCCATGCAGTCGCGGAAGGTCCAACCCTCGTTCGGGTCGAGCCGCAGCGGGATGTCGGGACCGACCTCCCGCCGGAGGGCGAGCATCAGCTCGAGGTCGTGCCGCGCGTCGTCGCTACCCTTCATGTAGAGCGTCGTGAAGCCCTGCGCCAGGCCTTCCCGCGCATGACGGACCGCCTCCTCCTCGGTGCCGTCGGCTGAGTTCACGTGCCAGTAGAAGGGGATGCGCGGGCTGGTGATCCCGCCGAAGAGCTGGTGGACGGGAGCGTCGAGGGCCTTCCCGCAGATGTCCCAGAGGGCCATTTCGAACGCCGCGAGGACGACGTTCGAGACGAAAGGGAAGTGGGCCGCGCCCCTGCTCCGTGCGCGGTCCATCAGCCGCCGCACGCCGAGAGGGTCCTCTCCGACGAGGGCGGGGACGAAATAGTCGATGGCCTCGAGGATGATGCCGATGCTCGGGACCCCAGGCGCCTCGCCGAGTCCCTCGAGTCCGTCGTCCGTCCTGATAGAGACGAGCGCCGTGGTCACCCCCGCCATCGCCCCGTACCGCCACCGGACGGGGCGATGACAGGGCACGGAGACCACGGTCACTTCGACGCCGACGATCCGCATGTCGGGGCTCGCCGCAGGTCCTCGATGCCTGCTCAGCTCGTGCGCTGTGCCTGCGCGACGGCGGTCGCGAGTATCTCGAGCGCACGCTCCACCTCCGACGGGCTCACGGTCAGCGGAGGAAGGAGGCGGATGATGTTCTCGCTCACCGCGCCCGGCACGTGGCCCACGAGCAGCCCCTCCTCCTGGCAGATCCGCGAGATCGTGATGGCGAGGTCGTTCGAGGGCCGCCGGCTCGCGGCGTCCTCGACGATCTCCATGCCGAGAAAGAGACCGATGCCGCGGACGTCGCCCACGATGTCGTGCTCGCCGGCGATCTCGATGAGGCCGTCCTTCAGGGCCTTGCCCATCTGCTCCGCGTTCTCGACGAGACCCTCTTCCTCGATGATCGTGAGGTTCGCGAGTGCTGCGGCGGAGAGGATCGGGTCGCCGGTGTGCGAGCTCGACTGGTAGTAGCCCCGCCCCTCCAGCTCAGCGGCGATCCCGTCGCGGACGACGACGGCCGATGCGGGCATCCCGCCGCCGAGCGACTTCGACAACGTCAGGATGTCGGGAAGGATGTCGTAGTGCTCGAAGGCGAACATCTTGCCGGTGCGCCCGAAGCCGGTCTGCGCCTCGTCGATGACGAGGAGCGCCCCCCACTGGGCACAGGGCCCGCCCCCCTCCTCGAGCCACTCCCGCGGCATCACGATGACGCCGCCCGCGCTCTGGACCACCTCGACGAAGACCGCGGCTGGCTTGTCAGAAGTCGTCCTGCGCAGCGTGTCGAGTCCGTGGTCGAGGCACGTCATCGCGCAGCTGCCGCCGTCGGGGTCGCACCCCTTGAACGGGCAACGGTAGACGTAAGGAACGGGAAGGAAAGCCGTCCCCGCCTGCATCGGGCCGTACCCGTCCCGGAAGACGCCGCCGAGCCCCGTGATCCCGAATGATCCCGCAGTCAGCCCGTGGTAGCCGCGGACGATGGCGACCACCTCGGGGCGCCCCGTGAGCAGCTTCACCATCCGAAGCGCGGCTTCGTTCGACTCCGACCCGGTACAGGCGAAGTAACTCTTGTTGAGGTCACCGGGGGACAGGCGGGCGACGCGCTCGGCGAGCTCGATCTGGCAGGTGTCGGTGAACGCCGAGCCGCGCTGCACGAGCGTGTGCGCCTGCTTCGCGATCGCCTCCGCATAACGCGGGTGGCAGTGGCCCGTGACCGCGCAAACCTGTCCTGCGAGGAAGTCGAGATAGCCCTTCCCGTCGGTGTCGAAGACGTAGGTTCCCTCACCTCGGGCGAGAACCTGGGGGAACGTGAAACGCGACTGGATCCTGACGGCGCGGTCCCGCTCTATCCAACTTTGCTCCGGCACGAGCCCTCCTTCGGAGTTTGCTTCGGTAGATGGGAACTACTGGCAGATCATGACGACCTTGGTCTCGAGGAACGCCGAGAGCCCCTCGACGCCGAGCTCCCGGCCGACCCCGGACTGTTTCATGCCGCCGAACGGAGCGAACGGGTCGAAGTCGTACCCGTTGATGTTGAGCATGCCGCTCCTGATCTGCGCCGCGACGCGGCGTGCTCGGTCCACGTCGGAAGACCAGACCGCGCCGTGCAGGCCGTAGTCGGTCGCGTTTGCGATCTCAACCGCCTGGGCCTCGTCCCGGTACGGGATGACACAGACGACGGGTCCGAAGATCTCCTGCTGCGCGCACGTCATGTCGGGAGAGACACCGCTCAAGATCGTCGGGCGCACGTAGTAGCCGCGGTCGAGGCCGGGTACCGGATCCGGGCCGCCCGTCGCGACGTGGGCGCCCTGCTCGATGCCTGAGCGGATGTAACCCTGCACGCGGTCGCGCGCGGCTGCTGACACCAGAGGGCCGATGTCGGTCGCGGGGTCCCGGGGGTCGCCCACCCGCATGGCGGACATCACCTCGGCCGCGAGCTCGGTGGCGTCGGCGTGCTGGTCCTCGTGCACGAGGATGCGGCTCCACGCGATGCAGGACTGTCCAGCGTTGAAGGTCGCCTGGTGCACGCCCGTCCTGACCGCGCGCTCGAGGTCTGCATCCGGAAGGACGAGGTTGGCGCTCTTGCCCCCGAGCTCGAGGCTGACCCGCTTCACGGACTCTGCGGCGAGGGAGCCGACCCGACGTCCCGCACGGGTGGAGCCCGTGAACGACACCTTGTCCACCTTGGGATGGGTCACGATCGACTCCCCGGTGATCGGCCCGTCCCCGGTGACCACGTTCACGACGCCCGGAGGGAGCCCCGCCGCTGCGGTGCATTCCGCGAGGCGCAGCGCGCTGAACGGCGTGAGCTCACTCGGCTTGAGGACCACGGTGCAGCCTGCGGCGAGCGCGCCGGGGAGCTTCTGGGAGATGAGGATGAGCGGAAGGTTCCACGGGGTGATGCAGCCGACGACCCCGACCGGCTCGTGCAGGAGGGTCGAGCGGCCGGCCTGCTCCTCGAACGGGAACTTCGCAGCGACGTCGATGAACGACCGGGCGATGCCGACCGCCAGGCCGACGTGGGCGGGACCGGCGATGGCGACGGGTGCTCCCACCTCCGAGGTGATGATGGAGGCGAGAGCGTCGATGTCGGCCTCCATCGCGTCGCACAGCGCGCCCACCAGCTCCAGCCGCTCCTCGAGCGGCGTGGCGCGCCACGCGGGGAGCGCGCTCGCCGCGGCCTCCACCGCCTCGTCCACATCCTCGGCGCTCCCGGCGGGGACTGCGCCGATGACCTCTTCGGTGCACGGGTCGTGCACCTCGAACGTCGTCGTGCTCCGCGACTCGCGCCAGTCGCCGCTGATCCAGTGGCGCCGCAGCGCGGACAGGTCTTCGATCGCCTCCACCCGCCGGCCTCCTCTCAATTCGACTGACAGTTGGCGTCTCAACAGTGGGCGTCGGGGGTCGGTGGCACGTCCAGGGCCGGGTTGCGGTCGAAGAAGCCCCACGGCTTCAGCCGGAACCCGCAGTGCTCCACCGGCATCACCGGCCAGTCCTCCGGTCTTGGGACGTGCGAGAGACCGAAAGTGTGCCAGAGCACGATGTCGGTCGCCTCGAGCGGGCGGTCCTTCGCCGTCCACTCCGGCAGTCCCGCGCCACCGGGGTGCTGGTTCGGGTATTCACCGCCGGCGTGCCGCTCGTCCGGGTCGTAGGGCGTCACCCACAGGTGGTGCCGGCCGAAGGCCGCGCGCCGACCCACCGGGGTGTCGGGGCCCGCGAGGAGGGACGGGGACGACTCGGGAACGAGCCTGTAGCCGGTCCGCGACCCGTGGCGGTTCCGCCGGGTGGCGCTCGTCACCACCCAGCTCCTGCCGGTGGCCGCGTTGATGGACCGCTGTGCCCCGAGCTCGTGGGTGAGCGCGGTGGTGCGGGTGACCATCGCGTTCCCCCAAGGGTTGCCGGGCCCCTCCGGCGCGGCCACGAGCTCGAGCTCCTCCACCGTGTTCGCGGGCCCGTCGACCTCCATGTCCAGCCGCACGTTGAAGAGGTGCTGGTGGTACATGGCACCGAGACCCGGCGCGACCACCGTCGAGTACTCGTCGGTGGTGTCCGGCGCCAGCGCCTTCGTCTGCATGACGCCGGTGAGCTTCGCCTCGAACTCCAACGTGCCATCGAGATAGAAGTACCAATAGTACCCATACTCGTAGTTCAGGTTCGTGCAGATGCACGAGAGCACGAGCCGGCGCTGCCTGCGGACCTCGGTGTGGCCGTCGACGAAGTCGTAGTGCTTCCAGAGGATCGAGAAGTCCTCCTCATGCAGGCAAATGGCCTGTGGGACGACCTGCGGCTCCCCGAAGTCGTCGTGCAAGGTTACGTCGAAGTACTGGATCAGCCCGAGGCAGTCGCACCCGAGGCAAAGCGAGTTCACCCCCCGGCCGATGCCGAAGTCCCCCACGTCGAAGGCGCCCTGCCAGTAGTGCGCCGGGCCCGGGTCGCCGTATGGGACGACCATCTCCGAGATGGAGATGCGGTGGGCGATGGGCCGCACCTCGCCGGCGTCCTCGTAGGCCACGCGGTGCAGGACGAGCCCTTCGCGCGCGTTGAACGACCACCGCAGGCGCCAGCGTTGCCAGGTGATCTCATGGCCCTCCACCGCGAAGCTCGCACCCTGCGGCTGCTCGATCACGAGTGGCCGGAGGTCGTCGCGCAACGGCGCCACCGTGGCGGGGTCGTAGCGGCCCGTCTCGGCCGGGATCGGCACCGGCGGCGGGTCGAGCACCTCCACGACGCGCATCTCTTCGAGGTCGACGTACGCCACGACGCCTTCGATCGGCCGCGCGTAGGGAAGGTCCGGGACTTGCTGACGTAGGTACGCGAGCGCGGCGCACAGGCGGCGGCCCTCTTGGGAGGGGATGCCGAAGTTCCCGATCATCCATGCATCGATCCGGACGTGGTCGAGGTCCTCGACCCCTCGCTTGCGGACGGCTCGTTGCCAGACGTCGTCCTGCTTGAGCAGTACCGCCACGCGCTCGTACTCGTCGGGCAATAGCGGACCTTGGAGGCCGTGCCGCTCGTTCCACGACACCACGGTGCCCTCGTCCAGGGAGACGACGCCGTCGTGCAGGCTCCGCTTCTCGCGGTCCATCACGACGATCCAAGCCTGCCGGAGGATTCTGTCTCCAGGCGTGAAGCTCCGCACAGCATCCTTCGGGGGCTCTTGCAGTCTCACGACTGCGAAGCGGGCCTCCGGCCCGAGCGCAAGCCGTTCGCGCGCGATCCGGGACGCCCGGCGGATCTCGCCGGCGGTCAGAGGATCGAGTGGGTGGGTCACCTCCCACTCGTCCACCGCGGCGGTGGCCGGATCAGCGGTCCGGGCGTCTGACATCTCCCACCTCCACTTGAACCGATTATCCCGCCACTTGGAGCCGGTGCACGTCTCTCAGAGCATGGCCCATCCCTCTCCGAGACGCCCACCCCGGCGTTCCACTGGCCGAACCGTGGGTGCCAGGCGTAGCTCCCCGAACGCGTGCGGTTCGTTCGCAGTTGGTGCCCCGTCGGGGCATGGCGGAGCACCACACAGCAGAGCCGGTCCGTCGAGTGAACCGAGAACCTTGACGACCTTGCCTGCGATTCGTAACTTCACCGTGATCGCCAAAGGGGGGCACTTGGTGGGTTCGGCATGACGCACTCAGCGGGGGCCCCGCTCAAGACCCGTCAGTTGCCGCGGACCTCGGAGCCGGCGACCTCCATCTCCCGGCCCTGACCCTGCGCGACCGACCACGTCGGCTAGCTTCGAGAGGTGAGGGAATGATCCGACACGCCAGGCTTGTCTCCTCGATGGTTGGGGTCGCGATGGCGGCCGTGGGGTTGACCGTCGCCTCCCCAGTGGCGACGACGCTCGCGGCTGGAGCGTCAGGCGGAGGCATCGCTACGTTCGCCGAGCAGGCGGGAGCTCCGCCGAACTACATCTTCCCATTCGTGAACGGCCAGTACGGCACCAACAACAACCAGTCGCAGCTGATGCCTCTCATGTGGCTGCCGCTGTACTGGATCGGACACCCCACATCCAGCGCGGTCACCATCGACTACAAGCTCAGCCTGGCCGACAAGCCGGTCTACTCCAACGGCGACAAGACCGTCACCATCACGCTCAAGCACTACGTGTGGTCGACAGGCGCTGCGGTCACCAGCCGAGACCTCGTCTTCTGGATGAACCTGCTCGTGAACGTGAAGACACAGTACGACGGGTACGCCGCGGGCAGCTGGACGGACCACATCACGAGCTTCACCGATCCTTCGCCGAACACGTTCGTGCTGAACCTGAGCCAGGCATACAATCCGACTTATCTCATGTACAACGGGCTCGCCACCATCGTTGCCCTGCCGAAGCACGCGTGGGACAAGACGTCGAGCGCGTCGCCGGTGGGGACATACGACCAGACCGCCGCTGGAGCGAAACAGGTCTGGACATACCTGAACAAGAGGTCCTTGGCCCTTGCGACATGGGCCACCACACCCTTGTGGCAGGTCGTCGACGGGCCCTGGCACCTCCAGCCGAAGACCGGCTTCCAGGTCACCGGCCAGGTGATCATGGTGCCGAACAAGAGCTACTCCGGCCCGAACAAGCCGAAGCTGTCGGAGCTCGAGGAGCTTCCATTCACGAGCGACACGTCGGAGTACGACGCCTTGAGGGCCGGCACCGTCGACTACGGCTACGTCCCCTACACAGACGCGACCTCGATCGGCTCCTTGAAAGCGCAGGGCTACTCGATCAAGCCCTGGTACCTGTGGGGCTTCTCGGACATCACAATCAACTACTCCCAGCCCAAGTACGGCGCGCTCGTGAAGCAGCTCTACATACGGGAAGCGATGGACATGCTGGTCAACCAGCGCAAGTACATCAAGGTCTTCTTCCACGGCTACGGCGTGCCCGACTACGGGCCGACCCCGATCCTCCCGAAGAGCCCCTTCCTCAACCCTGCACAGACGAAGAGCCCCTACCCCTACAGTCCCTCGAAGGCGAAGAAACTCCTCGAGCGGCACGGCTGGTCCGTCCCCCGCGACGGCGGCGCCGCGACCTGCAAGAAGGCCGGGAGCGGTGCAGGGCACTGCGGAGCAGGGATCATTTCCGGCCAGCACCTCACGCTCACGCTCCTTTACTCGAGCGGCTTCCCCTTCTTGAACGACGCGATCCAGGTGATGCGCTCGACGTTCCAGAAGGCCGGCATCCAGCTGGTGCTGTCATCGGCGCCGTACAACTCGGTCGTCGGCGACGGGTTCGCGTGCATCGGTGCGACGCCGGCGACTTGCTCGCCGAGCTCGCCGGCGATGACCCTGTACTCGTCTCCGGTGTTCACCTTGTCGCCCGACGCCTACCCCGACAGCGATAACACCTTCGGCTGCGGGGCAGGGACCAACGGCGGCAACTACTGCAACCGGCGGATCCAGAAGATGATCGAGACCCTCGCAAGCGAGCCGACACCGGCGTCGAAGAAGGAGCTGTTCAAGTACGAGGTCCAGCTCGCAAAGCAGGTTCCCGGAATATGGTTCCCGAGCGGCGTGTGGCAGATCTCCGCGGTGTCCTCCAAGCTGTCGGGAGTGAAGGGACAGGACCCGACCACGAAGATCTATCCGTCCACATGGACGCTCCGCACATAGGGCCGGCTCGCCCAGTCTGGCTGCGGTCCGGATCGTGCCCGGAGGGCTGCGCTCCGGGCTCGGTCGGATGTCGGGCCTAGCAGCCGATGCTGCGTTACCTGGGCGGGAGGCTCGCGCAGGCCGTTGCGGTCGTCCTGCTCGTCACGCTGGGAGTCTTCGCGCTCCTCCACTTCCTGCCGGGCAGCCCCGCGCGGGCAATGCTCGGGATCAAGGCGTCACCCGGCGCGATCCGGGCGTTCAACGTCGCCAACGGGTTCAACCGGCCGCTGTCGGTGCAGTACGTGCTCTACCTGGACCGGCTCTTCCACGGCAACCTGGGTTTCTCCTACCATTTCAATCTGCCCGTGGCGTCGCTCCTCGCGCTCGACCTGCCGAAGACCGGGTTGCTCGTGGGCATCGCCTACGCGCTTTCGCTCCTAGTGGCGATCCCCGTCGGCCTGATGCAGGCCGTGCGACGCGGCAAGCCCGTCGACCACACCATCACGACGGTCGCCTTCATCGGCTACGCGATGCCAAGCTTCTGGCTGGGGATCCTCCTGATCATGCTGTTCTCGGTGCAGTTCCACCTGCTGCCCCCGGAGGGGCCGCAAGGTGCGAGCGTCGGGGCCGTGCTGAGCGACCCGAGGGCGCTCGTGCTGCCGGTGCTCACCCTCACCGTGATCACGGTCGCGTTGTTCAGCCGGTTCATGCGGTCGGCGACCATCGAGACCCTGCTGCAGGACTACATCCGCACCGCGAGGGCCAAGGGGATGTCCACGTCGCACATGGTGTGGCGACACGTGCTGCGCAACAGCATGCTCCCTGTCGTCACGCTGATAGGCCTCAGCTTCCCCTATGTCATCTCCGGGGCGGTGGTCGTGGAAGCGTTGTTCAACTACCCGGGGATGGGCTGGCTGTTCTGGAGCGCCGCGCAGGTCCAGGACTACCCGGTGCTGCTCGGCTTCACGGTGGTCGTCGCGGCGGCGACGGTCGCGGGTAACCTTCTCGCCGACGTCGCCTACGCCATGTTGGACCCGCGCGTGAGGTACGGCGGACGGTGATCTCCGCGGACCTGCTCGACGAACGCATCCCGCCCCAGCTCGACAGCGGCGCGGGTGCGCCTTCTCCCTCGAGCCATTGGCGGATCACCGTCGCGGAGTTCGCGCGCCGCCCTCTAGGCGCGATCGGCCTCGCAACGATCGTGGTGATGGTGGCGTTCTGCTTCGTTGGCCCCCTCGTCTACCACACCGACCAGCTCCACCCGGTGCTGACACAGGTAAACCTTCCGCCGGGGGGCCGGTTCCCGCTCGGCACCGACACCGTCGGGTTCAACGTGCTCGGCCGCCTGATGGTGGCAGGCCAGTCGTCGCTCGAGGTCGGACTCGCCGCGGCGGTCATCGCCGCCGCATTCGGCGCGCTGTGGGGCTCGCTCGCCGGTTTCGTCGGCGGCTGGGTCGACGCGGTCATGATGCGCGTCGTCGACGCGCTGATCGCGGTGCCGTCGGTCTTGCTCGTGCTGCTCCTCGCGGCCGTGGTCCGGCCGAGCGTCCTCACCGTCATCTACGTCCTCGGAGCCATCTCGTGGCTCACGACGGCGCGGCTTGTCCGCGGCGAGATCCTCGTGCTCCGTACCCACGACTACGTGTCCGCCGCGAGGCTCGCCGGAGCCCGGCCGGGCGGCATCGTCGTCCGCCACCTCCTTCGCAACGTGGTCGGCACGGTCGCGTCGCAGGCGACCTTCGAGGTGGCGAACGCGATCCTCCTGCTCGCCACCCTGAGCTTCCTCGGACTCGGTCCGCCACCCCCGGCTGTCAACTGGGGGAGCATGCTCACGACAGGGCTGAACCTGGTCTTCGCGGGCTACTGGTGGCAGATCTACCCCGCGGGGCTCTGCATCGTCGTCACGGTCGTCGCTTTCAACTTGCTCGGTGACGCGGCCCGCGAGACTTTCGAAGTGCGCCTGCGGCACCGATGAGCGGTGGTCTCGGCACCGCCGGATCGACCGGCTGACGCTCAGGCTTGCGCGTACGGGTCCTCGTCTCGGTCGACATGGAGGATGTCGCAGGGGTGGTAGATCCGAGCGACGGGGGGCCGGCAGCCGCCCACTAGCTGCCGCGGGCCACGCGGACGGCGTGCGATGGCAGGATCTCTCGGGGTGCGGTCGTGCTCGCGAGCGTCGTCGACGTCGTGTACGCGGGGAAGCGAGGGAGTGCCTCGACGTCGTCGAGTGCGTCGAAGTCGAGAGAAGGCGATCGACAGGTTCACCGCGTTGTCGGTCCACGGCGGGTCTCCGCTTTGGCGGTCCCGGTCGGACGACCAGGCGAGCTGTATCGCGTGTTCATCGTCCTCGGGCTCCTGGCAACCGTCTTCCCCCACTGAGGGAGGCGCCGAGGGAGGTGTTCCGCCTGCGCCCCGTTGAGGGAGGCGGGACGGGGCGGGTGGCACAGCTCAGGCGATGGACGGCACGTAGCCGAGCTGGCGCGAGATGGCGAGCGTGGCCGTCCGCACCGCCGCCGCCTGGCGCTCGGCGTGGAACCGGCCGGTCAGGCCCGTCACCGAGAGCGCCGCGCGGACGTCGTGCCCGTGACCGATCACCGCCGCCGCCACGCAGGTCACCCCGAGCTGGAACTCCTCCCGGTCGTAGGCGACACCCTCGCGCCGCGCCGCGTCGAGCTCCCCGAGGAGCCGTTGCGGCGAGGTGATCGTGTACGGCGTGAAGCGCGTGAGCCCGGCGTCGATCACGGCTTGGGTGAGTGTGTCGTCGGACTGGGCGAGGATCGCCTTGCCGAGCGCGGTGCAGTGGAGTGGCCGCCGGGTGCCGATCTGGGTCCTCGTGGGCGCGCTCCGGTTGCCGCGGATCTTCTCGATGTAGAGGACGCGCAGACCGTCGCGCAGGGCGAGGTGCACCGTCTCGTGCGTCGCCTCGTAGAGGTCCTCCATGAGCGGCAGGGCGGCGTCGCGCAGGCGGCGCTGCGCAGAGACCATGCTCCCGAGCTCGAAGAGCCGCATGCCGAGGGTGTAACCGCCCGGGTTCC
Source organism: Acidimicrobiales bacterium (assembly GCA_036796435.1). Classification (GTDB taxonomy): domain Bacteria; phylum Actinomycetota; class Acidimicrobiia; order Acidimicrobiales; family RAAP-2; genus JAJYVT01. The sequence continues at coordinate 25,374 of DAIRCY010000020.1, forward strand.
GCTCGAGCGCCCCGAGCTCCACCAGCTGGTTCGCCAGACGGAACGTCGTGGCCTTCGGGAGCTTCGCGTTACGCGACAGCTCTGCCAGCCCCAGGCACCGCCCCTCGGACTTGAAGACGTCGAGGAGGCGGAAAGCGCGCTCGAGGACCGTCTGGCCGTTTCGCTCATCGGAACGCACTGCTTGCAGATGGTGCCATCCGCAATCGAAGCTGTCCAGGGACTTTCTGCGACGGAGGATCCTCCGCGGGTTTCACGCGGGACGAGTCCGGGAGAAGAGCGGGGAAGAGGCAGATCACACATGTCAGGGCATCCCGTCGTCGACGTCCACATCCACTACCTGCCGAAAGCCCTGCTTTCGACCCTCCTCCGCCGTCGGCGCTTCCCCCGGGCCGAGCGGCGGAGCGGGTCGCTCGTCCTCGAGTTCGGCAACGGGTACGTCGAGCGCGTCGCCGGGGACCGCCTCGAGCCCGAGGGCCTGCGCGAGAGCCTCCGCCAGGCCGGCGTCGATGTCGCAGTGGTGAGCATCAACCAGCCCGGGGTGCTCCTGCTCGATCCGGCCGAAGCCGTGGCGATCGCCCGCGACGCGAACGACGAGCTCCTCCAGCTCGTGCGAGATAGCGACGGCGCGATCGAGGGGCTCGCGACCCTCCCCTGGCAGGTGACGGACGCGGCGGTCGACGAAGTGGAGCGCACCGCCTCGATCGGCTTGAAGGGCGTGATGGCCTGCTCGAACATCGCTGGACAGCCGCTCGACGCGCCGGCGTTCGACCCCACGTTCGCGGCGGCCGCGGCGCGGTCGATGCCGCTGCTCCTCCATCCGACGGTGCCGGCGAACGTGGCCACCTTGAGCGGGCACGGGCTCATCTGTGCCGCCGGCTTCCTGTTCGACACGACGACGGCCGTGCTCCGCATGATGTTCGCCGGGACGCTCGACCGGCACCCGACACTGACGATCCTCCTCGCGCACGCCGGGAGCCTGCTGCCGCTTCTCGCAGGGAGGGTCGAGCGCGAGTACGGCCGCGGCGCCCTGCCCGTCCCGCTTCCCGAAGGACGGAAGCCCCACGACTACATCCGCCGTCTCTACACCGACACGATCGCAGGGTCGCCCAAGGCGCTCGAGCTGGCGATGGATCTCGTGGGTGCGGACCACGTGTGCTTCGGGAGCGACTTCCCCTTCAACGACCAGGAGCAGGCGCTTGATTTCGCCCTGACGGCTACCGGTGGCGACGACGACCTGCGGGCGGCGGTGTGCGGCGGGAACGCGTGCGCGCTGTTCGACCTGAAGGTGCCGGCATGACCGTGATGCCGGCCACAGGCGCGGACCGTGACGCGATCGTCCGGGAGATCGGGCAGCACCTGCGCGCGGAGAGTGAACAGGACCTCGACGCGTTGCTCGCGGGAATGACCGACGACTGTTACAACCTCGTCGTCTGCGACCCGGCGCCCTACTACCGGGGGCCGGAGGAGGTCGCCCGCCGCTACCGCGCCCTGTGGACCGCCTTCCCGGATCTCGAGGTCAAGCTCCGGCGCGTCGTGGCGATCGACGGCGACATGGCGGTCACGGAGCATACGCTGTCGGGCACGCACCTCGGGCCGCTGTTCGGGGTCGCGCCAACGGGCCGGAAGCTCTCGGTGGACACCTGCGTCGTCTGGGAGTTCGTCGGCACGAGGGTGCGGGGCGAGACTGTCTACTTCGATCTCGCCACGTTGTTCCGGCAGGCCGGAGCTCTCGAGCTCCGCAGCGGTCAGGGCTGAGGCAGCGCCTCTGAGCGCAGCACCACGCTGCCGAGGTGCGTGAACTCGGCGATCAGCGTGGAGCCAGGCGGCACCGGCACGGCGTCGGTCATCCCGCCGGTGAGCACCGTCCATCCCGCCTCGAGCGCGAGCCCCCTCTCTGCGAGCGTGTTCGCGCCGAACGCGAGCGCCTGCGCCGGGTGGCCCTGCACCGCGGCGCCGGTCGCCGAGTCGATCACCTCGCCGTCGACCTGCAGCAGGCACGCCTCGAGGCTGAGGTCGAGGGACATGGGATCGACGCCGACGGGCCCCAGGGCGAAGCGAGCTGCCGACGCGTTGTCCGCCACGACGTCGGGGAGATTGAAGCGGAAGTCGGTGAAGCGGCTGTCGATGATCTCGACCCCGCAGTACACGGCGGCGACCGACGCGAGCGCCTCGGCCGCCGTGACCCCAGGGCCTTCGAGCCGCTTTCCGAGAACGAAGACGATCTCCGGCTCGGCGCGAGGGTGGATGAGCCCTGTCCCGATGGGAGCGCCGGGGGCGAGCAGCATCGCATCGGTCAGCCACGCCACGAGCGGCCGGTCGATGCCCATGGTCCGCTGCTTGGCGACGGAGGTGAGGCCGAGCTTCAGGCCGACCAGACGCTCGCCCCTGGCGAGGCGGCGGCCGAGCGTCTCGTCCTGGATCGCGTAGGCGGTCGCCAGGTCGAGCTCCGGCCAGTCGTCGGTGAGCGGCTCGCGGTCTTTGGCGGCGACCTCAGCCTCGAGGAGCAGGTCCGCGGCTTCTGCGACGTTCACACCGGCTCCCGTTCCGCCGACTCCGGCGCCGCGCCGTTGGTGCTCGGGGCCGTCTGCTGTGACATCGCGAGGGCGATGTCGATGAGCAGGTCTTCCTGGCCGCCGACGAGCCGGCGCCGGCCGGCCTCGGTCAAGACGTCGTGCGCCGCCACGCCGTAGCGCTCGGCAGCGCGGCGCGCATGGAGGAGAAAGCTCGAGTACACACCCGCGTAGCCCATCACGACGGACGGCCGGTCCGCGATCGGCACGTGGAGCATGTAGGGACGGACGACCTCTTCGGCCGCGGCGAGGATCGCCCCGAGCTCCACGCCCGTGTGGACCCCCAGGCGGTCGAACACGGCCACGAGCACCTCGGTCGGGGAATTGCCCGAACCGGCCCCGAGCGCAGCCGTCGCACCGTCGATCTGGCGAGCGCCGGCCCGGTACGCGAAGACGGAGTTGGCGATGCCGAGCGCGAGGTTGTTGTGGCCGTGGAACCCCACCTGGACCTCGGGGCCGACCGCGGCGACGATCGTGCCGACGCGATCGGACGTCTGGTCGAGCACGAGCGCTCCCGCCGAGTCCGTGACGTAGATGCACTGCGCCCCGGCGCCGGCCATGACGACCGCCTGCCGGGCCAGCGCGTCCGGGTCGAGCATGTGGGCCATCATCAGGAAGCCGACCGTCTCGAACCCGAGCGCCCGGGCCATCTCGAAGTGCTGGAGAGAGATGTTCGCCTCGGAGCAGTGGGTGGCGATGCGGGCGACCGTCGCGCCGGCGTCCTTCGCGGCGCGCAGGTCCTCGGCCGTCCCGACGCCGGGAAGAAGGAGCACCGCGATCTTGGCGCGCTTCGCCTCGTCCGCGGCCGCGGCGACCAGTTCGAGCTCGTCGGTGGCCGAGAAGCCGTACGTGAAGGAGGAGCCGCCGAGCCCGTCGCCGTGGGTGACCTCGATAACCGGCACTCCGGCGTCGTCCAGCGCGCGCACCGTCGAGCGCACCTGCTCGGCGGTGAAGCTGTGCCGCATGGCGTGGCTCCCGTCGCGCAGCGTCGAGTCCGTGATCCGGACGGTCCCGCTCTCGGAGCCGTTCATGGGGTCACCACCTCAGGCGCCCGCTTCGTCGCCGCCAGGTCGTCGCCGACTTTCGCCGCCGCCGCCGTCATGATGTCGAGGTTGCCGGCGTACGGTGGCAGATAGTCGCCATTCCCCTCCACTTCGGCGAGCACCGTGACCCTCGCGAGGTCCTGCCACTCCGGCCGCGGGTCGTCAAATTGCGGGTCGGCTTTGAGCCGGTAGCCGGGCACGTACTGCTGCACCTTCGACACCATCGAGAGGATGGAGCTCGCCACCTCATAGCGGTCCACGTCCGGATCGACCGCGCAGAAGACGGTGTCGCGCATGATCACGGGCGGTTCGGCGGGGTTCAGGACGATGATGGCCTTTCCTCTCGCTGCGCCGCCGACGGCCTCGATGCCGCGGGCGGTCGTTCTCGTGAACTCGTCGATGTTCGCCCTCGTGCCGAGGCCGGCCGACCGCGACGCGATCGACGCCACGATTTCCGCGTACGGGACCTCGGTCACCGAGGAGACCGCTGCGACGATCGGGATCGTCGCCTGCCCCCCGCAGGTGATGAGGTTGACGTTTGGCGCGTCCGTGTTCTCCACCAGGTTGACCACCGGCACGACGAACGGGCCGAGCGCGGCGGGGGTGAGGTCGACCGCCTGGATGCCCGCCGCCTCGTAGCGAGGCGCGTTCGCCACGTGGGCCGACGCCGACGTAGCCTCGAAGACCAAGTCCGGGAGCTCGTCCCGTTCGAGCAGCCAGTCCACACCTGCGGCAGAGGCCTCGTACCCGGCGTCGCGCGCCTTGGCGAGACCCTCCGAGTCCGGGTCGATGCCGACCACGTACCGCAGCTCGAGGGCGCGGGAGCGCCCGAGCTTCACCATGAGGTCGGTGCCGATGTTGCCGGACCCGACGATCGCTGCGATCGGCGTTGACGTCACTGCGCTCCCTCCTCCTGCTCCCACTCGAACGAGACGTGCACTGGCCCGATCCCGGCGAACTCCGCCCGGACTGAGTCCCCGGGCGAGACCGGTACCGCCGCGGTGCAGGAGCCGGGCAGCACCACGTCACCGGCGTGCAGCGCCTCGCCCGTGGCCGCGCGGACGTTCGCAAGCCACGCCACGGCCCGGACCGGGTCGCCGAGCACCGCGCCCCCCGCCCCCGTCGCGACGAGGGTGCCGTTGCGGTAGAGCGTGCACCCGGTGAGTCGCAGGTCGATGGCTCCAGGCAGCACCGGACGGGACGCAAGGACTACCGCCCCCGAGGAGGCGTTGTCGGCGATCGTGTCCATGAGCGTGATCTTCCAGTCGCGGATCCGCGAGTCGATCAGTTCGAGCGAGGCCACGACGAAGTCCGTCGCCCGGAGGACGTCGACGGGCGTCACTCCCGGCCCGATGAGGTCCCGGCCGAGCACGAACGCGATCTCCGGCTCGACGCGGGGCTGCAGGAACCGCCCGGCGTCGGCGCGCTCTCCGGATGCGAGGAACATCGTGTCGAGAAGGTGCCCGTAGTCCGGCTGGTGGACGCCGAGCGCCTTCTGCATCGCGCGGGAGGTCAGACCCACCTTGTGCCCCTTCACCGTCGCGCCCTCGGCCAACCAGCGCTGCACTTGGAGAGCCTGGATCGCATACGCGTCTTCGAGCGTCATCACACGCGACGCGCTCGGTGGGCCGACGGGGGAGCGGGTCCCGTACGCGTCGGCGAGCGCGGTGGCGACGCGCTGGTGTTCCTGTGCTGTCACCGGCTCACCGGCTCACCGGATCTCGCGATCTCGCTCGTGACGGAGGGTTCCATGAGCTCGAGCCACGCCCGGTAGAACTCGCGCTGGTTGATCTCCGACGGTTCGTAGCTCAGGTTGCCGGGCAAGGTCGGCACCTGGTCGTCGTCTTGGCCGAGGTGGATCCAGTAGTTCATCGGCGTGGACCAGGTGCGCGGGGACCGCGACGCCTCGACGATGCGCTCGAAGTTCTCCACGTCGTCAGGGGCGATGACGCCCGCCATGTGCTGTCCCTGGTGCACGCGCTGGATGGCGAGCTCCTTCACCACCTCGGGCGCCTCGCGCTCCACCATCGTCCACTGCCACGTCTCGTGCGCGAGCGGCCCGCGAGGGTGGAAGAGGAGGAAGTGCTTCCCGATCATCGGCGACGTGTAGCCCATGAGCCCCAGGTTCGGGAACAGCAGCCCGTGTCCGAAGCCGTCGGGGCGCGGGTCGTACTCGGCGAAGGTCTTCGCCATGCGCTCCGCACGCTCGCGGATCCACTCGACCGCCGGCTTCCCGAGTCGCTTCGCGTCCTCGAGGTCCATCTCGAGTGCGGCGTCCGCGTAGGGCAGCATCGCGCCGAGACCGAGCGGCGCGCCGTGGCGGTAGCCGGCGGTGACCGAGTACTTGACCTGGTTCCTCAGTGCCGAGTGCGGCGAGGTCGTCATCGGGGTGTGGATCCCGCGGGAGAGGAAGTCCTTCTTGACCCGGATCCAGGCGGTGTGGGTGTGCATGAAGTGGTAGTTGTCGCCGATGAAGTTCTCCGCGACGTACTTCCAGTTGGCCGGCGAGCGGTAGCGGTGCCAGCCGGGGAGCGCCTCGAGGCCGCCGATGGGCTCTTCGAGGACCATGTGCTGGAGCCACCAGCGGACGTCGGCACCGA
>DAIRCY010000021.1:0-31122 GCA_036796435.1 Acidimicrobiales bacterium
AACTTCGAAGGCCGCCAGGGCCGAGGCGGGAGGACGCATCTCGTCTCTCCCGCCGTCGCCGCGGCGACCGCCGTCGCGGGCCACTTCGCCGCGCCCGCAGACCTCGACGGGGACGCCCGATGAAGCCGGTCGAGATCGTGAGCGGCCGGGGGGTGCCGCTCGACCGCTCCGACGTCGACACCGACCAGATCATCCCGTCGGAGTGGCTGAAGCGCGTGGAGCGGACGGGGTTCGGGAAGGGTCTGTTCGCCGAGTGGCGCGACGACCGCTCGTTCGTGCTGAACGACCCCGCCTACGCGGGCGCGACGGTGCTCGTCGCGGCGTCCAACTTCGGCACCGGCTCCTCTCGGGAGCACGCGGTCTGGGCGCTCCTCGACTACGGCTTCGAGGCGGTGGTCGCGTCGAGCTTCGGCGACATCTTCAAGAACAACTGCACCAAGCAGGGGCTGGTCCCCGTCCAGGTCAGCCCAGAGGTCGACCGGGCGATCCTGGCTGCGGTCACCGCCGATCCGAACGCGCTCGTGACGGTCGACGTCGCGGCGAGGACCGTCGAGTGCGGCGACGTGCACGCGCCGTTCTCCATGGACGAGTTCACCCGCGAGCGGCTGCTGCACGGCTGGGACGACATCGGCCTCACGCTCCGACACGACGCGGACGTCGCCGCCTTCGAGGCGACGCGTGCCCCGTGGCTCCCCTCGCTGTCGGTCTAGGAGCGCGTACCGGCCCGTGACGGCGCTCGGCCGGCCGCGCTCACGACCGCCGCGAGCGACGCGTCCAGGATCGACGAGTCCATGCCGACCCCCCACCACGTCGTCCCGTCGGGCCCTTCCGCCTCGACGTAGGCGACGGCGGACGCCCCGCTCCCCGCGGTGAGGGCGTGCTCGCTGTAGTCCCGGACCTCGAAGTCGACGCCGAGCGCGTCGCGCAAGCCCGCGACGAGCGCGTCGATCGGCCCGTTGCCTGTGCCCTTCACGGTCTTGTGGACACCGTCGACGAGCAGCTGTGCGACGACCGTCGTGCGGCCCGAGCCGGTCGTGACCTCGTTGCCGATCAGCCGGATCCCGGCGTCGTCCGCGAGGTACGTGCCCGAGAAGACCTCCCACAGCTCCGCCGGACGGATCTCGGTGCCCGTCGCCTCGGTGACCGCCTGGACCTGGCGGGAGAACTCGACCTGGAGACGGCGCGGCAGGTCCAGCCCGTGCTCGGTGTCCATCAGGTACGCCACGCCGCCCTTCCCCGACTGGCTGTTGACCCGGATGATCGCCTCGTAGGTGCGGCCGGTGTGCTTCGGGTCGATCGGCAGGTAGGGCACCTCCCACAGGTCGTAGCGGTCGCCGATCGCCGCCATGCCCTTCTTGATGGCGTCCTGGTGCGAGCCGGAGAACGCCGTGTAGACGAGGTCGCCTGCATAAGGGTGGCGCGGGTGCACCGGCATCCTGGTCGCGTGCTCGGCGATCCGCCGCACCTTCTCGATGTCGCCGAAGTCGAGTCCCGGGTCGACCCCCTCCGAGAAGAGGTTCATCGCCAGCGTGACGATGTCGACGTTGCCCGTCCTCTCGCCGTTGCCGAACAGCGTTCCCTCCACGCGCTCTGCACCGGCGAGGACGGCGAGCTCTGCGGCAGCGACGGCGGTGCCCCGATCGTTGTGCGGGTGCACGCTGAGGACGAGGCTGTCGCGGTCACGGACCGTGCGGCCGAACCACTCCACCACGTCGGCGTAGACGTGGGGGCCGTACATCTCGACCGTCGCGGGGAGGTTCACGATCATGGGCCGCTCGGGCGACGGCTCGATGACTTCCATCACCTTCTCGCAGATCTCGACGGCGAACTCGGGCTCGGTGCCGGTGAAGCTCTCCGGTGAGTACTCGTATCGGATCTCCGTCCCCGGGACCGACTCCTCGAGCTTGCGGCAGAGTCGCGCCGCCTGCACCGCGATGTCGACGATCCCCTCGCGGTCCTGGCCGAACACGACGCGGCGCTGCAGCGTGGACGTCGAGTTGTAGAAGTGCACCACCGCGCGCGGCGCGCCCACGAGCGAGGCGAAGGTCCTCTCGATGAGCTCCTCGCGGCACTGCACGAGCACCTGGATCTCGACGTCGTCGGGGACGTGGCCGTCGTCGATGAGCATCCGCTGGAACTCGAAGTCGGTCTGGGACGCCGAGGGGAAGCCCACCTCGATCTCCTTGAAGCCGATCTCGACGAGCGCTTTGAAGAGCGCGAGCTTCCGGGCGGCGTCCATCGGGTCGACGAGCGCCTGGTTGCCGTCGCGCAGGTCCACGCTGACCCAGCGCGGCGCCGCCGTCGTGCGCCGGTCCGGCCAGGTCCGGTCCTGCAGTGCGAGCGGGACGACCGGCTTGTAGTGGTGGAAGGGCATCTGGCGGGTGGTCATGTCGAACTCCGTCTGCATGGTTGGGCATTAACGAAAAAACCTCCTGGCCGAAGGGCGCAGGAGGTGCGAGCGAGCGCGATGTGGCGCCCGCCCTACATCAGCAGCAGCTCCACGAGGAATCGCACACCGAGATGCTCCCAGCGTCGCGCCGCCCTGTCAAGGCGCCCTGCCGATGAACCGCCGCGCGACGGCTCGGTAGTGTCGCTTCGGTGAAGAAACTTGTCGCCCTCCTTCTCCTGGTCGTGCTCGGCATGGCGCTCTACCGGCGCGTCAGCCGTTCGCACGCCGCGACGGCCGGCCACCAGCACGGGACGCCCGACAGCTGGCCCCCCGTCGTGCGCAAGCCGGGCACCGACCGTGCGCCCGCCGCCTGAGCACGCGTCGGCGTGACCGAGCCCGGCGGCCCCTCCACCGAGCGCCTCGTGCTCCGCGCCTGGCGGCTTTCGGACCGGGCGCCCTTCGCGGCACTGAACGCGAGCGACGTGGTGATGGAGCACTTCCCGTCCACCATGACGGCCGAGGAGAGCGACGCGCTCGCCGACCGCTTCCAGGCAGGCATCGCCGAGCGAGGCTGGGGTATCTGGGCCGCCGAGCGCAAGGACGACGGGGCGTTCCTCGGCTTCATCGGGCTGCAGCCGGTGACCTTCGACGCCGAGTTCGTGCCGGCGGTCGAGGTCGGTTGGCGGCTCGACCGTCCCTTCTGGGGCCACGGGTACGCGACCGAAGGCGCCCGCGCCGCGCTCGACTACGCCTTCGGCACGCTCGGGCTCGAGCGCGTCGTGTCGTTCACGGCGACCACGAACCTCCGCTCCGAAGCGGTGATGGTGCGCATCGGGATGACCCGTGTCGGGGAGTTCGACCATCCGAAGCTCCCCGAGGGCCACCGTCTCCGCCGCCACGTCCTCTACGAGGTGAGGGCGGCACGTCGATGAGGCCGGCCACGGCCGGAGCACCGGGCGCTTGCACAGTGGCCCACGTGCGGCGGGGCGCCGACGAATGAGCTCGCAAGAGGCCGAGCTCACGAGGCGCTTCTACGCCGCCTACCGGGACCCGCGCCTCGCCGTCCTGGAGGGTTTCCACCCCGCTCGTCACGCCATCGAATTCGGCGTGCAGTTGGACGTGGCGGTCACCTACGACCCGCAGAAGCTGTTCAAGCTGGCCGAGCGGCTCGCGCCCGACTCGGTCCCGGGCATCGAAGCCGTGCTACGGGTCGTGACCCGGGAGCGGTTCACGCGGCTCTCCCAGCGAAGCCTCTCGAGCCCGCTCCTTTCCATCTGTGCGCGTCCCGAGCAGGACGCGACGGCAGCGCTCGCGGTTCGAGGCAAGCCGGTCGTCCACCTCGACCGTCCCCGCAACCCCGGCAATGTGGGGGCGGTCATCCGGGTGGCGGCGGCGGCCGACCTCGGGGCGGTGACGGTCTCGGGCCAGGATCCCTGGTCCCCCGTGGCGATCCGGAGCGCGACCGGGCTGCAGTTCGCGCTGCCCGTCGTGAGGGCGGAGCTCTCCGCGTCGGGTGACCGTCCCGTCGTGGCGCTGGACGTCGGCTCGGAGCCGCTCGACACGCGCCGCCTTTCGCCCGACTCGATCCTCGTCGTCGGCGGTGAACGTCACGGACTCCCCGCCTGGATCCGGGACGTCGCGGACCGGACGGTCGGCGTTCCGATGCGTCCGGGGGTGTCGAGCTTGAACCTCGCCACCGCGCTGTCGGCCGTGCTCTACGCCTGGAGGATCTCGGTCTTCGAGCGCGAGGGCCGTTACCCGTGGTGAGCTCCGGACGGATGACCGGCAAGGATGCCGACGGGACTGCGGAGATCTACCGGCGCTTCGCCGCAGACGAGGCCGCCGGCCGCTCGCCCCTCTACGAGGCCCTCGCGCTGGCGGTCGCGGACGACGCCGCCGTCCTCGCCTTCCTCGATGAGCTGCCCTGCATCAAGCGGCAGCCGAACCTCCTCTTCGCCGCGGCGCGGTCCCTCCTCGGCCGTCCCCCCGAGCCGCGCACTCTGCACGAGCTCGTCGTCGGCCGGCCCGGACTGCTGCGAGAGGTGATGCTCGTGCGGCGGACGCAGACCAACGAAGCTGCGCGCTGTGCGGTGCTGCTTCCCGCGCTGGCATCCATCGACGGTCCGTTGGCGCTGCTCGAAGTCGGTGCTGCCGCCGGGCTCACCTTGCTGCCCGACGTCTACTCCTACGACTACGACGGCCACCGTGTGGAAGGTCTCGACTCCGATGCGCCCACGCTGCGATGCCGGACGATCGGGCCCGTGCCGCTTCCTGAGCGCATCCCCGAGGTGGTGTGGCGTGCGGGGATCGACCTCGACCCGCTCGACGTCGGCAACGACGAGGACGTGGCGTGGCTTTCCTGCCTGGTCTGGCCGGGCGAAGCCGACCGCGCCGAGCGGCTCCAGCAGGCCGTCGCGGCCGCGCGGCGGTGTCCGCCGGTCGTCCATCGCGGGGACCTGCTCGACGACCTGCCCCGCGTCGTTGCGGACGCCCCACGAGAGGCGACGCTCGTCGTCTACCACTCGGCGGTACTGGCATACGTCGGGGACGACAAGCGCCGCGCCTTCGCCAACGCCGTCTCGGCGCTCGGTGCGGTCTGGCTGTCCAACGAGGGAGACCGGGTGCTGCACTGCCTCGGGGTCGACGGGCCGGACCCGGCGTCGTTCGTCCTCGTGCGCGACGGTCGCGAGGTCCTGGCTCGGACCGATCCGCACGCGACGTGGATCGAGTGGCTCTGAGCGCACGACCACAGTTCCCGGGCGTGCGACGACGGTGCACCCACGGGATCGCCCGGGATCCGTCGGAAAAACGAAACAAAAAGGATCGCAGGCTGTGCCTAGGATCGCGCCACCCGTGCGAAGGAGCCGAGACACATGGACACGCGATTTTTCGGACGCCGAGCCGTTCGCCTCGCCGCGCAAGGTGCCGCCGTGGCCGTGCTCGTCGTCGGCAGCGCCACCCCCGCGTTCGCTGCCAAGCCCGCCTCGCACGGAAACGGTGGCGGCGGCGGCAACTCGACGCCCACCGGCAACGACGTCTCCTACCCGCAGTGCGGGACCAGCCTCCCGGCGCATCCCGCATTCGGCATGGTCGGGTTGACCGGCGGGCTCGCCAACGATCTGAACCCCTGCTTCGGGCCGTCGTCGTCGTACCCGAGCTACACGCAGAGCGAGCTGTACTGGGCGGTCGCGTCCTCCGTCGGGGGGACGACGCAGCCCGAGGCGTCGCTGTACGTCAACACCGCCGATCCCGGCAACGAGTACAACGGCACGGTCATCGCCGACTGGCCTTCTTCGGGAACAACTCCGTACGGGCCGTGCACGACGACGACCGTGACGCTCTCGAGCGGGACCTACGTGGTCGGGGCCAACTCCGATGCCTGCGCGTGGCAGTACGGCTACGACAAGGCGACGCAGGACGCGAGCTGGCTCGGGGCGGCGGCCAGCGCCATCAACGGCCAGTCACCTCCGGTCACCGTCGCCGGGACAGCCGCGAGCTACCCGTGGTGGCTCGACGTCGAGACGGCGAACACCTGGCAGTCGGACACGACGATGAACGTCGCCGCCCTGCAGGGCACGGTCACAGGGCTTCGGGCTGCCGGGGCGACGACGGTCGGCGCCTACTCGACCTCCAGCCAGTGGAAGACCATCACCGGCGGCACCGGCTCCTCGTCAGGATCGCTCTACGAGATCCCGGACTGGATCCCGGGAGCACGCAATCTCTCGGGTGCGCAGGCGAACTGTGCACAGGCCTCGTTCACCGGCGGCTCGGTGACGGTGACGCAGTGGTTCAGCCATCCCGACGGCGACTACGCCTGCTGAAAGCCGCGACCTCGCCTGTCCCTACCGCACCCGCGCCAGGGTGCCGGGGGCGGCGACGAGGCCGCACTCCTCGTGCAGCACGGAGGCCAGCGCCTCGACGCCGTCGACGAGCCGCGGACCCGGGCGCGAGTAGAAGTCGTTCGCTCCGGCCGCGAACACGGTGGGCACGTCGGCGAGCGCGGGGTGCTCGAGGAGCTGGGGCACTTGAGCCGTCGCTCCGGCGAGGTCGAAGCCACAGGGCATGAAGACGACGACGTCGGCCGCCGCGTCGGTGACCTCCTCCCAGGTCATGCGTCTCGACGGTGCCCCGTGGATCGCGGCGAGCACCTCACCCCCGGCGAGCTCGATCATCTCGGGGATCCAGTGCCCGGCGTTGAAGGGTGGGTCCCCCCACTCGAGCGCAAGGACCTTCGGTCGGGCGAGCCCGGCGACCGCCCCCTCCACGCGCCGCAGCCGCGCGCGCAGGTCCTCGACGATGGCGGCCGCGCGCGCGCCGGCGCCTGCGGCCGCACCGATGGCGACGATGCCGGCGAGCACGTCGTCGAGTGACGCGGGATCGAGCGAGAGCACCTCGGTGTCGACGCCGAGAACGTCGAGCGCGGCCCGGAGGTGACCCGCGGGAACCGCGCAGACCGCGCACAGGTCCTGGGTGAGAACGAGGTCGGGCGCAAGCTCACGGATGGCGCCCTGGTCGAGGCTCTGCGTCGGGGCGCCACCCGACGCCGCCTGAGCGACGAGCCGGTCGATCTCCGCCGGCGCCGCCCCTTCGGGCAGGTTCGAGCACGTGACGACCCGCTTGCCTCGTGCGTCGGGAGGCCAGTCGCACTCGTGGGTCACCCCGACGAGGCTGTCACCGAGACCGAGCAGGCAGACGATCTCGGTAGCCGACGGGAGGAGCGACACGATTCGCACGCTCCTATCCTGCCGCGCCGCGACGACATCGGGAGAAAGACGGCTGACCGATAGCATCCTTCGCCATGGCTCGGATTGCGCTCGACTTCGAGTACGAGGGTCACGTCGGCCGCGTGACTGCGGTGTGCGAGCCGAGCGACGACCCGGTCAGGATCGGCAAGGACGAGACCGATCGGGACTTTCCGGTTTGCGACGCTGCGATCGACCTGCCCACGGCTGCGGGATACCTCCGGTTCTGCGGCTGGGTGCAGCTCGTCCGCTCGTCGGACAACACGTCGGACGGAGAGGAGTTCGAGCCGGACCCGCTGGGGCCGTTCGCCGACTCGCCCTCACCCTTCTGCTTCTTCGGGTCTCTCCCGACGCTCTTCGACGCGCCCTCTCGCAGCCGGGAACGCCCGATGGAGTGGGAAGCCCACAGCTTTCTCTCGGTCCTCGCGATGGACGGCGAGATGCGGGCTGTTCGTCCCCTCGTCGGGTTCCGTTGGGGGTTCGACATCGACGCGGGCGGAGCCGTGCGACTGCGGGAGCTCGCCCCGCTCCGTGCCGCGGCGTGGGAGGGTCACCGGCCGCTTCTCGCCCGGTGGTACCCCACCTGGTCGTTCCTCCCCGGCACCTTCTGACAGGTTCAGCGCGACGTTCCCCGCCGGCCGGGGCCGCGATGATATCCGGGTGTGGGCTGCGTCCTTCCTGCCAGACGACGACGGCGCCCGTGATGGGCGTTCCGTGAGGGACGAGCGTTCGGAGACCGGGCGTTCACGGACAAAGGAGGAACGGTGGCCCGCGTCTACGGCGCGCTCGCAGAGGGAGGCTCGGAGGGATCCCCGATGGCCGACATGCCGTGGGGCTCCTACTGGGGCGTGATCCTCGACCGCTACGGCATCCGCTGGATGGTCAACCACACCCTTGGCGATCAGACGCGCCGGTAGAGCGCCTCGATCACCGAGTAGGCGGCGAAGGTCACCAGCCCGAAGGCGACGAGCGCGATCCACCACGCGCCCGCGGACGAGTGCATCACCGCTTCCAGGCTCTGGTCGATGCTCTTCTCGCGTGACGGGGCGTCGTTCAGCGCCGCGACGAAGGTGTAGGAGGCGACGAGGGCCACCAGCGCGGCGCGGGTGAGGTTGCCGACGGTGCCCGTCACGCGCCCGGCCATGCCGACCCACGCGGCGGCGCGGTGCTCGTCCAGAGTCTCGCGGTAGTCGTGCACGCAGCCCCAGACCGCCAGCCCCACGGCGCCGGCCGCGAGCGCCGCGCCGACGACGCCCAAGAGGTAGGGGCCACCCGGCCACGCGAGCACGGTCGCCGCTGCGCCCTGCGGATGGTTCGCCGGGCCGCCGGAGCCACCGCTGCCTTCGATGATGGCGAGCGCCTCGGCGAACAAGAGGAAGTAGAGGGCCCCGATGGCGAGCCACGCGAGGCGTTGGACCGCCGAGGGCCTGTCCCCCTCGGAGGGCTCGGCACCGGCGAACGCCTGCAGCAGGCGCCAGCAGCCGTAGCAGAAGAGGCCGGCGCTCAGGAGTCCGAGCAGGAACGGGCCGGCGGGCTGCTTCACGACCTCGGCGAGCGCCCCGCTTCCTGAGGTCTGGGAAGGGGGACGCCCGTGGGCGACGATCAGCGCGGCGAGCACGGCGAGGATCACGTAGATCACCGCGCGCGACGCGAGCCCCGCGCGCGCGACGGTCTGGAGCAAGTCGTTCGGTTTCGACCGCTGCAGCTCTGCGCCGAGACCCCGCGATGCCCGCTCCGCCTTCACCGCCACGCAAGGGGAGTTACCCAGTCACCGGGCGTGGGAACCCCCGGAGCCCCGACGCCCGCGGCGTCCCCGACGCGCACGGCGTCCCGCGCCGCTCAGCCGGCGAGGAGGGGGTGCAGCGCCGCGCCGATGTCTATGAGCTCGTCCGACGCGGCCGCCATGGCGCCGTCGAGATCGTCGTCCTCGACCACCCGGACCACCTCCACGTAGCTCTTCAGCTTCGGCTCCGTGCCGCTCGGCCTGACGAGCACGCGCGCGCCGGTCCCGAGCCAGAAGGCGAGCACGTCGGCAGGCGGGAGAGCGGGAAGACCTTCCTGCCAGGGGGTACCGCGGGCGAGGTCGAGCGCACGCACGACCGGCAAGCCGGCGATCTCCCCGGGCGGCCGTGCCCGCAGGCGCGCCATCCGCTCGCCCGGGTCGCGCGTGGCGACCGAGTGCTGCGCCGTGCGGTGCACGCCGTGACGACGCATGAGCTCCGCGAGGTAGCCGGCAACCGTCGTCCCTCGCGCCCTCAGATCGCCGGCCATTGCGAGGAAGGCGAGGCCCGCGACGATGCCGTCCTTGTCGCGCACGGCGTCTCCCACGACGTAGCCGAGCGCCTCCTCGTAGCCGAAGGCGAGGCGGCTCCCCGGGACGGCGTCGACGGCCCGCACGATCCACTTGAAACCCGTCAGCGTGGCCACGAACGGGACCCCGGAGCTGGCGGCGACCTTCTCGAGCATGCTCGACGAGACGACCGACGCCGCGACGAGCGGGCGCGCCCCGAGGTCCCCCGGGGGGCGCCAGCCGGCACGCAGCCGGCCGAGCACGTAGGCGCCGAGCGCCACGCCGACCTCGTCGCCGGTGAGCCGGCGCCACCCTTGCGGCACCGCCGCGTCCGGCACCGCCACCGCGAGCCGGTCGCCGTCCGGATCGTTGGCGAAGACGAGGTCCGCGCCGGTGTGCCGAGCCTCTGCGAAGGCGAGGTCGAGCGCCCCGGGCTCCTCGGGATTGGGGAAGGCGACGGTCGGGAAGTCCGGGTCCGGGGCTGCCTGCGCCGCGACCACCACGGGGGCGGGGTAGCCCGCCACGCGGAGAGAGTCGCCGAAGAGGTCGCCTGCGACCCCGTGCATCGCCGTGTAGACGACCGAGAGGGGCCGTGCGGGCTCGAGCCCGGCGGGCACCGCCGCGACGGCGGCACGCAGGTAGGCCTCGGCCACCTCCTCGCCGTGGGACACGACGAGCGGGCTGGACGGGCGGGCGGTACGCACCTCGGAGAGGGGACCGACGCGCTCGATGAGCGCCTCGATCTCCGCGTCGACCGGCGGCACGATCTGTGCGCCGTCGCCCAGGTACAGCTTGTACCCGTTGTCCTGCGGCGGATTGTGGCTCGCCGTGATCATCACGCCCGCGGCAGCGCCGAGGTGCCGGACGGCGAAGGCGAGGAGCGGCGTCGGCCGCCGGTCCGGGAGCCGGTGCACGGGAATCTCGTGACCGGCGAGCACGGCGGTCGCCTCGTCGGCGAGCTCGAGCGACCGGTGGCGGGCATCGCATCCCACGACGACACCCGCCCGCCGTGCCTCGGGCCGGTGCTCGTCGAGCCACCGGGCAAGGGCCGCCGTGGTCTGGCGGACGACCGCGCGGTTCATGCGGTTGGGCCCGGCGCCGACAGGGCCGCGCAGCCCCGCCGTGCCGAAGCGGAGCCGGCCGGCGAACCGGTCCTCGAGGTCGGCCCTGGCAGCCTCACCGGGATCTGCGAGCAGCCGCTCGATCTCCTCGCGGTCGGCCTCGTCGGGGTCCTCGGCGGCCCAGGCCCGGGCTGCGGCCAGCAGCCCGCTCACAGCGACGAGACCACCGCCGCGAGGAGGCGCCCGACGCTCCCGGCCGCGGCCCTGCCGGTCGCGACCACCCCGGCGTGGTCGAGCGGAGCAGCCGTTCGCCCGGCGGCGGCGTTGGTGACGAGCGAGACGCCGAGCACCTCCATCCCGAGGTGCCGTGCCGCGATCGCCTCGAGCACGGTGGACATGCCGACGAGGTCCGCGCCGCTCGAGTCGAGCATCGCGATCTCCGCGGGCGTCTCGTAGTGCGGGCCCCGCAACCCGGCGTAGACGCCTTCTGCAAGCGTCGGGTCCACGCCGCGCGCGAGCGCGCGGAGCCGTGCGCTGTAGAGGTCGGTGAGGTCGACGAACGGGAGCCCGTAGCCCGCCGGCGGCGGCGGTCCTTCGAGCGGAGAGGCAGCGGTCAGGTTCAGGTGGTCGCGTATCAGCACGGTCTGGCCGACGCGGTAGGCGGGGTTGACAGCGCCCGCCGCGTTGGTGAGCACCACGGCGCGGCACCCGGCGGCGGCCGCGGTCCGCACCCCGTGCACCACCGCGGCGGGCGCGTGGCCCTCGTAGAGGTGGACACGGCCGGCGAGCACGAGCACGCGTCGGCCGCCTGCGCTCACGGAGCGGACGGTCCCGGCATGCCCGGCGACCGTGGGGGACGGGAAGCCGCCGAGCTCGGTCATCTCGACCTCGGCCTCGGTGGTGCCGATCTCATGGGCGGCCGGCGACCAGCCCGAGCCGAGGACGACCGCCACGTCGTGGCGCTCGATGCCGGTCGCGCAGGCGAGCTTGGCCGCCGCCGCGCGTGCGAGGGCGTAGGGGTCGGGCGCCGGTGACGTCACGTCTTCACGTACGGCTGGCCGTCGGCCTTGGGCGGCCTGCCCCTGCCGACGAGCCCGGCCACCGCGACGATCGTCGCGATGTAGGGGAACATGAGCAGGATGTCGGAGGGGATCGGGGCGTTGATCGTCCCGAGCACGCCGGCCAACGCCGACATGAACCCGAAGAGGAGCGCCGCCGCGGTGCCGCCGAGCGGCGTCCACCGCCCGAAGATCATCGCGGCGAGGGCGATGAAGCCGAGCCCCGAGGACATTGTCTTGCCGAATGCCCCCACCGAGCCGATCGTGAGGTACGCGCCACCGATGCCGGCGAGGACACCTCCGAGGAGGACATTGCGCCACCGCGTCCCGAGCACGTTGATCCCCACGGTGTCCGCAGCCGTCGGGTGCTCGCCGACCGAGCGCACTCGCAGGCCCCAGCGGGTCGAGAAGAGGCCGACCTGCACGAGGAAGATCGCGACGTAGGTGATGTAGAGGAAGATCGTCGAGTTGAACAGCACCGGGCCGGCGATGGGGATGTCGCCGAGGAGCGGGATCTTGTAGGCGCCGAACGTCGCAGGCGAGTTGAGGCGGTTCGCGAACGGCACGAGGGCCGCGTCGTAGAAGTAGGAGGTGATCCCCGCCGCGAAGAGGTCGAGCACGATGCCGAGCACGATCTGGTCGACCCGGTAGCGGATCGCGAAGACCCCGAGCAGCGCGGCAATGAGGATGCCGAAGAGCGGCCGGGCGAGCAGGCCGAGCCACAGCGAGCCGAACGCGCTCGCGACCACCGCGGCCCCGAAGGCCCCGGTGAGCAACTGGCCTTCGATCGCCACGTTGATGACGCCCGCTCGCTCGCACAGGCATCCCGACAGCGCGCCGAGGACGAGCGGGATGGACGAGGTGACCGTCGTGGCGAGGAGCGAGGTGAACGGAAGAGGAAAACGGCCGGCGTCTGCCCAGCACAAGAACGCCACCACGAAGGCGACGGCGCCCACGCCGGCGGCGAGCCTCCGGACGCGCTTGGCGAGGGGGAACGCCGCGAACCCTGCCCCGATCACGCAGCTGAGCGCGCCGAGGGCGAGGGAGACGGGTCGAGGTGTCACCGTCAGCTTCGACACGTTCACGGCGGCGCCTGTCAGCGTGAACGTGAACACGGCATGCCCCTTGGGAGCCATGTACCCGAACACCAGGGCGTCGAGGAGCCCGAGGACGAAGAGCAGGCCGCCGATGACGTAGCGGCGCTCGACCACGAACGTCCGCCTCGTCGAGAGGAGGGTGGCCGGGGTCACGGTCATCCGCCCCACCCCCTGGCTTCGAGCTGGCCGGCCCCGCCCGCGCGTGGTGGGCGCAGCCGGAAGATCGCCCGCATGAGGGGGGGCGCGGCGACGAAGAGCACGATCAGGGCCTCGATGACCGTGACGATGTCCACCGGGACCTGCGTCGACGCCTGCATCGCCACCCCGCCCGCGCGCAGGGCACCGAAGAGGAGCGATGCGAGCACCGTGCCTCCGGGGCTCGCCCGCCCGAGGAGGGCGACGGTGATCGCGTACACGTTGTATGTGCCGTAGATCTGGGGGGCGAGGTCGAAGTTGGTTCCCTGCACGATCGTCGCCCCGGCGAGCCCGGCGAGGGCACCGGCGACGACCATCACGACGATCCACGACCGCTCGGTGGACATGCCCGCGCTCCGTGCTGCTCTCGGATTGGAGCCGACGGTCCGCAGCTCGAAGCCCGTCGTCGTCCGGTTGAGCAGCCACCAGGTCGCCGCGGCCGCGGCGAGGGCGATCACGAAGCCGACGTTCACGCGCAGCGATGAGCCGAAGAGGTGCGGGAGGACCGCGTTGCCCGCGATGGGGGGGCTGATCGGGTTGGGGTTGCCCGGGCGCCGGAAGGCCGTCAGCCCCAGCAGGTAGACGAGCAGGTATTCCATCACGTAGTTCAACATGATGGTGACGATGACTTCGTGAGCGCCCGTCCTCGCCTTGAGGAACCCGACGAACCCGCCGACGATCGCGCCTCCCACGATGCCACCGGCGACGGCCACGACGACGTGGATCACGACGGGCAGGTGCACCGCGAAGCCGATCCAACCCGAGATCATCGCGCCGCCGATGAGCTGGCTCGCGGCCCCGATGTTGAAGAGCCCGGCCCGGAATGCGATGGCCACGGCGAGCCCGGTGAGGATGATGGGCGTCGCATTGACCGCGGTCTCGGACAACGGGCCGAACACGGCGGCGACCGACCCGCCGTGGAAAGCCGAAGAGACGGTGTGCGGGCTGAAGATCGCGCCCTCGAACATCGCCACGTACGCGCCGCTGGCCGTGTCCCAGGCCGTGGCGAACGCCTTCCCCGGTGCCGACAAGAGGTTGCTCCACGCGTGCAGCACCGTCGCGTTGGTGAAAGAGATGATCAGCCCGCCGACCACGATGGCCGAGACGAACGCGAGGGCCGTCACCACGAAGGAATTGCCGCGAGTGACCGCGTCGAGGAGCACCTGGGCGAACCTGCGCTCCTCGCCGTTGCCGCCACCGCCGGCGCCTCCCGCTCCGGCCGGCAACGACTCGTCGGGCTCGCGGGCTTCGCCGGCCTCGAGCGCCACGTCGCTGGTCATGCCGGCCGCACCGCGCCGGCCATCAGGAGGCCGAGCTCGGTCGCCGGGATCGTCGGCGGCACGATGCCCACGATCTTCCCCTCGTACATCACCGCGATCCGGTCCGCCAGGGCGTAGACCTCGTCGAGCTCGGTCGAGACGATGAGCACCGCAGAGCCGGCGTCGCGTTCCGCGACGATCCGGCGGTGGACGAACTCGATCGAGCCGACGTCGAGCCCCCGGGTCGGCTGGTTGGCGAGGACCAGGCGGGTCTTGCGGCTCAGCTCCCTGGCGACGATCACCTTCTGCTGGTTGCCGCCCGAGAGCGTCTTGACCGGTACGTCGATCGAGCCGGCCCTGATGTCGAACTCGGCCATGTGCCGGCGCGCTGAGTCGCGTACGCGCTCGGGATGCAGGCTGATCCCCGACGCGTAGGGCGCGCGGTGGTAGAGATCGAGCACGAGGTTCTCCGCCACGCTGAAGCTCTCGACCAGCCCGTCTTCCTGGCGGTCCTCGGGGATGTAGCTGACGCCGGCCTCCAGCACGTCGCGGGTCGACGCGCGCGTGAGGTCCCTCCCGTCGAGCGAGACCCGGCCGCGCTGGACGGGGAGGAGCCCCATGAGCGCCTTGCACAGCTCGGTCTGCCCGTTCCCCTGGACGCCCGCGATCCCGAGTATCTCCCCCGCACGGACCTCGAGGCTCACGCCGTCGACCGCGAGCCTGCCGGTCTCGTCGAGCACGGCGAGGTCGTCGACCACGAGGACGACGTCGCCCGGGCTCGCCACGTCCTTGTGCACCCGGAGCTCGACCGCCCTCCCGACCATGAGAGAAGCCAGCTCGGCGTCCGTCGCGCTGGGGGGCGGAGATCCGACGACCCGTCCCCGGCGGAGCACCGTCACCGTGTCGGCGACCGCCTGGACCTCCTTCAGCTTGTGGCTGATGAAGAGGATGGACCTTCCCGACTCCCTGAGCTCGCGCATGATGCGGAAGAGCTCTTCGGTCTCGTTGGGCGTGAGGACGGCGGTCGGCTCGTCGAGGATGAGCAGGTCGGCTTGGCGCACGAGGACCTTCACGATCTCCACCCGCTGCTGGACGCCGACCGGGAGGTGCTCCACATAGGCGTCCGGGTCGACGGCGAGCCCGTAACGGTTCGAGAGCTCCCGGACCTCGCGTCGCGCCCGGCGACGGTCGAGCAGGCCGAGCGGCCTCGTCGGCTCCTTTCCGAGCACGACGTTCTCGGCCACCGTGAACACCGGCACCAGCATGAAGTGCTGGTGCACCATGCCGATGCCGGCGTCGATCGCGTCCTTCGGGCTCTTGAAGTGCACCTCGCGGCCATCGAGCTCGATCGTCCCGCTGTCGGGCCGGGTGAGCCCGTACAGCACGTTCATGAGCGTCGTCTTGCCCGCGCCGTTCTCGCCGAGCAGCGCGTGGATCTCGCCGGTGGCGACGTCGAGGTCGATCTGGTCGTTGGCGACGAGGCTGCCGAACCGCTTCGTGATCCCCCGCAGCTTCAGTTCCAACGTGCCCTCCTCACGCGGGGGACAGAGGGAGCGGGGCGGTACTCGCCCGTCGGCTCAGACGGGGCTCTTCGTCGGCGTCTTGATCTTGCCGCTGATGATGCCCTTCTGGATCTGCTTGAGCTGCTTCTTCAGCTTCTTGGGCACCTTCTTTGTCCACTGGTGGAACGGTGAGAGCAGCACCCCGTGGTTCTTCAGGGTCCCGATGTAGTTGCCGCCCTTGAACGTGCCGTGTGCCGCGGAGACGACCGCCGTCTTCACCGCGGCCACGATGCCCTTGGTCACGCTCGAGATGAAGTACTTGCAGTAGCTGGCCGCGCTGATGCAGCCGTCGGTGTCCACCCAGAGCATGCTGACGTGGCCGCCGCTCTGGTCCGCCTGCTGCACCGCCTTGGCGCTCCCGAGGCCGACGTTGCCGGCGACCGGGAAGATGATGTCCGCGCCCTCGGCGATGAAGGTCTTGGCGAGTGTGGCTCCCTTGGTCTGGTTGGTGAATGTGCCCGTGAACGACCCCGTCTGGCTCTTCTCCGACCAGCCGAGCACCTGCACGTGCTTGTGGTTCTTCTTGTTGTAGTACTGGACGCCGTCCCAGAACCCGTCCATGTAGATCGTGACGGTGGGCAGCTTCATGCCGCCGTAGGTGGCGACCTTGCCGGTCTTCGACATGCCGGCCGCGAGGTAGCCGCCGAGGAACCCGTCTTGGACCGTGTTGAACACCAGCGTGTCGATGTTGCTCATCGGAGGTGTGTACGTGTAGTCGACGATCGCGAACTTCTGTGTCGGGTGCGCCTTGGCGGCTGCAAGGGTCGCTGTGCCCATGAGGAAGCCGACCGTCACGATGATCCCGCACTTCTGCTGGATGAAGGCGTCGATGTTCGGGACGTATGTGCTTGTCGACTTCGACTGGAGGTACTTCACCGAGATCTTCTTGTCGGCCTTCTTCGCTGCCAGCATGCCCGCCCACGACGACGCGTTGAAGGAACGGTCGTCGATGCCGCCGGTGTCGGTGACCATGCAGCCGACGAACTTCGACGGGGCCTTCGCCGTGTGCGAGGAGTGCCTGGACGACGCGCCGTTGCCCGACGCGCCCGCGCTCGTCGCTCCGACGAGGCTCCCCGCCCCGAGTGCCAGCGCCCCTGCCAACGCAACCGACAGTCTCAACGTATGTCTCACGCCGCCCCCTTTGGGTGACTTCGATCCGCCTGCGCCGCTCTGCGAGCGTCCGACGGCGTATCCTGGCACATTCTTGCGATCGGGTGAAGGAAGTCAGGTCCCGACGGGATGCCAGACCGTCTTGATCTCGACGAACGCCCTGATCCTGGTCATCGTCGGGGGTTGCGCCGGGTCCTCGTCCACAGCGAGCACGCGTTTCAGGTTTGCCGCCGCGAGCCGTTCGAGCTCGGTCCGTCCGCCGGGGTCCACGCCCGTGAGGTCGAGGGCGTCCACGTCCATGTGGGCGGCCAGCACCGGAGCCAGCTCCCCCGTCCGCCCGGTCAGCACGTTGACGACACCGGGGGGGACGTCGGCGGTGGCGAGCACTTCGGCGAAGCTCACCGCGGGCAGCGGGCCGGTCTCGCTCGCGACCACGACGGCGGTGTTGCCGGTCACGATCACCGGTGCGAGCACGCTCACGAGCCCGAGGAGGCACGAGCGCCGGGGCGCGACGACGGCCACGACTCCCGTCGGCTCGGGCACCGAGAAGTTGAAGTAGGGGCCCGCCACGGGGTTGGACGCGCCCAACACCTGCGCGAGCTTGTCCGCCCACCCCGCGTACCACACGAGCCGGTCGACCGATCTCTCGACGACCCGGCGCGCGGCAGGCGCTCCCAGCCCCTCTGCCGCCGACACCTCGCCGGCGAACTGTGCTCGCCGCGCCTCGAGCATCTCGGCGACGCGGTAGAGCACCTGCCCGCGGTTGTAGGGGGTCGCGCCCGCCCAGCCGCCGAGCGCGCGGCGTGCCGCGACCACGGCGTCGCGGGCGTCCTTTCGCGACGCGAGGGAGGCGTTGGCGAGGGGAGCGCCGTCGGCGCCACGGACGAGGTAGGAGCGCCCGGACTCCGAGCGGGGGAAGGCGCCGCCGACGAAGAGCTTGTAGGTCTTGCGGACCTCGGCGCGCGTGCCGGTGTGGGCGGCGCGTGCCGGCGTGCCGGGGGGCGCACCGTGTGCGCGAGGCCGCTCAGACATCGAGGTACGCCTCCAAGCCATGCCGGCCGCCCTCCCGGCCGAACCCGGACTCCTGGTAGCCGCCGAACGGGCTCGCAGGGTCGAAGCGGTTGTAGGTGTTGGCCCAGACGACCCCCGCCTCGAGATGCTGGGCCATCCACAAGATGAGGCTGCCTTTCTCCGTCCACACGCCCGCAGAGAGCCCGTAGGGGGTGTTGTTCGCCTTCTCGACGGCTTCGGCGGGGGTGCGGAAGGTGAGCACCGAGAGCACGGGGCCGAAGATCTCCTCGCGGGCGATCCGGTGTGACTGGCTGACGCCGGTGAAGAGCGTCGGGGGGAACCAGAAGCCGCGCTCGGGCAGCACGCAGGGCGCGGACCACCGCTCCGCCCCCTCCTCGGTCCCCGAGTCGGCGAGCCGGCGGATCTTCGCGAGCTGCTCTGGCGAGTTGATCGCGCCGATGTCGGTGTTCTTGTCGAGCGGGTCTCCGAGGCGAAGGGTGGCGAGACGTTCGCGGAGCCGGTCGAGGACGAGGTCCGCGACGGGCTCGTGCACCAAGAGCCTCGAGCCTGCGCAGCAGACGTGGCCCTGGTTGAAGTAGATCCCGTTGACGATCCCCTCGACCGCCTGATCGACGGGCGCGTCCTCGAAGACGATGTTGGCACCCTTTCCGCCGAGCTCCAGGGTGAGGCGCTTCCCGGTGCCGGCGACGGCCCTGCGGATCTCCTTTCCGACCTCGGTCGAGCCGGTGAAGGCGACCTTGTCGATGCCGGGATGGGAGACCAGCGCGGCACCCGTCGCCCCGGCGCCGGTCAGGACGTTCACCGTCCCCGGCGGCAGGTCCGCCTCCTGGCAGATCCCTGCGAGGAAGAGCGCGGACAACGGCGTGGTCTCGGCCGGCTTCAGCACGCAGGTGTTGCCGGTCGCGAGCGCCGGCGCGAGCTTCCAGGCGGCCATGAGCAGCGGGAAGTTCCACGGGATGACCTGGCCGGCGACACCGAGCGGGCGCGGCGAGGGGCCGAAGCCGGCATGCTCGAGCTTGTCGGCCCACCCTGCGTAGTAGAAGAAGTGGGCCGCCGCGAGCGGCACGTCCACGTCGCGCGACTCGCGGATGGGCTTGCCGTTGTCGAGCGACTCCAAGACGGCGAGCTCCCGGGCGCGCTCCTGGATGATCCGGGCGATGCGGAAGAGGTACTTGGCGCGCTCGCGGCCGCGCATCTTGCCCCAGCCGTTCTCGTAGGCCGACCGCGCCGACGCGACGGCCTCTTCGACGTCCTTTTGGCCGGCGTCGGCGACCGAGGCGAGCTGCTCTTCGGTGGCCGGGTTGACGGTGGGGAACGTGCGGCCGGACGCCGCCGGCCGGAAGTCGCCGCCGACGAAGAGCCCGTACTCGGCATCGAGCCGCACGAGGTCGCGCGACTCGGGGGCGGGCGCGTACTCGAAGACGGGCGCGCGGAGCGCCGCCGCCTGCTGGTCCACGTCGGTCATCTCGTCCTCCGGAGCCCTCCGAGCACCACGAGCACCACGATCAGTCGGTCGTGAAGTAGTCGTGGCCGGCGTAGATGCCCGTACGCTGCTTCTCGCGCTGCATCAGCAGGTCGTTCAAGAGCGACGAGGCACCGATCCGCAGCGCTGCGGGCGTGAGCCACTCCTCGCCTGCGGTCTCCCTTGCGATCACGAGGTACGAGATCGCCTCCTTGGCGGTCCGGACCCCGCCGGCGACCTTCACCCCGACGCGCCGGCCGCCGGCACGCACGAAGTCGCGCACCGCGGCAAGGAGCACGACCGCGACGGGCCGCGTGGCTGCCGGCGCCACCTTCCCGGTCGACGTCTTGACGAAGTCCGCTCCGGCCAGCATCGCCAGCCACGCCGCACGCTGGACGTTGTCGTAGGTCGCCAGCTCGCCGGTCTCCAAGATGACCTTCAGGCGCGCGTGGCCGGCCGCCTCGCGCACCGCTCGCACCTCCTCGTACACCTGGCCGTAACGGCCGGAGAGGAACGCGCCCCGGTCGATGACCATGTCGATCTCGTCCGCGCCGGCACAGAGCGCCTCGCGCAGGTCGGCGAGCTTCACGTCGATCGACGCGCGGCCCGAGGGGAAGGCGGTCGCAACCGAGGCCACGGCGACGGGGCTGCCGGCCACGTGCTCGGCCGCGAGGCCGACGAGGTCCGGGTAGACGCACACGGCGGCGACCGGCGGCACCGTGGGGTCGGTCGGGTCCGGATGGCGGGCCTTCGCGCACATCGCGGCCACCTTGCCGGGAGTGTCCGCGCCTTCGAGCGTGGTCAGGTCGATCATGGAGATGGCCCGATCGAGCGCCCAGAGCTTCGCCTCGCGCTTGATCGACCGGCCGGCGAGCATCGCGGCCCGCGCCTCCGCGCCGACCTGGTCGACGCCGGGGAGGCCGTGGAGGAACCTGCGCAGCGCGGCGTCAGAGGTGGCGATGTCAGGAGACCAGGGTCCGGCGAGCGGTGCGGTCACTGCCCGGGCGGACCGGACCGATGCGTCCGTCGGTGCCGCCGTCGAGGCCTGAGGGGAGGAGCCACGGGAGGAGCCACGCGGTGCCGCACGGGTCGCTCCTCCACCCTCCATCGTCGCCAGCGTACTTCTCCGAGTCGCGGGGTCTTCCCCGGCCGTTCAGGGAGTGCCCGACGCCGCTCGCGCCTCGGCGAACCCCGGTTTGATCACGCCGTTGATGAGTCCGAGCCGCTCGTCGAAGTGCGCGAAGGCGCTCTTCATCGCGTTGAGGGTGAGCCATTCGAGGTCGTTCCAGCCGTAGCCGAAGGTCTCCGCGACGTCGTGGAGCTCCGAGGACATCGAGACGCCGCTCATGAGCCGGTTGTCCGTATTGACGCTGACGCGGAAGAACAGCGAGCGCAGCAACCCGATCGGGTGGTCCGACAGAGTGTGGGCCGCGCCCGTGTGCACGTTGGAGGTCGGGCACATCTCGAGCGGCACGCGCCGGTCGCGGACGTAGCTCGCGAGGCGCCCGAGAGTGACCGAGCCGTCCGGGTGCCGTTCGATGTCGTCGACGATGCGGACGCCGTGCCCGAGCCGGTCCGCGCCGCAGATCTGCATCGCCTCCCAGATGGAGGGGAGACCGAACCCCTCCCCCGCGTGGATCGTGATGTGGAAGTTCTCGCGTTGGACGTACTGGAACGCGGCCAGGTGCTCGGTCGGCGGGCTGCCCTTCTCGGCGCCCGCGATGTCGAAGCCGACGACGCCGCGGTCGCGGTAGCGCACCGCGAGCTCTGCGATCTCGAGCGAGCGCGCGGCGGTCCTCATCGCGGTCAGAAGAGCGTAGAGGCGGATCCTCCGCCCGGCGCTGCCCTCGCGAAACCCTTCGAGCACCGCGTCGACGACCTCTGCCTCCGTGAGCCCCTCGGCGGTGTGGAGCTCGGGGGCGAACCGCACCTCCGCGTAGACGACGCCGTCGTCCGCGAGGTCCTGCGCGCACTCGGCGGCCACCCGCACGAGGGCGTCACGCGTCTGCATCACCGCGACGGTGTGGGCGAACCCCTCCAGGTAGAGACCGAGATCTCCGCGTGCTGCTCCCGCACGGAACCACTTCGACAGCTCTTCGACGTCGGTGGTGGGCAGACCGCCGTAGCCGGTCTCCCGGGCGAGGTCGACGACGGTCTGAGGGCGCAGCCCGCCGTCGAGGTGGTCGTGGAGGAGGACCTTGGGCGCCCGGAGGATCTCCTCGAGCGTCGGCACCGCCGTCTCCCGCTCCGCCGGCCCGCTCACGAGCGGATCACCTCGAGGACGATCGGGCGCGGCGCCGGAGGCTCGGGTGCGATCTCCACGGCCGAGGCGAGCTGGGCGGCCACCTGCTCGAGCAGTGCAGGCTCGTCGGCCCGCAGCTCGCACACCGGCTCACCGGCCTTCACCTCCTCGCCCGGCTTGCGGAGGCACAGCACGCCCGCCGACGGGCTCACCGGGTCTTCCTTCTTCGCGCGGCCTGCACCGAGCCGCCATGCCGCGACGCCGACCTGCCGGGCGTCCATGGACCGCAGGAACCCGCCCGAGACGGCAGGTACCACCCGCCGGTGCGAAGCGGTGGGGAGCGGGGCGTCGGGATCCCCTGTCTGCGCACGCACCATCTCGCGGAAGACCTCGAGCGCGCGACCGTCCCCGAGTGCGGCGCGCAACGCACCCGCGCGAACCTCCGCCGAGGCGCCGGGCTGGAGACCCGCGAGCATCGACATCTCGACGCCGAGAGCGACGGTCAGCTCGACGAGGTCGTCGGGCCCGTTCCCCGAAAGGGTCGCCACCGACTCTTCGACTTCCACCGCGTTGCCGACCGCCCGGCCGAGCGGCTCGTCCATGCGGCTGAGGACTGCCGACATCTTCAGCCCGCGCTCCACCCCGATCCGGACCATCGTCTCGGCAAGCTCCCGGGCGCGGGAGAGGTCGGGCATGAAGGCGCCCGAGCCGACCTTGACATCGAGCACGAGGGCCGCGGTGCCCTCCGCGATCTTCTTGGACATGATCGAGCTGGCGATGAGCGGGATCGACTCGACGGTCCCCGTCACGTCCCGCAGCGCGTAGAGCTTGCGGTCCGCCGGTGCCAGGTTCGGGCCCGCCGCGCAGATGACGCAGCCGACCTTCTCCAGCACGTCGCGCACCTCCGCCGGCGACAGCGCGCTCCGGAACCCCCGGATCGACTCGAGCTTGTCGAGCGTGCCGCCGGTGTGCCCGAGCCCACGCCCCGAGAGCTGCGGGACGCAGGCTCCCATGCATGCCAGCAGAGGAGCGAGCACGAGGGAGACCTTGTCACCGACGCCGCCCGTCGAGTGCTTGTCCACCGTCGGGCGAGCGAGACCTTCGAGGTCGAGCCGTTCGCCGGAGGCCACCATGGCCGAGGTCATCGCGCCGAGCTCGTTGCGGTCGAGCCCCGCGAAGAATGCGGCCATCAAGAACGCGGCCATCTGGTAGTCGGGCACGGCGTCCCGGGCGTAGGCGTCGACGAGCCAGCCGATCTCCGCAGGGTCGAGCCGGCCGCCGTCACGCTTCCGGCGGATGAGCTCGACCACCCCGTAGGCACGGGCTTGCCCGGAGGGACCGCTTGTCACGTCGGGCCGCCGATCGGGCCCGGGGCACCGCCGGCCGGGGGCTCGCGGCGCGCCGCGAGGTCCGGGCCGCCGAAGGCGCCGGGCAGCAGCGCGCCGAGGACCACCGGCTCGGCGCCGTCGCCGCCGTCGACGAGCAGTCCCTCACCTCCGGCTTCGAACAGGAGCTGGCGGCACCGGCCGCACGGGGCGAGCGGCCGTCCGTCGCCGGCGACGATGCTCACGGCGACGAGCCGCTCCGCCCCACTTGCGTGCAGGGCGGAGACGAGGCCGCACTCGGCGCACAGCGTGAGGCCGTAGGAGGCGTTCTCCACGTTGCAGCCCGTGACCACGCTGCCGGCATCGGTGAGCCCGGCGGCACCGACGGTGAGGCGCGAGTAGGGCGCGTACGCCCGGGCCGCCGCAGCTGCCGCCTCCGCCCGCAGTGCCGGCCAGTCGACCGACAACGCCTGTGCCAACAGGGTCCCTCCGCTCGTCCGGCGCTCCAGCATCGCCGCCGTCACAGGGTACCTACCGCACGACGAGGAGGGGGCGTGCTGCCCCCGAAGCCCCGACGGGTGCGCCGGTAGCGTGGCGCGCGTGGCTGTCGTGGTCGCGATCGACGCCGGGACCACCAGCGTCCGCGCGCTGGCCTTCGACGAGTCCGGCTCCGTGCGCCGCGTCGCGCACACCGCGCTCGTCCAGCACTTCCCACGCCCGGGCCGGGTCGAGCACGACCCCGACGAGATCTGGGCCGGTGTGCAAGAGACGCTCCACGACGTGTGCGCCTGGCTGGCCGACGAGCACGTCGCCTGCGCCGCGGTCGGGATCACGAACCAGCGCGAGACCGCCGTCGCGTGGGATCGGCGGTCCGGCCGCCCCTTGGGCCCGGCGATCGTCTGGCAGGACAGGCGGACTGCGTCGCGCTGCGCGGCGCTCGTCGCCGACGGCCACACCGAGACGGTGCGCAGGACCACGGGCCTCGTGCTCGACCCGTACTTCTCGGCCACCAAGTTCGAGTGGATGCTCGGCGAGGGCGGCATCGACCGCCCGTTCGACCTGGCGCTCGGCACCGTCGACGCCTGGCTGGTGTGGAACCTGACGGGTGGCACCCACGGGGGCGCGTACGCGACCGACCCGTCGAACGCGTCGCGCACCCTTCTGTACGACATCGACGCCGAAAGATGGTCCGAGGAGCTTTGCGCGCTGTTCGGCGTGCCGGTCGGCGCGCTCGCCGAGGTGAGGCCGACCTGCGGCAGGTTCGGCACGGTCGCGAGCGGCGCCGCCCCCGGGACCAGCGTCCTCGACGGCGTCGGCGTGTCGGCGGTCGTCGGGGACCAGCAGGCCGCCTTGTTCGGCCAGGCGTGCGTCGACGTCGGGATGGCAAAGGTGACGTACGGGACCGGAAGCTTCGTCCTGTCCTACGCAGGACCGGTGCGTCCCCCGACTGCTGACGGCCTGCTGACGACGGTCGCCTGGGACCTCGGCGGCCGCGGCCCCGGCGGCGCGGCGTACGCCCTCGAGGGGTCGACCTTCGCCGCCGGCGCGGCAATCGAGTGGCTGCGCGACGGGCTGCAGCTCGTCGCCGCCCCGGAGGAGGTGGGGGCGCTCGCCGGGTCGGTGCCCGACACGACAGGGCTCGTCGCCGTCCCCGCGTTCGCCGGCTTGGGCAGTCCGTGGTGGGACCCAGACGCCCGGGGCACCATCGTCGGGATCACGAGGGGGACCGGTCGTCGCCATCTCGCCCGAGCCGTCGTCGAGGCGATGGCGTACTCGGTGCGCGACATGGTCGACGCGATGACCGCGGCGACCGGCATCCGGTGTCCGCAGCTCCGGGCGGACGGCGGGGCGGCCGTGATGTCCCTGCTGCTCCAGCTGCAGGCCGACCAGCTGCAGGTCGAGGTCGTGCGGCCCGCCTGCACCGAGGCGACCGCCCTGGGCGCGGCGCTGCTTGCGGGGTTGGCCGAAGGGGTGTGGGGATCGGTCGAGGAGACCGCGGCGCTGTGGCAGCCCGACGAGGTGCACGGGCCGCTCGCGGACCGGACGGCCGCTGACGAGACGTACGCACGATGGTTGGCCGCCGTGCAGCGCGCGATGGGCTGGGCCACCGGTCAGGAGACGTAGGGGCAGTGGCGGCAGCCGCTGTCACAGCAGTAGCCGCGGTCACGGAGATACGCGGCCGTGAGCACGAGGAGCCCCGTCGCCGGATCGGCGTAGGTCGGCTCCCCCGCCTCGAGCGCGGCGGCGTGACGGGACAGGATCTCCGCGCGGCGAGGATGGCTCGGCGGCAGCCGGCTCGGGTGGGGGGCCGTGAGCGGCCGGTCTGCGAGCTCCTCGGCGGCCATCGCTCGACACTACGGCGGGCTCCGGGGGCCTCCGGCCGGCGCGCCGGCGCCGGCGTCAGCGGGTCAGGCTGACCGCGTGGATGCCGAAGATGCCGTCGCCCTGGCGGAGGTGCTCGACGAGGTCGGCGGGGACCGGCTCGGAGGTCGAGAGCACCATGAGGGCGGAGTGGCCGTCGGCGCTCGGCCCGACGGCCATCGAGGAGATCGAGATCCCCGCGATGCCGAGCGCCATGCCGACGACGCCGATCATGCCGGGGCGGTCGTCGTTGTGCACGACGAGCATGTGGTCGGCCGGCGGCACCTCGAGCGTGTGGTCGTCGACCATCACGATGCGCGGCTCGGGCCGCGCGCCCGGACCGCCGAGCGTCCCGGCGACGGCGTGGGCGTCCGAGCGCAGCGTGACGAGGCTCTTGTAGAAGGGGGACGCCTGGGCGGAGATCGCCTCGACCGAGAGGCCCCGGCGCTCTGCGACCTGGGGCGCGTTCACGTAGGAGACGGGCTCGTCCGCCGTCGAGCCGAAGAGGCCCTTCAGGGCGCAGAGCGTGAGGATCCCCGTCGCGTGCGCCGCGAGCTCGCCGCGGTACTCGACCTCGATCCGGTCGGGGAGCCGCTCGTGCAGGCACGCGAAGAGCTGCCCGAGCTGCTCGGTCATCTGCATGAAGGGGCGGACGGCGTCCGAGACCTCGGTCGCGGCGAGGTTGACCGCGAATGGCACGAAGTCGCCTGCGAGCGCGAGGAGGACCTGCTCGGCGATGGTGACCCCCGCCTTGTCCTGGGCTTCCTCGGTCGAGGCGCCGAGGTGGGGCGTGACCACGACCGAGTCGAGGCCGAACAGGGGGGAGCCTCCCGGCGGCTCGGTCGCAAAGACGTCCAGGGCGGCGCCCGCGACCGTGCCGTCGACGATGGCGTCGTAGAGGGCCTCTTCGTCGACGATGCCGCCGCGCGCGGTGTTCACGATCCGGATGCCGCGCTTGGCCTTGGCGAGGAGCTCACGGCCGACGAGCCCCGTCGTCTCGGCGGTCTTCGGCACGTGGACGGTCACGAAGTCCGACTCGCCGAACAGCTCTTCGAGCGAGCGCAGCTCGACGCCGAGGGCACGCGCGCGATCTGCCGAGACGTAGGGGTCGTAGCCCAAAAGGCGCATGCCGAAGGCCGCGGCGCGCTGCGCGACGAACGAGCCCGCGCGGCCGAGACCGACGATGCCGAGCACCTTGCCGTACAGCTCGACGCCCTCCCACTTGGCGCGCTCCCAGCGGCCGGCCACGAGGGCGGCGTGGGCTTGGGGGATGTTGCGCGCCTGCGCGAGGAGGAGCCCCATCGCCTGCTCGGCCACCGACAGGATGTTCGACGTCGGGGCGTTCACCACCATGACACCGCGCTCGGTCGCCCCCTCGACGTCGACGTTGTCGAGGCCGACGCCCGCCCTCCCGACGACGACCAGTCCGGTGCCTGCGGCGAGCACGTCCGCCGTCACCTTGGTCGCCGAGCGGACGATGAGGGCGTGGGCCCCCGCGACGGCCTCGAGGAGCTGGTCGGGGCCGAGTCCCTCGCGCACGTCGACCTCGTGGCCGGCCTCCGCGAGCAGCTCGAGCCCCCGATCGGCGATCTTCTCGGTGACGAGGACGCGGGCCATCAGAGACGCGGCCCGCTACTTCGCTGCGGAGAACAGCTCTGCGAGCCGGGTCACGCCCTCGACCATCGCGTCGTCGCCGACGGCGTAGGACAACCGCAGGTAGCCCGGCGCGCCGAACGCCTCACCCGGGACGACCGCCACGCGCGCCACGTCGATGCAGACCTCTGCGAGCTCCTCGCTCGTGGCCGGCCGGCGGCCGCCGATCTCGCGGCCGAGGAGGGCCCGCACGTCGGGGAAGGCGTAGAAGGCGCCCATCGGCTCCTCGCAGCCGACCCCGGGGATGCCCCGGAGCATCTCGACCATCGTGCGCCGCCGCCGGTCGAACGCGTGGCGCATCTCGGTGACCGCCTCGAGGTCGCCGCTCACCGCCGCGAGCGCCGCGAACTGCGAGACGTTGCCGACGTTGGACGTCTCGTGCGACTGCACGTTGGACGCGGCGACGACGGTGTCGACGGGGCCGATCATCCAGCCGACCCGCCAGCCGGTCATCGCGTAGGTCTTGGCGACGCCGTTCACCACGATGCACCTGTCGGAGAGGTCCGGCACGCAGACGGGCATGGAGTGCTGGACGGCGTCGCCGTAGACGAGGTGCTCGTAGATCTCGTCGGTCACCACCCACAGCCCGCGTTCGGCCGCCCATCGGCCGATCTCTTCGATCTCCGCCTTCGGGTAGACGGCACCAGTCGGGTTCGACGGCGAGACGAAGAGCAGTGCCTTGGTGCGCGGGGTCGTCGCCGCCTCGAGCTGGTCGACGGTGACCCTGAACCCCTGGTCCGCGCCGGCGAACACGAACACCGGCACGCCGCCCGCCAGCGCGATGGACTCGGGGTAGGTCGTCCAGTACGGCGCGCAGACGAGCACCTCGTCGCCAGGGTCGCAAAGGACGGTGAACGCGTTGGCGACGGCCTGCTTGCCGCCGTTGGTGACGAGCACCTGGTGCGCGGTCACCTCGTAGCCCGAGTCGCGCCGGGTCTTCGCCGCGATCGCCTCGCGCAGCTCGGGGAGGCCGGGGGTCGGCGTGTAGTGGTGCGCGCGCGGGTCGCGGCACGCGGCGATGGCCGCGTCGACCACGTGCACGGGCGTCGGGAAGTCGGGCTCGCCTGCGCCGAAGCCGATGACGCGCTCCCCCGCCGCCTGCAGCGCCTTGGCCTTGGCGTCGATCGTCAACGTCGCCGATGGCGACACGGCGGCGGCGCGCGCGGCGATCCTGCGGAACTCGGTGGTCGTCACGGATGCCATGATCTCATAGTGACCCCGCCCGACCCGACAGCCATCACCATCCCCGCGTCGCTCCTCCCGTCGGACGGCCGCTTCGGCTCGGGGCCTTCCAAGGTCCGCCCCGCGCACGTCCGGAGGCTGGTCGACACGGGGGTCGCCTACCTCGGCACGAGCCATCGCCAGCAGCCGGTGAAGGCCGTGGTGGGCAGGCTGCGCGAGGGCCTCTCGAGCCTCTTCTCGCTGCCCGAGGGGTACGAGGTGCTGCTCGGAAACGGGGGTACGACGGCGTTCTGGGACGCCGCCACCTTCGGGCTGATCGACGAGCAGAGCCAGCACCTGGCGTTCGGGGAGTTCTCCGCCAAGTTCGCCGCCGCCGTGAGGGCTGCCCCCCACCTGAAGGACCCCGAGATCATCGAGTCCCCCGCCGGGACCCGTCCCCTCGCCCTCGCCAGCCCCGCCGTCGACTTCTACGCCCTCACGCACAACGAGACCTCGACCGGGGTGGCGGCCGAGATCCGCCGCCCCTCGGGGCGAAGCGGCCCGGCCGAGGGGATCGTGGCGGTCGACGCCACCTCGGCGGCGGGAGGGCTGCGGGTCGACCCCGCCCAGTTCGACGTGTACTACTTCGCCCCCCAGAAGTGCTTCGGCGCGGACGGGGGCCTGTGGGCGGCGTGCTGCTCGCCCGCAGGCGTCGAGCGGATCGAGCGGCTGTCGGCGAGCGGCCGCTGGGTGCCCCCGTTCTTGGACCTCAAGATCGCGCTCGACAACTCGCGGCTCGACCAGACCTACAACACGCCCGCGCTCGCCACGCTGTTGCTCTTCGCCGAGCAGGTCGACTGGATGCTCGAGCACGGCGGGCTCGAGTGGACGGCCTCGCGTTGCGATCGGTCGGCGGAGATCCTCTACACGTGGGCCGAGGCGTCGGGTTTCGCACGACCGTTCGTCGAGACACCGCGCGACCGGAGCCACGTGGTCGGCACCATCGACTTCGTGGACGCCGTAGACGCGTCGGCCATCGCGAAGGTGCTCCGGCGCAACGGCGTCGTCGACACCGAGCCATACCGCAAGCTCGGCCGCAACCAGCTCCGCATCGCGATGTTCCCCTCGATCGACCCCGAGGACGTCGCCGCCCTGTGCGCGTGCATCACGCACGTGGTGGGGGCACTCGCCTCCTAGTCAGCCCCCCGACACGTCCTCGACGCGCTCGCGGCCGGAGGAGACGAAGGGCATCATCGCCCGCAGCCGTGCGCCCACTTGCTCGATCGGATGGTGCTTCCCCTCCTCGCGCAGCTTCGCGAAGTTCGGGCGCCCGGCGCGGTTCTCCTCGATCCACTCCTCGGCGAACGACCCGTCGCGGACGTCCGCGAGGATCCGGCGCATCTCTTCTCTGACCCGCTCGTCGATGATCCTCGGCCCGCGGGTGAGGTCGCCGTACTCGGCGGTGTCCGAGATCGAGTACCGCATGCCCGAGATGCCCTGCTCGTACATGAGGTCGACGATGAGCTTCATCTCGTGGAGGCACTCGAAGTACGCCGACTCCGGCTGGTAGCCCGCCTCGACGAGCGTCTCGAACCCCGCCGTGACGAGCGCCGTCATCCCGCCGCACAGCACGGCCTGCTCCCCGAAGAGGTCGGTCTCGGTCTCCTCGGCGAACGTCGTGTCGAGCACTCCCGCCCGCGTGGCGCCGATGGCGTCGGCGTAGCTCAGCGCGAGCGCCCGCGCCGAGCCGGTCGCGTCCTGGTGCACCGCCACGAGGGAAGGCACGCCCGCGCCTTCGGTGTAGGTGCGGCGCACGAGATGGCCCGGCCCCTTGGGGGCGACCATGGCGACGTCGACGTCCTCGGGCGGGGTGATCTGCCCGAAGCGGATGTTGAAGCCGTGGGCGAACATGAGGCAGTCGCCCGCGGCGAGGTGCGGGGCGACCTCGGCGTCGTAGACGGCCTTCTGCTCGGTGTCGGGCACGAGCACCACGACGACGTCGGCCTCGGCCGTGGCGGCGGCGACGGAGGTCACCGCCAGCCCGGCTTCTTTCGCCTTGCTCCAGCTCGACGAGCCGGCGCGCAGGCCGACGCGCACGTCGACGCCGGAATCGGCGAGGTTGCGGGCGTGGGCGTGGCCCTGCGAGCCGTAGCCGAGGATGGCGACCTTGCGGGCGCGGATCAGGGCGGGGTCGGCGTCGGACTCGTAGTACAAGGTCGCCATCGGTGTGCGCTCCTTCTGGTCGGGTTTCTGTGGGTCGGTCGGGAGAGTCGGTCGGTCGGGAGGGTCCGGTCGGGATCGGGTCAGCCGGCGCGCACGAGGCGCGGTCGCACCGGGGGCGGGACGTCGATCTTCGGCAGCGCCACCCGCCCGGTGCGCTGGAGGTCCAGCACGTCGTAGGTCTCGAGCAGCCCCTCGAAGCCGTCGAGCTTGTCCGGAGGGCCTGCGAGCATCACGGTGAGCCGTTCGGCGCCCACGTCGACCACCTCGCCGCCGAACACGCCGACGAGCTGGATGACCTGCGCGCGCTGCTCGGGCGCGGCGACGACCGTCGCCAGCAGCAGCTCCCGCTGGACGGCGGCGGCGGGCGCGAGCTCCGAGATGGTGACCACGTTCACCAGCTTGTCCAGCTGGTTGACGATCTGCTCGAGCGGGGCGGACTCCACGTCGACGACGATGGTGATCCGGCTGAAGCGGTCGTCGTCGGTCGGCGCGACCGCCAGCGAGAAGATGTTGAAGCCGCGCCGGGAGAAGAGGCCTGCGACCCGCGCGAGCACCCCCGCCTTGTTCTCCACGAGGACCGTGAGGATGTGATGGCGTTCGGCCGTGACCGCCGGCGCGCTCACCGCCGTGCCTCCGCTGCCAGCCGTTCCTGCGCGAGCCGCTCGGTCCCCGCCCGGACGGAGTGCTCGGGGTGGACGACGATGTCGTCGTTGGAGGCGCCGGCGGGAACCATCGGGAAGACCTTCTCGAAGGCGTCCGTGCGGAAGTCGACCACGACGGGGCGGTCGTCGACGGAGTTCGCCTTCTCGATCGCCGGCGCCACCTCCTCGGGCGTCTCGGCTCGAAGCCCCACCGCGCCCATCGCTTCTGCCCACTTCACGTAGTCCGGCAGGTCCGGCG
>DAIRCY010000022.1:0-264 GCA_036796435.1 Acidimicrobiales bacterium
GCGCCGCCACCTCCTTGGCCGTGGGGGGCAGATCGCTCTCGGTGAGCAGGTCCAGCACGGCGCCCGCGATCCGCGCCCGGGTGCGCTCCCCCCGTTCCTTCGGGGTCTCGCCCTTGCGCATCCGTCCCGCGCCGGCGCGACCGTCGCCGGTCACGGGCACGAGCGCCGGCATGCCCGCTGTCCACCCGTGCCCAGGGGTTGTTACGGCAGGCAGGTGGTTGGGCGTCGAGTTGGTCCCGAAGC
Organism: Acidimicrobiales bacterium; assembly: GCA_036796435.1. Taxonomy (GTDB): domain Bacteria; phylum Actinomycetota; class Acidimicrobiia; order Acidimicrobiales; family RAAP-2; genus JAJYVT01. Next base: position 244 of record DAIRCY010000022.1, read on the forward strand.
CGGCGCAGTGGTTCTCCAGGA
>DAIRCY010000022.1:274-7313 GCA_036796435.1 Acidimicrobiales bacterium
GGGCACGAGCGCCGGCCGCCGGCGGCCGCTGCCGCGTCCCTCGCGGCTCGAAGGGCCGTCGTCACCGCGGCCACCTTGGACGCTGCGCAGGGTGGTCCCCGCCGCAGGGCGTCGGGCTGAAGCTTGTGGCGTCATGGCAGTCTCCTGAGCTGTTCGAGCCCGGCACGGTGTGCCCGCCCCCCAGGCCGTTCGGGGCGAGCGGGGGTTCTCGTCGTTCACCCGCTTCGGCTCGGCTCAGCTCGGCTCGGCGCACCCGTCCGTCCCCCGTACCCGAACTACACCTGCCCCTCACGTACCGATACGCAACGTGGGAGACCTTCACATGGTCCTCGGCTGGGCCCTCGAGTCGTCTGGAACGTCGGATGCGACACGGGCGTTCGTCATGAGGACGACCCGGTCGAGGCGGTCGAGCTCCTCTGCGCGGTGCGTCACGAGCAGGAGGCTCGTGCCATGAACCCGGGCGTCTTCGGCCACGTCCGCCACGAGCCGTGTCCCGCTCCGGCGGTCCAGACCCGCAGTCGGCTCGTCGAGGACGAGCACCGGCGCGCGCACGAGCAATGCTCTGGCGATCGCCAGGCGCCGCCGCTGCCCGCCCGACACCTGGGCGCCGTCCTCGCCGACCTGCGTGTCGAGGCCCTCGGGAAGGGTGGCCAGCCAGTCCGCCAGGTGCGCCCGGCGCAGCGCGTCGGTGATCTCGGCGTCGCTCGCCTTCGGCCTGCCGAGCGCGACGTTGGTCCGAACCGACCCGGAGAAGACGTGCGCCTCCTGATCCACGAGTGCCAGCGCACGGCGGACGTCGGCCTGGCGGAGGTCGTCGAGCGAGACGTCCCCGAGCGAGACGGACCCCCTCTGCAGCGGCCAGAAGCGGAGCAGCGCGTGGACGAGGCTGCTCTTGCCTGCACCGCTCGCCCCGACCAGGCCCACCAGCTCTCCGGGGGCGACGTCGAGGTCCATACCGTCGAGCGCCCAGGGCAGGTCCGGGCCATAGCGGAGGCCTGCGCCCTGCACGGCGATGGCGGGGGAGCAGGGGGGAAGGTCCTTCGGACGTGCGGGTTCGCTGACGGGGACGGGCGTCGACGACAGGTCCAACAGCCGCCGCCCGGCCGCCACGACGTCGACGGCGCGCAGCGCCGCGACGGAGATCGCAGGGACCGTCTCGAAGGCGCCGACAGCGGCGAGGGGAAGCACCGCCAGCATCGCGGGGCCCATCTGGTGTGCCCGCAACGCGGCGACGCCCAGCGCGAGGACAGACGTCACCGCAGCCCCGAGGCACAGGGTTACGATCGCACCCGAAAGCCCGGTCGCCCACGCCCGCCGTCGGGCGATCGCGTTGAGGTCGCGCTGCGTCGACTCCATCGCTGCGAGCGCCGCCTCGTCGCGTCCGAAGGCGAGCAACTCGGACGCGCCCCGCAGCAGGTCGACCACTTCTGCGGCGAGGCGACCGCGCAGCTCCGCTTCACGCCCCCGCGCGGTTCCCGAAAGCACGGCCGCCGCGGGCGCCGCCGTGAGGGCGACCACGAGCGACACGCCGAGCACCGCCCCTGCGACGGGCAGCACCACGGCGACGAGGACGACGGCGACGGTCGCGGCGGCGACCGTCACGAACACCGGGAGGAGGCAGCGAAGGTAGAGGTCCTGGAGGGTGTCCACGTCCTCCGTCACGCGCGCGAGGAGGTCGCCGCTCCGCCACCCCTGCAGCCCCGCGGGCGCCAACGGTTCGAGGAGGTCGTAGAGCCACACGCGCCACCGGCCGAGCGAGCGGAACGCCGCGTCGTGGCCGACGAGCCGCTCGCCGTAGCGGAGCGGCCCGCGGAGGAACGCGAGCACCTCCACCGCCGCGAGGACGCCCGCGATGGCGCCGAGCCCGGGACGGAACGCGGCCCGGTCCACGACGTAGCCCGAGCCGGCGAGCAGGCCGACCGTCGCGAGCGCCCCCAGCATCCCGAGCAGCGTCGCGAGCGCCAGCTTCCGCCACGGCGGCGCTCCGACACGGAGCAGGGCTCCGACGACGTCTCGAGCAGACCGGCCGCCGGCGTTCACGGGCTCGACGCCTCGGCAACGTCCCCAGGAGCATCGCCCGTGCCGCCCGTCGCGCCCGTGCCGCCCCGAGCAGGGGGGCCGTCACCCGCAAGGGCGCTGTCCGTCGGGTCCGCCGGGTCGCAGTCGACATCGGGCAGGGAGGACGCCGAACCGAGCGTGACCACGCGATCGAGCCGCGCCACGAGCTCGGGCCGGTGGGCCGCGACGAGCACGGTCCGCGTCTCCAGCCACGCTTCGAGCGTGTCGCGAAGTGCCGATTCCGCGTGGACGTCGAGGTGCGCGACCGGCTCGTCGAGGAGGAGGATCGGGGCGTCCCGGATCACCGCCCGAGCGATCGCCAACCGCTGGCGCTCGCCCGCGCTGAGCGACACACCACCGTCTCCCACCAACGTGTCGAGGCCCCGCGGGAGGCCGGCGAGGGTGTGTGACAGGCCCACCATCTCGATCGCTCGGGCGAGCAGGGCGTCGCTGGCGCCGGAGTCGGCGATGCGGAGGTTGTCCCCGATCGTCCCGTGGAGGAGATGGGGCCGTTGCGGGACCCAGCCGACCGCTCGGCGACACCGTCGGGCGTCGCTCCAGGCGAGGTCGTGGCCGTTCACGAGGACGCGGCCCGAGGCGGGTCGCACGAAACCGAGGAAGAGGTTGATCGCGGTGGACTTGCCCGCTCCCGAGGGACCGACGAGGGCGACGTGCTCGCCTTCCACGAGCTCGAGAGAGAAGTGGTCCAGCGCCGGTGCGGCTCGCGTCGGAAAGAGGACGGTCACGTCCTGCGCAGCGAGCGCAGGTTTCGCCGGGCTCGTGGCGCCGCCGGGCCGCCGATCGTCGACCCGTTCGCCGGGCTGCCCCGGCGCCGAGGACGGTTCGACGTCGAGGACCGAGAGGATGCGGTCGGCAGCCGCCTGTCCCTCGGCGCTCGCGTGGAACTCTGCCGCGGCCCGGCGGAGAGGCAGGAAGACCTCGGGCGAGACGAGCAGCACGGCGAGTGCCGTGTACAAGCTGACGTGGCCGCCGAGGAGGCGGAGCCCGAGCACCATCGCGACGAGTCCCGTCCCGATGCCGGCGAGGAACTCGAGCGCGAGCGCAGAGGCGAACGCGACGCGCAACGTGTCGAGCGTCGTCCGGCGCAAGCCGTCCGTGGCCTCTGCCACTTCGCGGCGGCCCAACGCCTCCCTGCCGAAGGCGCGCAGCGTCGGCAACCCGCGCAACAGATCCAAGAAGCGCGCGGAGAGCGACGAAAGCCGGCGCCACTGCTGGCGGGTCCGGCCCGACGCGACACGGCCGAAGTGCACCATCGCGAAGGGCACGAGGGCGGCGAGCCCGAGAAGAATGAGGAGCGACGGCCAGTCCTGGCTCGCCACCCACGCCAGGATCGCGATCGGCGCGAGGGCGGCGAGCACCGCCTGGGGGAGGTAGCGCCCGAAGTAGGTGTTGAGCGCGTTCGTGCCGCGGGTAGCGGCGAGGGACAGCTCGCCGGCCCGCTCACCCCCCAGCCACACCGGCCCGAGGGCGAGCGCATGGCGGAGCAGCTGGTGCCGCAGCGACGACGTGACGGCGATGCCCGTGCGGTGCGCCGCGGCTTCGCCGGCCCACCCGAACACCGCCCGGGCGGCGAAGGTTCCCGCGAGGCCTCCCAGGCGGCCCGCCACGGCCCCGAGCGTGGCGCCGTGCAACAGGACGGAGGTGACGACCGACGCCAGCAGGACGGCCTGGGCGACGACGCAGACGGTGGAGGCGATGCCGACGGCCACCGCGGTGACAAGGAACCGACGCGTCGCGGAGACCCGGGAAGCAAGGCGACGGTCGACGAGGCCACCGCGGCGCCGTTGGACGGCATTGGTGGACATGTGCTCGTCAACCTACTGCGGCCGCCTCGGTGGTCGGCATCCGGGTCGCGGCGGCCCACGCGTGCCGCCGGTGCTGTGGGACGATGCCGCCGATGCCCGGGGACAGCGACTTCACGGCCATCAACCGCGCCAACTGGGACGAGCGGGTGCCCGCACATGTGGCGTCTGCGGACTACTGCGTCTCGCGGTTCGCGGCGGACCCCACGTTCGTGAGCCAGGTCGTCGCCTTCGACCGGCCTCGCCTTGGCGACATCCGGGGTCTCGCCGGGGTGCACCTGCAATGCCATATCGGCACCGACACCGTCTCCCTCTCCCGCCTCGGGGCGCGGATGACGGGGCTCGACTTCTCCGCTCCGGCGATCGACGCCGCCCGGAAGATCGCCGCCGCTGCCGGCGCCGACGTCGACTTCGTCCATGCCGACGTCCACGACGCCGTCGAGGTGCTCGGCGGCGCGCGGTTCGACCTCGTGTACACGGGGATCGGTGCGCTGTGCTGGCTGCCGAGCATGAAGCGCTGGGCTGGCGTGGTGTCCTCGCTCCTCCGGCCGGGCGGACGCCTGTTCATCCGCGAGGGTCATCCGATGCTCTGGGCGCTCGACGACGAGCGTACCGACGACGTCGTCGTGCGATTCTCGTACTTCGAGGAGCCCGAGCCGCTCGTCTACGAGTCCGAGCTCACCTACGTGGAGACCGACGTTCGCTTCGCCGCCCGGCGTGCGGCGGTGTGGAACCATGGGCTCGGGCAGATCGTGAGCGCCCTGTTCGCGAGTGGGATGCGCATCACGGCGCTGGAAGAGCATCAGAGCGTGCCGTGGAACGCGCTGCCGGGACAGATGCTGCGCGGGGACGACGGGGAGTGGTCCCTCGCCGACTCGCCATCCCGCCTGGCCGCGAGCTTCACGCTGCAGGCCGAAAAAGTCGGAGCCGCCTGCGCCGAAGAGAGCCGACGGTGAGCCGGCCTGTAAGCGGGATCCTGTCCAGCCTCGGGGAGGCTTGGGTGACCATCCATCTACGCGGCCTACCTGGGGACTGCCCCTTGCGGGGCGGACGGGCCGCCCATGTCCCACGCTTGGCCTTGCTCCGGGTGGGGTTTACCGAGCCGACCCGGTCGCCCGGGCCGCTGGTGCGCTCTTACCGCACCGTTTCACCCTTGCCTGTGCGGACCGGGGTCCGCCATCGGCGGTCTGTTTTCTGTGGCACTGTCCTGCGGGTCGCCCCGACTGGCCGTTAGCCAGCACCCTGCCCTGCGGAGTCCCGACTTTCCTCGACCCGGTGTCGTGCCGGAGGCACGCCCGGGCCGCGGCCACCCAGCCGACTCACCGTCGCCTCCATTCTGCCAGTTCAGCCCCTGGCGTCGGACCTCCACCCCCGGCGGGCCGGTCCTGGGCGTCCCCGGCGGCTCCCCGGCGCCGATGCAACCCGTAGCTATCGTGGTCGTCGTGGTGCGCGGACGCGAAGAGTTGCTCGTCGGAGAGCACTCGGACGCGCTCTCGATCGCCGATCTCTACGACGAGGTGCAGGGTGCGCTCGAGCGCGCGTTCCCTCGCCGCCGGCCGCTCTGGGTCCGCGGGGAGATCCAGCACATCTCCGACCAGCGTGCCGGCCGGGGTCATTGCTACATGGACCTCGCCGATCCGGACGCTGCGAGGGAGCGGCAAGCCCCCGTGTTGCGGGTCAAGTGCTGGCAGTCGACCTGGGGCCCGCTGCGCAGCGCGCTCACCCGCGAGGGGATCGAGCTGCAGCCCGGCATGATGGTCGTGCTGCGCGGAACGCTCGACTTCTACCGTCCCAAGGCCGAGATCGGTTTCGTCTTGAGCGAGCTCGACGTGACGGCGCTCATGGGGCGTCTGGCCGCGAAGCGCGCCGCCCTGTTGCGATCCCTCGAAGCCGAGGGCCTCCTTGCGCGGAACCGTGCTCTCGTCGTGCCCGAGGTGCCGCTGCGGGTCGGCCTCGTGGCCAGTCCCGACAGCGAGGGCTTTCGGGACTTCGTCGGCCAGCTGGGCGCTTCGGGCTTCGGCTTCTCGGTGCACGTGGCGCGGGCGACGGTGCAAGGGGCGGCCGCGCCTCAGGCGATCGCCACCGCGATCCGAAAGCTCTCCGCCGTGGGTCCCGCCGGTCTGGACGTCGTCGTCGTCGTACGCGGCGGAGGCTCGAAAGCGGACCTTGCGGCCTTCGACGCCGAACCCGTGGCCCGAGCGGTGGCCACGTCGTCGGTCCCCGTGTGGACTGGGATCGGCCACACCGGTGACGAGTCCGTCGCCGACATCGTGGCGAACCGGGCGTGCATCACCCCGACCGAATGCGGAAGGGAGCTGGTCCAACGCGTCTGCGAGTGGTGGGAGCTCTCGGTCGCCGGACCTGCGACCGCCATCGCGCGGAGATCGGCGGAGGCGCTTTCCTCGTCGCAGCGCGAGCACGAAGGCGCCCGCGGACGGCTCTGTGCGATGGCCCGCCACCTGGTCGAGCGGCAGGGAGAACTGCTCGTGCAGCGCGCCACGACGATCGGGCGGTGCGCTCCCCGCGTGCTCGACGACGCCGGGGGCTCGTTGGCGATTCGCGGCGTGCGCGTCGGCCCGCTCGCGCTGGCACGCGTCGAGCAGCTGGACGATCGGCTGGTCGGGTGGCGCCGCCTCGTCGCTGCGTATGACGTCGACCGGCAGCTCGAACGCGGCTACACGCTCACCCTCGACGAGGATGGGCGCGTCGTGCGCCATGCGGGCGAGGTCGTGAGGGGGCAGCGGTTGCTGACCAGGTTCGCGGACGGCAGGGTCGGATCGGTGGTCGATGTCGTGAGCCCCATGGAGGCGTGATGGGAACGTCCACGGACGAACAGGCGGGCGACGGCCTGCGCCCGGTCGAGGAGATGAGCTACACCGAGGCGAGCTCGGAGCTGGACACGATCGTCGGCTTCTTCGAAGGTCGGGACGTGGACGTCGACCAGCTCGTGGGACGGCTTGTCCGGGCGACGGCGATCATCGAGGAGCTCGACAAGCGGTTGCGCCGGACGCGCATGCAGGTCGAGCAGCTCGTTCCCCGCCTCGCGGCCGTCGTCGACGACGTGCCCGGAGAGAAGGAAGGCGGCGGCCCAGAGGACGTCGGCGACGCTGCAGTCGGCGGCGCGATCGACGCGGACCGGGCGGACGAGCCTTTCGCCT
>DAIRCY010000022.1:7329-17012 GCA_036796435.1 Acidimicrobiales bacterium
CGCTCGGGTCGAGCGAGTTCGAAGCCGAGTCGTTCGAACCTGGACCGTTCGAGAGTGGAGAGCCGGCCGACGACGGAAGCGACGACAGAAGCGACGACAGCACGCCCGGGCTCTTCTGATGACCGACGGAGAGGCAGCCGGCCGCCTCTACTTCCGCCAGCTCCTGTCCGGACGTGACTTCGCCGAGGACGACCCCGTCGCGCGCCAGATGGTCAACTTCGTGTACGCCATCGGCGACCGGGAAACCGGGGAGGCGCTCCTCGTCGACCCCGCCTACGACGTCGCAGGGCTTCTCGACGCCCTTGCATCCGACGGGATGCGCTGCGCGGGGGTGCTGGCGACTCACTACCACTTCGACCACGTCGGCGGGTCTGCGATGGGCTGGGACGTGGAGGGCATCGCCGCGCTCCTCGAGCGCGTGCAGGCGCCGATCCACGTACAACGCGCCGAGCTGCCATGGGTCGCGCGAGCCACTGGCGTGGCCGAATCGGAGCTGACGCCGCACGAGGGCGGGGACGTGGTCTATGCGGGAGACCTCGCCGTCGAGCTCGTGCACACGCCGGGCCACACGCCGGGGAGCCAGTGCTTCCTCGTCGATGGAAAGCTCGTCTCCGGCGACACCCTCTTCCTTCAGGGTTGCGGCAGGACCGACCTTCCGGGGGGCGACCCCGAAGCGCTGTACGAGTCGCTCACCAAACGGCTCGCGAAGGTGCCCGATGACACCCTCGTCTACCCCGGCCACCAGTACTCGGAGGCGCCGTCCGCGTCGATGGGCGAGACTCGCCGGACGAACGTGGTGTACCGGCCGCGTTCTGCAGAGGAGTGGCTGGCGATGTTCGGCCGGTGAACGGGGCGTCGGTGGCCCCCGACCGGCCGCTGCCGCTCGACGGGTCGGTGGTGGTCGTCGGCGCGTCCCTTGCGGGACTCCGCGCCGTCCAGGGGCTCCGCGAGGGAGGTTTCACCGGCCGCCTCGTCCTGGTCGGCGACGAGGTGCACTACCCCTACGACCGTCCGCCCCTCTCCAAGCAGGTGCTCTCGGGGAGCTGGCCGCCCGAGCGGACCGTGCTGGCGGACGGGGCCCAGCTCCGAGAGCTCGGGGTCGACCTCCTCCTCGGCCACCGCGCCGAGGCGCTCGACGCCGGCGCGCGCCGCGTCACGCTCGACGACGGCACCGTCTTCGACGCCGACGGGGTGGTGATCGCGACGGGCGCGCGTCCGCGCCTGCTGCGCAACGCCGGCGCGGCGGCGGGTGTCAAGGTCGTCCGCACGCTCGACGACTGCGAGCGGCTGCGCGGTGCAATCGTCGACGCAGGGCCGGGGTGCCGCGTCGTCGTCGTGGGCGCCGGCTTCATCGGCTCGGAGGTGGCGGCCACCTGCGCCGGGCTCGGCTGTGCGGTCACGGTCCTCGAGGCGATGGCGACGCCGCTCGCGCCCGCGCTCGGCGAGCTGGTGGGCGGCGCGCTCGGGACGCTTCACGCGCGCCACGGGGTCGACCTGCGTGTCGGCGCAGCGGTCGGCGCGGTGCGTCGCGCCGGCAACTCTGCGCCAGCCGCGTACGAGGTGGAGCTCATCGGCGGGGAGATCCTGCCGGCCGACGTCGTCGTCGTCGGAATCGGGGTCGTGCCGAACGTCGAGTGGCTCGCCGGCTCCGGACTCGAGATCGGCGACGGCGTGGTATGCGACCCGGCGCTGTTCGCTGCCGAGGGTGTCGTCTGTGCCGGCGACCTCTGCCGCTGGACGTGGCGGCACCTCGGCGAGGAGCAGTCGGTGCGGATCGAGCACTGGGAGGTCGCGTCACAGATGGGCTCGGCGGCGGCTCGGAGCCTCCTCGCCGGCAGGGCGGCAGCGTCGCCGTTCGACCCCGTGCCGTACTTCTGGTCCGACCAGTACGGCGCGAGGATCCAGGTCCTCGGCCGTCCCGAGCCGGCCGACGAGGTGGCCGTCGTGGAGGGCGCACTCGATGCCGAGGACGCCAAGTTCGTCGCCGTCTACGGCCGGCGCGGCCGGCTGAGCGCGGCGCTCGCGGTGTCGCGACCCCGCCAGCTCATGGCGTTCCGCCCCCTCCTCGTCGCGGGAGCGAGCTTCTCCGAGGCGCTGGCACTCCTGGCGACAAAGGGCTGACCCGCCGGTGCTTGCGACGCGCGCGGTGCTCAGAACTCGATACCCGAGAGCTCCGGGATGGTGCGTGCCGCGCGCTCGCGTGCGTGGAGCCAGCGGCTCCGCAGTTGCGCCCGTGCGTCGTCGGTAAGCCGCGGCTCGACCGTCGCCTTCGGGCGGTAGGAGGCGGCGATCTCGTCGGTGCTTGCGAGCGCACCGACGGCGATCCCCGCGAGGAACCCTGCGCCGAGCGTCGTCGCCTCGAGCACGCGCGACAGCTCGACCGGTCGTCCGCACGCGTCGGCGAGCGCCTGGACGAACACGCTGTTCGCGCTCATGCCGCCGTCGACGCGGAGCGACGCCACGTGCAGCGCGCCGTCCGCTTCCGCGGCGTCGAGCAGGTCCGCGCCCCGGTGGGCCACCCCCTCGAGCACGGCGCGGACGATCTCGGCGCGGCCCGACCCGCGGGTGAGGCCCACGAGCGCGCCGCGCGCGCCGAAGTCCCACACTGGCGTGCCCATCCCCATCAAGGCGGGCACGAACCAGACGTCTCCGGTGGTCTCGCACGAGGCGGCGATCTCCTCGCTCTCGGCGGGGCTCGAGATCACGCCGAGGTCCGCGCGCAGCCAGTCGAGGCACGCTCCGGCGGTGAGCATGATCGCCTCGGTCGCCCAGATGAGCTCGCCGTCGTGGCGCCACGCGACGATGGGGAAGGTCCCAGCTGTGCCCCGCGCGGCGCGCGCCGGCGCCGCCGCACCGTTGCAGAGGTCGAGCATCCCGCCGGTCCCGAACGTGGCCTTGGCGAGGCCGGGGCGCGTGCAACCCTGCCCGACGAGGGACGCCTGCTGGTCCCCGATCAGCGCGCAGATCGGGGGCGCCCCCGGCAGCGCGGCTGCCACGCCGAGGTTCCCGTAGGAGTCGACCACCCGGGGAAGGAGCACCTCGGGGATCCTGAGGGCCTCGAGCACGCGGCCGTCCCAGCGATCCCAGCGCTCGTGCTCGCCGGCGTCGAGCATGCCGGTCACCGCCGCGTTCGTCGCGTCGGTCACGTGGAGCCCCTCCCCGGAGGCGGCTGGCCCGCCGGCGAGGGTCCATGCGACCCAGCTGTCCACGGTGCCGGCGCACAGCTCGCCCGCCTCCGCTCGGGACCGGTCGGGGTCGACGACGTCGAGGATGGCGGCGACCTTGGTGGCCGACATGTTGGGCGCGAGGCGGATCCCTTCGCCCTGCAGCGTGAGGCAGGTGAGCACCGTGCGCAGGTCCTGCCACCCGATCGCCGGCGCCAGGGGCGCACCGGTGCGACGGTCCCAGACGAGGCTGGTCGCGCGTTGGGTGGCGACGCCGACGCCTGCGACCGGGCCGGAGGCGTCGAGAACCGAGGAGGCGAGCTCGAGGAGCGAGGCCGCGAGCTTCGACGCGTCGAGCTCCGCCAGTCCGGGTCCCGGGGTGCCGGTCGACAGCGGGGCCTGGCGCGCGTGGTCGACCCGGCCTGTGGCCCGGACCACGGCCGCGCGGACGCTGCTCGACCCCACGTCCACCACGAGCACCGCGTCGGTCACGGCCACGGCACCTCCCCGAAGGAGCTCGGAATGCCCAACTTCCCGGGATTGAGGATGCCCGCGGGATCGAGGGCGTGCTTCACCGAGACGAGGACGTCGTGCGCCTCGCCCATGGCGCGCGGGAGGAAGCGGCCGCGGTTGAGCCCGATGCCGTGATGGTGGCTGATCGCGGCGTGTCGGGCCACCACCCGTTCGTTGAGCGCGTCCCACGCCCGTCGGTAGTAGCCGTCGGCGAACACGGCATCGGCGTCGGACGCCGTCCTCCGCGCTCGCCGCCCCGTCTCGGTCTCCGTCTCGGTCTCCGTCTCGGTCTGGGGACGCCTGCCGGCGAAGGTGAAGTAGAGGCACGCGCCGTCGAGGTACGCGTGCGAGAGGTGGACCGAGGCGGCGACCGTCCCCTCGAGTGCGCGCAACGCCGCCACGACCTCGAGGGCGAGCTCGGGCAGCACACGCCAGCGCCCCGCGACCTCGGCGGTGTCGACCACGACGCCCGCGCGCCACAGGGGCGCGAGCGCGGAGATGTCGTTGCGCGTCTCGAGCCACTGAGCGACGAGGCCGTCGTCGAGACGCGTGGCGCCGGCGCACTCCTCGTCGACGAGGGTGACCGTGGCGGTGAGGAGCGCCGGGTCCGCCTCGTCGAGCACGATCAGCACGCAGCCCTCGGAGAAGGAGAACGACCGCCCTGACTCGGTCGGGTCGTACAGACGAAGGACCGCCGGGGTGGCGCCCCTCCGCAGGAGCTTCCTGCATGCCCCCAACCCGTCGGTGAACGCGGGAAAGGCGAACGCCCGCCTCGCCTCGGCCGCCGGCACCGGATGGACCCGGAGCCAGGCGCGGGTGATCACGCCGAGCACTCCCTCGCTCCCGGTGAACAACTGCGTGAGATCGGGGCCGGTCGCGGCACGCGGGCCGCCCGTTCCGGTGTGCACGAGCCGGCCGTCCGCCAGGGCGACCTCGAGGCCGGCCACCATGTCTTCGACCTTCCCGTAGCGCGTCGAGTACTGGCCGGCGCTGCGACAGGCGAGCCAGCCGCCGACCGTCGACAGGTCGATGGACTGCGGCCAGTGGCCGAGCGTATAGCCGCTTCCCGTCTGGCGGAGAGTCTCTTCGAGGACGCGGCCGTTGGTGCCGGAAGGCACCTCGGCGACGAGCGAGGTCTCGTCGACGGTGATCTCGCCGCCGAGCCCCGTGCAGTCGAGCGCGATGCCCCCGAACAGCGGCACGGCGCCCCCGCACACCCCGCTGCGGCCCCCCATCGCGGTGACCGGCACGAGGCTGTCGGCGCACGCGGCGAGGAGATCGGCGACCTGCCTCGCCGAGACCGGACGGACGATTGCGGCGGGACGCGCAGGGACCTGTCCACGGCCTGCCCAGCCGATGGCGAGTGGCCACCAGTCGCGTCCCGCCTCTGCGCGCTCTCCGATGCCGAGCTCGACCTCGGCGCCCCCTTCACGGATCCGGTCGAGGATCGCCTCGGGCACCGTCACCGGGCGGGTCGCGAGCCGCTCGCCGGCATCTTGCGCCCCGCCTTCGATCGGCGTCGGCGCCACCTGCGCCGACGCGGTCACCGCCGACCCTCGATGCCGGCCGGAACGCCCGCCCGTTCGAGCTCCTCTCGCACCTCTGCGCGGTACCGCTCGGCCTGCCCCGCGGCCTGCCCGGCCGTCCAGCCGAGCTCCGGCGCCATCAGCGCCGCGACGACGTCTGCCGCCTGTGCCGCGGCTCTGGCATCGTGGAGCCCCGCGCGCGTCCTGCGCGCGAGCACGTCCTCGAGCGTCAGGGCCATCTCTTCGCGAACGGCGTAGACGACCTCGGCGCCGAGATAGGGCAGGCCGTCGGAGAGGGGTTCTCGAAGCTCGGGACGTTCGTCGCCGAGCGCACGGACGGCGGCCGCGTCCGTGCCGTAACGCCCGAACAACCGGTCGGCGCGGGCACCCGCGTCGGTCCCCCCTGCAGGTGCTCCGCGCAACGCCAGCCTCCGCGTGGGCGAGGCGGGCACGCCGGGGTCCCCGAGGAGCCGGACCACCGCGTCCACGGTGTCGGCGGCCATCCGGCGGTAGGTGGTGAGCTTGCCGCCGGTCACGGTGACGAGGCCGTCTTGCGAGACGCGCACGGAGTGGCGGCGGGAGAGGTCGGCCGTGCGCGCAGAGACGTGCTTGCCCTCGGGCGCGAGCAGTGGGCGCAGCCCCGCCCACACCGCCGTCACGTCACGGGGGCGGAGCGCGGCCGTGGTCGACGCGTTCACCGCGGAGAGGAGATAGTCGACGTCCGCGGGGGTGCAGCGAGGGTCGTCGAGGGGCCCCTCGTAGGCGGTGTCGGTGGTGCCGATGTACGTCGCGCCCGCGTCGGGCCAGGGCACCACGAAGACGCTGCGGCGATCACCTCGGACCGGGAGGACGGCCGCGATGTCGCAGGGGAGCGCCTCGGCCGGCACCGCCACGTGGACGCCCTTGGCGGGCCGGAGCGTCGGCCGGTGCCCTCCGTCGGACAGGGCGGCCACCTGGTCCGCCCAGACGCCCGTCGCGTTCACCACCGCGCGCGCCCGCACGTCGAAGTCCGGACCGACGGCCGTCTCGCCGAACGCACGTGCGGTGCCGGGCAGCACCGAAGGACTGACCCTCGCCCCGCAGACCCTGCCCGCCGGGTCGGTGAGGATGGCAGTCGCCCCCGCGTAGTTGGCGGCGAGGGCGCCGTGGTCGAGCACCGCGGTGCGGAGCACGGCCAGGACCAGTCTCGCGTCGTCGGCGTGGGCGTCGGGGTAGACGAACCCTGCCGCCAGCCGGTCCGCCCGCAGTTGGGGCAGGTGGGCGAGCGCCTCCTCCCGGCCGACGCGTCGGTGGCGACCCCCGATCCGCCACCCGCCCGTGAGGTCGTAGAGCCACAGCGCGATCGACAGCGAGCGGGCAACCGCAGCCGATGCGACGCCGTCGCGGCCGAACACGGGCACGAGGAACTGCAGTGGGGTCACGAGGTGCGGCGCGTTGCGCAGGAGCACCTGGCGTTCGGCGAGGCTCTCGTAGACGAGCGTGAGCTCGCGCTGCTGGAGGTACCGGAGTCCTCCGTGCACGAGCTTCGAGGACTTCGACGACGTACCCGAGGCGAAGTCCCCCTTCTCGACGAGCGCGGTCCGGAGTCCCCGGGCTGCGGCGTCGAGAGCCGCCCCGGCGCCGGTGATGCCTCCGCCGATCACGAGGACGTCGAACTCCTCCGACGCCAGGCGCCGCAGCGCCTCGAGGCGGTCGAACGTGCTCATCGAGCCAAGCGTGCCACAGCCGTGTCGCCTTTCCGGACGAGGACGACAGCTGGTGTCAACTGACAACGATTGGCGCTATGCTGCGAGGGCGATGCGCACCCCGGCCGAGCTGTCCCGACTCTTCCGCTCGAACGGGAGGCACGTGACGCCGCAGCGGCAGAGCATCTTCCGAGCGCTCCAGGGCGACGTGACGCACCCGACGGCGGAGGCGGTCTTCGACACCGTCCGCAACGAGATGGAGACGATCTCGCTCAAGACCGTCTACCAGACCCTCCACGACCTGGCAGAGCTCGGGGAGATCGCCACGCTCGACGTCGGGACCGGCGCGGTGCGCTTCGACCCGAACGTCGAACGGCCTCATCACCATCTCGTCTGCCGCGGCTGCGGAAGCGTGCGCGACGTCTTCGTCGACCTCCCCGTCCCCGAGTTGCCACCGGCCCGCAGCCAGGGCTACGACGTGGAGCGGGCAGAAGTCGTGTTCCGCGGGCTGTGCGGCGAGTGCCGCGACGCAAGTTGAGTCCATGCCTTCCATCGAGTCACCCACCCACGCACATCACGAGCGCAAACCAGGAGGAACAATGCCCCAGCTGAAGGGTTCCAAGACCGAGGAGAACCTGAAGACCGCCTTCGCGGGCGAGAGCCAGGCGAACCGCCGCTACCTGTACTTCGCCCAGAAGGCCGACGTCGAGGGTTACCCCGACGTCGCCGCACTCTTCCGGTCGGTCGCCGAAGGAGAGACCGGCCACGCGTTCGGCCACTTCGACTTCCTGAAGGAGGTCGGCGACCCCGTCACCGGTTCGCCCGTGGGCCCGACGACCGACAACCTGAAGAGCGCGATCGAAGGCGAGACGTACGAGTACACCGAGATGTACCCCGGCTTCGCCAAGACCGCCCGCGACGAAGGGTTCGAAGAGGTCGCCGAGTGGCTCGAGACCCTCGCCCGGGCGGAGAAGTCGCACGCCGGCCGATTCACGAAGGGCCTCGAGTCGGTCTCCTGAGCCCCGAGGTCCGAAGGCCTCGAGTCCCGGGTCCCCCCAGCCCCAGTCCCCGAGAGAGCAGGCGCCGTGGCTGCCGAGCCGCTCAAGGTCGACGACATCCTCGACCTTCGCGCCTACGAACGAGTCCGCGACGACTATCGCCGCCGCATCATCGAGCTCAAGCGCCGGCGTCGCGTCGCTCTCGGACCCGTCCTCACGGCCGTCTTCGAGTCCGTCGACACCGTCCGATTCCAAGTGCAGGAGATGGCGCGCGCCGAGCGGATCACGACGGACGAGCGGATCCAGCACGAGCTCGACGTCTACAACCGGCTGCTCCCCGCTGACCGGGAGCTCTCGGCGACCCTCTTCGTGGAGCTCACGACGGAGGCCGATCTCCGCCACTGGCTCCCGCGGCTCGTCGGGGTGGAGCGGGCGCTCGTGTTCGAGATCGGAGACCCACCCGATGCCGCGGTCCGGAGCTTCCCGGAGGCCACCCACGCCGAAGCGCTCACCCGCGAGACGATCACCTCCGCCGTCCACTACATCCGCTTCCGGTTCCCCGACGCGGACGCGGCGCGCTTCTGCGGCGCCGAACCGGTGGCGCTCGCAGTCCACCATCCCGAGTACGAGGCCCGCACGGTGCTCGCCCCCGAGGTCCGCGCGGCGCTCGTCGCCGACCTCGCGGGCACGACGGAGGCGATTCCGCTCCGCTGACGCCTGCGGAAGCAGGCGCCTGCGGCATCCCCGGTCCCGGCTCGCGGCCCGAGAGCGCGTCGGAGGCTCTTTCCACGCGTCGTCCCTGGCCAGGGGGGCGCACACTCCCCTCCGGTCTTTACACGTGCGGGGGGTTCGCGGCATAATCGACGTTCTGCCGCAATTCCGGTGGGTTCTTTGAGCCCAGGGGTGGCCGGGTGTCGGTGGGCCCAAACCAGACCAGAGGATGTGCGTTCCATGACTGCCACGTGGCGCAAGCGGGCCGCCTGCCGGGGCATCGACGTCGAGATCTTCTTCCCGGAGATCGACGACGAGGCCGAAGCGGATGCGGCGAAGGCCGTGTGCGAAAGGTGCCCTGTCCGGCAGGCGTGCCTCGAGCACGCCCTGGCCCATCGCGAGCGTGAGGGAGTCTGGGGCGGGGCGACCGAGCGGGAGCGTCGTCGGATCCTGCGACAGCGGCGCAAGTCCGCCTGAGAGCCCGCTGCGCCTTCAGGCGCTCGCCGGTTCCGGTTCCCCCGCGTCCGAACCCGGCCGACGTGGCACCTCGGTTCCGTTGTCCGGGTGTGTCTCGCGGTTCGCGCTCGGCGCGTGGCCCTCGCCTTGGAGGACCGGCGAGTGGGAGAGCAACAGAGCGCCCCCGACCATGACGAGCCCTCCCGCCACGGCGAGAACGAGGTGGAGCCCACCGCCAGAGACCCGCTCGTCGAAGCCGAAGATGCCCCACACGATCGCGACGAACGGATCGAGCAGGGTGATGCCGGGCTGCGCGGCGAGGATCTTCCCTGACTGCATGGCGTTCTGGACCAAGAACATGCCGAAGATGCCGGCGGCGACCATCGCGTAGGTCTGCCACGCAGACAAGAGCACGAGGAACCCGGACGACAGGGCCACCATCGCACCCTTCATGAGCGCGGCCGTGAGGCCGAACTCGATGCCCGTGGCGGCGCCGTAGAGGGCGGCACGGACGTCGCCCCTCGCCTGGCGGCCTGCAACGACGAGCGCGGCCACTGCGCCGACGCTCACGCCGAGCCCGACGATCTTGCCGGCGTCGGTCACGACCAACGCGCCGATCTGTCGCCGGTT
>DAIRCY010000022.1:17022-30339 GCA_036796435.1 Acidimicrobiales bacterium
ACGCACCATGACCACGCCGAGCCCGACGATCCACACGATCGGATGCACGCCTCGCGGCGCGCCGTCTTTGGGGTCGAGGAACGCGATCATCGCTGCGAGCCCCGCGGTCATCACGGCCGCCGCCGCCCATTCGAGCCGGCCCATCCGGGCGCGCAGCACAAGCGCTGCGCCGAGGAACGTGAGCGGAAGCTCGCAGACGAGCAGTGGCTCGACCAGGGCGAGTGGTCCGAAGCGCAGGGCGGTTGCCTGCAGGACGAACGAAAGCGTCACCGCGGCGAGGCCGCCGAACCACAGCGGCCGGTGGAGGAGGTCGAGAATGAGGCGGATCGACAGCGTCCGCACGTTCTTCTCCTCGCGGTTCGTGATCCGCTGGATGACGTTCGACGCGGCGTTGGAGCAGGCGGCGACGAGCGCGAGGAGGACGGCAAGCACCTTCAGCGGCATTGCGGCCCGAATTCTCTCGGGCGCGCGCGCCGTGAGAGCGGGCGGGCCATTGGCTGCACCTGCCCGGTGCGCCGGGAAGGAAAACGGGGGCTCGCCCTCGTGCGGGGGGTGCGGCCGCCGAGGGTCGCACGGCCGCGCGGTAGCGTCACCTGCCATGGTGTTCGAGCTCCCCGAAGAGTTGCAGGCCCTCCAGTCGTCGGTGCGAAAGCTCGCGCGGGACAAGGTGAAGCCGAGGGCGCGCCAGATCGATCGGAGCGGTGAGTACCCGGCGGATCTCTTCGAGGCGTTTCGTGACGCCGGCCTGCTCGGCCTCTGCATTCCCGAAGCGCTCGGCGGCTCGGGAGCCGGCGTCCTCGGCCTCAGCGTGGCGATCGAAGAGGTGGCGAAGTACTCGAACACCGCCGCGCTCATGCTGCTCCTCACGCGACTTCCAACGGGGCCCGTGCTGATCGCGGGCAGTGAGGACCAGAAGCGCCGCTACCTGCCCCCCATCGCCGACGGGAGCCAGCGGGCAGCCTTCGGCCTCTCGGAGCCCCAGGCGGGAAGCGACGTGATGGGCATGCGCACGAGGGCGGTGCCCGACCCCGGACGGACGGGGGGCTGGGTGCTCAGCGGCGCCAAGTGCTGGATGTCGGGGGTGCGCGAAGCCGACTGGTACACGGTCTTCGCCAAGACGGGAGATCCGCAGAGTCGCGCCCACGATTCGGTCACGGCGTTCATCGTGGAGCGCCGGTGGGACGGGGTATCGGTCGGGCGGACCGACAAGAAGATGGGTGTGCGGGGGGTCGACACCGGGGAGCTCCTTCTCGACGAGGTGCGCGTCCCTCCCGAGAACGTCATCGGCGAGGTCGGGGGCTTCCGGCTCGCGATGCTCGGGCTGAATTCGATGCGTCCCGTCGTCGCGGCCCGCGGCATCGGCCTTGCCGAAGGCGCGCTCATGTACGCGACGGACTACGTCAAAGAGCGCGCGGCGTTCGGAAAGACGATTGCGGACTTCCAGGGCATCCGATGGGAGATCGCCAAGTGCGCGGTCGACATCGAGGCGGCCCGACTGCTCACCTACCGGGCCGCGGCTCTGTCGGACGAGGGACGGTTCTCGAAGGCGGACGTCCCCATGCTCTCGATGGCGAAGTACTTCGCCACCGAGCTGGCGGTGCGCGCGTCGGGCCTGGCCGTCCAGTTGCTCGGCGCCGCCGGCTACATGGAGGACCACCCGGTAGAGATGTGGTACCGCGACGCCCGCCAGCTCACGATCGTGGAGGGAACCTCCCAGGTCCAGCTCGATCTCATCGGACGCGGGGTGATCGATGGCGACCTCTGGTGGGACTGACGCCGCGGGTTCGCTCAGCGCGCTGAGCGACCGGCGCGCTGCGTTCGCGTCCCTCGGTGGATGGACGGGCGTGCTCGGACGGGTCCTCGGCGGCGACTCCCTCGGGGCGGACGAGGCGGCGGCCGCGATCGGCGAGGTGCTCGACGGAGCGGCCACCCCGGCACAGACTGCCGCGCTGCTCGTCGGGCTGCGCGTGAAGGGCGAGACCGTCGAGGAGATGACCGGCCTGGTGCACGAGATGTTCGCGCACGCCGTGCCCTTGAGCGTCGAGGGCGATGTCGTCGACGTCGTCGGCACCGGCGGCGACCGGCTCGCCAGCATCAACGTGTCGACGCTCGCCGCGTGCATCGCCGCAGGGGCCGGCGCGCGCGTCTGCAAGCACGGCAACAGGGCGGCGTCCTCCTCCGTCGGCACCGCCGACGTGCTCGAGGCCCTCGGTGTCGCCGTCGACCTCGGGCCGAAGGGTGTTGCCCGCTGCGTCACCGAGGTGGGCATGGGCTTCTGCTTCGCACCCCGGTACCACCCTGCGATGCGCTACGCGGGCCCGGTTCGGCGGGAGCTCGGCGTCCCGACGGTGCTGAACTTCCTCGGTCCGCTGGCGAACCCTGCCCGGGCCCGCCGGCAGCTGGTGGGGGTGAGCGATCCGGTGATGGCTCCCCGCATGGCAGAGGTCCTCGGCTCGAACGGCAGCGCACACGCGATGGTCGTGTACGGCGACGACGGGCTCGACGAGCTGAGCGTGACCTCCCCTTCCACCATCTTGGAGGTCGTGGCGGACGACGGACAGCCGGGCGCGTTCACCGTGCGGTCGTCCCGCCTCGATCCAGCGGAACTGGGGATCGCGCCCTCCCCGATGTCCGAGCTGCGCGGCGGCGACGCGGCGTTCAACGCGGGCGTCATCCGGCGCGTCCTCGAAGGCGAGCGCAGCGCCCGGCGCGACATCGGCATTCTGAACGCGGCGGCGGCGCTCGTGGTCGCCGGCCGCGCGGCCGGGCTGGCCGAAGGAGCCGAGATGGCGGCCCGCGCGGTCGAGGACGGCAGTGCGCTCGGCGTCCTCGAAGGGCTCGTGCGGGTCTCGTGCGAAGAGGCCGAGGCCGAACGCACCGAGGATGCTCACTCGCTCATCGAGGGCAGCGGCCTCCCGTCGGCTGCGACATAGTCCACCCCGTCGGCCCCGATCCGCCGCCGCATCACCTCCACGGCTTGCGGGTTCCCGTCGACGAGGACGAACCGCCGGCCGAGCTCACGCGCGACTGCACCGGTCGTGCCGCTGCCGGCGAAGAAGTCGAGCACCCGCCGTCCCGGGGCCGACGACGCCTGCACGATGCGGCGCAGCACGCCCTCGGGCTTCTGGGTCGGGTAGCCCGTCTTCTCGGCGCCAGACGTGGGCACGATCGTGTGCCACCAGACGTCCGTCGGCAGCTTGCCGCGCGCCGCCTTCTCGGGGGTGACGAGGCCCGGCGCCATGTAGGGGATCCGGTCGACTGCTGTGCGGTCGAAGTGGTGCCGGCCGGGGTGCTTCGCGTAGACGAGGATCGTGTCGTGCTTCGCAGGCCAGCGGTCGGCGGCCCTGCCGCCGTAGTCGTAGGCCCAGATGAGCTCGTTCAGGAACGCCTGTCTGCCGAAGATCTCGTCGAGGAGCACCTTCACGTAGTGCGCCTCGCGGTAGTCGAGATGGACGTAGAGGGTGCCGTCGCCGCTGAGCAGGCGACGCGCCTCTACGAGACGCGGACCGAGGAACGCGGCGTAGTCGGGTTGTGCGTCGGAAAATGCTCGCCGGCCCGTCCCCGACGTGCGGTACCGGTGGCCACCGAAGCCGGTGCGGTCGCCCCGGCCGTCCCGGACGGTCCGCAGCGTGGTGCGGCTGCGGGACATCCCCGTGTTGAAGGGGGGGTCGATGTAGACGAGCTGGAAGGCGGCGTCCGGCAGTCCGGGGAGGACGTCGGCGTTGTCGCCGAGGACGACGAAGTCGCGCGGGGTGGCTAGGTCGATCATGGTGAGCCCGGCAGGTGGCGACGCCGACCCTACCGCTCGTCAGCCAAGATGGCCCCATGCACGCAGACGAGCCGGAAAGGGGAGCCCGGTCGGCACATGCGCCCTCGGGGGCAAAGGCGTCGGGGCCACAGGCGCCCTCGGGGGCACAGGTGGACGGGCAAGCAGGACCGCTGCACGGCTTCAGGGTGATCGAGCTCGCAGGGCTCGGGCCGGCCCCGTACGCGTGCATGCTCCTCGCTGAGGCCGGAGCCGACGTCCTCCGGATCGACCGCCCGAAGGCGCAGGCCCATCCGTCTGGCGGTGGTTCCGACCTCCTCGCGCGGAGCCGGCCCTCTGTCGGCATGGACCTGAAACGTCCCGAGGCGGTGTCGCTCGTCCTCGACCTGTGCGCGCGCGCCGACGCGCTCGTGGAGGGCTTCCGGCCAGGCGTCGCCGAGCGGCTCGGCCTCGGACCCGAGGACTGCTGGGCGCGCAACGTGCGGCTCGTCTACGGCCGGATGACCGGGTGGGGGCAGGAGGGCCCGCTCGCCCCGCGCGCGGGCCACGACATCGACTACATCGCGCTCGCCGGCGCGTTGTGGCCGATCGGCCGGGAGGGCGGCTCTCCCGTCCCGCCGCTGAACCTGGTCGGCGACTTCGGCGGCGGGGGCTTGCTGCTCGCCTTCGGCGTCGTGGCCGCCCTGCTCGAGACCCAACGCTCGGGGATCGGGCAGGTCGTCGACGCCGCGATGGTGGACGGCGCCGCCTCGCTCACCACGATGCTCCACGGGATGTGGCTCGGCGGAAGCTGGCTCCCCCAGCGCGGGGTCAACCTCCTCGACACCGGCGCACCCTTCTACGAGGTGTACGAGACGTCGGACGGCGGCTACGTGGCCGTCGGCGCGATAGAGCCGCAGTTCTACGCGGCGCTACTCGAAGGGCTCGGCCTCTCCGACGAAGACGTCGGCACGCAGTTCGACCGCGACCGTTGGCCCGCCACCAAGGCCCGCTTCGCAGAGTTGTTCGCGACGAGGACGCGCGCCGAGTGGACCGCGCAATTCGAAGGCCGGGACGCCTGCGTCGCCCCGGTGCTCGCGCCGTGGGAGGCGGCTGACCATCCGCACAATCAGGCCCGCTCGACCTTCGTGACGGTCGACGGGCACCCCCAGCCGGGTGCCGCGCCACGCTTCAGCCGCACCCCCTCCGCCCTCCGGGCCGTGCCCGGAGAAAAGGAAGCGCTCCGGCGGTGGGGGGTGGGGGAGGACGCGTTCGAGGAGCTGCGCGCGGCCGGCATCATCGGAGGCGGAGCGTGAAGCTCCCACGCGAAGTGGTCCACGAGCTCGCGGTCGAGCCGGGGAAGTCCGCCGACCTCGCGTCGCGAAGCACGGTGTCGACCCGCGCCGATTGGCTCGGGACCATCGGCCGGGCGCACCCGAAGGACGTCGCCGAACAGGACCTCGACGCCTTCAGGACCGAGCTGCTCAGGGCCCAGGGCCTGCTCTACGCCTCCGACCGGTGGGCGCTGCTGCTCGTCTTCCAGGCGCTCGACGCCGGCGGGAAGGACGGCACGATAAAGCACGTGATGTCGGGGGTCGACCCGCAGGGTTGCGTGGTCGCCTCCTTCAAGCAGCCGTCGGTCCTCGAGCTCCATCACGACTTCCTGTGGCGCTGCGTCGGGCACCTCCCCGAGCGCGGTCGCATCGGCATCTTCAACCGCTCGTACTACGAGGACGTGCTCGTCGTGAGGGTCCACTCCGACCTCATGGCGAACCGGCCGGCGGGGGCGGGGGGCGGGAAGGCGATGTGGCACGAGCGGTTCGAGGACATCAACGCGTTCGAGCGCCACCTCTCCCGCAATGGCACGAGCGTGGTGAAGTTCTTCCTCCACGTCTCGGCCGAAGAGCAACGACGCCGGCTCCTCGCGCGTCTCGACGACCCCGCCAAGCGGTGGAAGTTCTCGCCGGCGGACCTCGCAGAGCACCGGCGCTTTTCCGAGTACCAGGCTGCCTACGAGGAGGCGATCACCGCCACGTCGAGCGAGTGGGCGCCGTGGTACGTGGTGCCTGCCGATCACAAGTACGCGATGCGCGCGCTCGTCGGAGGGATCGTCGTCGACGCGATCGACCGTCTCGACCTCTCGCTCCCCGAGCCGGACGCCGCACAGCTCCAGGTGATCGAGGAAGCGGCGGAGGCGCTGCGCGCCGAGGAGGGATGAGCTCCAGGCGCGCTGACCCGCCACGCGCTGACCCGGCGCGTCAGCCTCGTGTCGCGTCGGGTCCCCTTCCTGAGCCGCCGATCCAGCGGGTGTCCGGCCCGAGCGGGCGGGGGCGGCGGGGGGGCGCGGACCGTGCCGGAGACAGCGGCGCCCGGCGGGGCACCGTCGCCGGGCCGGGGGGCACCCGGCCGGTCAGCACCGCCTCGGGGGCAGGCGGCGCGGCCGCCGCGGTCGCCACGTCGCGTGGGTAGCGGCGCGCCGCGACGAACAGGTAGACGGCGCTCAGGGCGAGGGGCAGCAGCATGATCACGAACGTCCAGCGCAGCCCCTTGCTGCCTCCGCCGAACAAGGAGTCGGAGACCGCGCCGAAGATGACCGGTGCCAGCGCCTGCGCCCCGGTGCGCACGAAGGTCCGGACACCTTCGGCCCGGCCCCACAGCCACGACGGCATGATGTCGAGCCGGGCCGCGTCGATCGGCGGGTTCTGCGCGGCGAGGCCGACGCCCGCGAGCACGAGATAGGGCAGCGCGGTCAGCACGCTGTGGGTCATGAGCGCCGGGACCATCATCACGACGGTGAAGGTCGCGGCCACCGCGCTGACCCGGATCCGGCCCGCGAGGTGACCGCGCCGCAGGAGCCAGTCGCCGAGCGGCCCTGCGACGAGGACGCCGGCGACCGCGCCCACGCCCACCACGAGCAGCAGCCCGTTCGCGAAAAGCCTTTCCACGTGGTACTGGCCCGGTGTCCTGCCGCCCCCCGAGACGAACTCGACCCCGAAGGTCTGGACGCCTGCGAGGAAGTAATAGCCGAGTGCACCCGAGACGATGAGGATGACGTTGGTGCGCACCGAAAGCACGTAGCGCACCGACGTGAGAAAACCCATCTTCGGATCGGCTCGGGCCACGAGCACGGGATCGGGCCGGATGCCGCGCTCGCTCGCGAGCCGCTGGGCATCGGTGCGCTGATCCGGCGCCCGGGGATCGACCAGCGGCGCCTCCGCCTCCACCGGGGCCTCTTCCTGCGCAGCGGCGTCGGTCCGCTGCATCGCGAGCCACGGACGCGTCCCGGGCTCGGGTGCCAGCGCACCCCTGCCCCCGCGCAGCGGTTCTGGCAGCTGGAAGACGGCCCAGGCGAGCACGATGGCCGGGATGGCGAGGATGACGAAGGCCAGCCGCCACGAGAGCGCCGCGATCTCCCCGGTGAACGCGAACCCGAGGCCGGCGCCGAGCAGCTCGCCGGTCAGGATGTAGCTGTAGATCTGGCCCCGCTCGCCGCCGGGGAACCAGTCGCCGACCAGCGAGGCGACGACCGGTCCCGCCACCGCGGTCACCCCGCCGAGGGCGAGGCGTGAGATCAGCAGGTCCCCGAAGTTGGCCGCCGTCGCGCTCCAGACCATCGCGACGGCCCAGAGGACGATCGACGCGCCGAGGAGCCAGGTCCGTCTGAGCCTGTCCGCCAGCACCCCGAAGGGGAGCGAAAACACGGCGCCGACGACGGCCGTCACCGTCACGAGAAGTCCGATGTCGAATGTGCTGATCCGCAGCGCCCTGCGGAGCTCGATCGCCGCCGCACCCACGGTCGCGGTGTCCGCGCTCGAGAGCGCGAGCACGCAGGCGAGCACGATGATCACCCTGCTCCGCGCCCGCCCCCCAAGGACCGGGACCAGCTTCCGCTTCGCCGTCCGCGCGCCCCGGCGAGCGGCCCGGCCCACCGCCGGGATCAACCGGGGAGACTCCCGCGACGCCACGACCCCATCCTCGCCGATCGCGGCGACGCCGGGGGGCGGCGCGCCGTGGTCCCCGGCGCTCAGCCCAGCCGGTGCTCGAGGTCGTCGACTGCCGCCGCCAGCGCCTCGGGGAGGTGGTCGCCGAACTGGGCGAAGTGCTCACGGATGAGCGGCACCTCCGCTCGCCACTCGTCGGCGTCCACGCGTAGGAGCTCCTCCATGTCCTCCTTGGAGACCGAGGTGCCCTCGATGTCGATCTCACCGGGAGCGGGGACGAGCCCGATCGGGGTCTCGACGGCGTCCCCCCGGCCGCTGACCCGCTCGAACACCCACTCGAGGACCCGCGAGTTCTCTCCGTACCCCGGCCAGAGCCAGCGGCCGTCCGCGTCCTTGCGGAACCAGTTGACATAGAAGATCTTCGGCAGCTTGTCGGCATCCGCCCGGGCGCCGACCTGCAGCCAGTGCGCGAAGTAGTCGCCCATGTTGTAGCCGCAGAAGGGCAGCATCGCGAACGGGTCGCGCCGGAGCTTCCCGACCTTGCCGGTTGCGGCCGCGGTCGTCTCCGAGGCCATGATGGAGCCGAGGAAGACGCCGTGTTCCCAGTCGAAGGACTGGAAGACGAGCGGGACCACCGAGGCCCGCCGTCCGCCGAACAGGATCGCCGAGATGGGCACGCCCCGGGGGTCTTCCCACTCCGCGGCGATCGCAGGATCCTGTGCGGCCGGCGCGGTGAAGCGGGCATTCGGGTGCGCGGCGGGCTTTCCCTTGCCGGGGGTCCAGTCCTCTCCGAGCCAGTCGGTCAGGTGCGCGGGCGGTTCGTCGGTCATGCCCTCCCACCACACGTCCCCGTCGTCGGTGAGGGCGGTGTTGGTGAAGATCGTGTTGGCCTCGATCGAGAACATCGCGTTCGGGTTCGTGTGGGAGTTCGTCCCCGGCGCGACACCGAAGAAGCCCGCCTCCGGGTTGATGCCGTAGAGGCGACCATCAGGTCCGAACTTCATCCAGCAGATGTCGTCGCCGACCGTCTCGACCTTCCAGCCGGGCAGCGTCGGGATCAGCATCGCAAGGTTGGTCTTGCCGCACGCGGAGGGGAAGGCGCCGGTCACGTAGCGCGTCTCACCCGCTGGTGACGTGAGCTTGAGGATCAGCATGTGCTCCGCCAGCCAGCCGTCGTCACGGGCCATCACCGACGCGATCCGCAGCGCGAAGCACTTCTTTCCGAGCAACGCGTTTCCGCCGTATCCCGAGCCGTAGGACCAGATCTCGCGGCTCTCGGGGAAGTGGACGATGTACTTGTTGTCGGCGTCGCACGGCCACGGCACGTCTTGAACGCCCGGCTCGAGTGGCGCCCCGACGGAATGGAGGCAGGGGACGAAGTAGCCGTCGGGACCGAGCACGTCGAGCACGGCCGAACCCATCCTCGTCATGATCCGCATGGACACCGCCACGTACAGCGAGTCCGTGATCTCGACACCGATGTGGGCGATATCCGACCCCAGCGGTCCCATGGAGAACGGCACGACGTACATCGTGCGGCCCTTCATGGAGCCGCGGAAGAGGCCCGTCAGCGTCTCGCGCATCTCCTTGGGATCTCGCCAGTTGTTGGTCGGGCCCGCGTCCTCCTCACGTTCGGAGCAGATGAACGTCCTGTCCTCGACGCGCGCCACGTCGCCGGGATCCGAGTGCGCCCAGTAGCTGTGCGGGCGCTTGGCGTCCGAGAGCTTGGTGAAGGTGCCGTTCTCGACGAGCAGCTCGCAGAGACGGTCGTACTCCTCCGCCGTCCCGTCGCACCATTCCACGCGGGCAGGAGCGGTGAGGGAGGCCACCTCGTCCACCCACTCCAGCAGCTTGCGGTTGCGGGTGGGCCGCGTGTCCTGGCGCTCAGCCATGTCTTCTCCTCGTCCCCTTTCGATGAACTCCGGATGGTCTGCCTTGATCCTTGTCCCGCGTGCGACGACGCGTGCCTCGAGTCTGACGCTCGGGCCCGAGCCGTCGCCCGGGGGGTCTCACCGGCGCAGGTGGCCTGGCGGGACTTTCAACACTAGATGGTAGGCATTGCTCGTGGCATCGCCGACACGTGTCCCCGTTCGTACCCGGTCGGGCGAGGATGCAGTCGTTCGCCGTATCGCCGAGATCTTCGAAAGGGCGTCGGGGGCGTCACCCGCAGGCGAGGTCTGGATCGGCGACGACGCGGCCGTCGTCAGCGCTCCCGGGGGCCGGCTCGTCTTCGCGACCGACGCCGTGGTCGGAGGCGTGCACGCCGATCTCTCGCTCGCCGGCCTGCAAGACCTGGGCTGGAAGGCGCTGACGGCCACCGTGAGCGACATCGGGGCGGTCGGGGGGAGGCCCACCCACGCCGTGGTCGACTTCTGCGTCCCGCCCGGGACGGACCTCGAGCTCCTTGCGACCGGCGTCGCCGAGGCGGCGGTCGAGTGGGGTTGCCCGGTGGTCGGCGGCGACGTCTCCACGGCTCCCGGGGTCGTGGTCGCGGTGTCCGCGACCGGCGTCCTCGACGGCGACGAGCCTCCTGTCTTGCGGTCGGGCGCGTCGCCGGGGGACCGGCTCGTGGTGACGGGACCGCTGGGGGCCTCCGCCGCCGGGCTGCGCCTCCTTCGTGCCGGGGCCGGTTCGCCCGCGTCGGCGATCAACGCGCACCTTCGGCCGCGCGCCCGCCTCGCTGAAGGGGTGGTGGCGCGCCGCGCGGGGGCCACGGCGATGATGGATCTGTCGGACGGCCTCGCCATCGACCTCGAGCGGCTCTCGCGCGCGTCGGGGGTCGGCGCCGTCCTCGACGACGTGCCGGTCGCGGAGGGCGCGACCGAGTCGGAAGCGCTCGGGGGCGGGGAGGACTTCGAGCTGCTGATCGCCATGCCTGACATCGGCCGGCTCACCGAGGCCTTCGGCGAGGCCGGGCTCCGGGCGCCGGTCGCGATCGGGCGGTGCAGCGACGACCGGGGCGTCCTGACGCTGCGTGGCGCACCGCTCGAACGAACGGGGTTCGAGCACGAGCTCGGCTGAGCAGCCGAGCTCTCGTCAGACGTCGGTGAGCTTCCAGCCCAGGGACGCCGCGGGCAGCGCAGCCGAGGTGACCAGCGGCACGCTCACCCGCTGATCGCCCACCGCGATCACCGCTGTCCCGAGATGGTCTCCCCTTGCGACCGGTGCGTCGACCTTCCCGGGCAGCACGACCGTCGTCGTGACGTGCTGGCCCGGCAGCCCGGTGAGCGTGACGCCGCGCGTCGCCTCGAGCGCGACGCCACCCGCCCACGGTGCATCCAAGTGACCGAGCACCTGTCCTGCATGGACGACCGTCGACTGCGCGAGCGCGTGCTGTGCGCTCGCCAAGAGCGGCAGCGCCGCGTCGAACGCCTCTGTGAGGGCGCTCGGCTGTGCCGCCGTGCCGAACTGGTGGAGGACGGCACCGACGACGGTCTGGGGCTTGCCGGCGATCGTCGTTTGCGCCGCGAAGACGAAGCACCCGCCTGCGCTTGTCGTGAAGCCCGTCTTCACGCCGATGATCCCGTGCTTGCCCACGAGCGCGTTCACGTTGTACTGCAAGCCGGCAACGGGCAATGTCACTTGGGCCATGTCCACGATCGCTCGAAACGCGGGCATCGTCATGTCGACCATCGCGAGCCGCACCTGCGATGCCGCCGTGCTCGTCGTGCCTGTCGCGACCCCGCTCGGGTCGGCGTAGTGGGTGTCGGTCAGGCCGAGCTTCTTCGCTGCTTCGTTCATCTTGGCGACGAAGGCCGCCTCGCTCCCTGCGTCCCACACCGCGAGGAGCTGGGCGACGTTGTCGCCGGAGGGGATGAGGAGGGCTTCGAGGGCCTCGCGCTCGGAAAGCTGTTCACCTGCCTGGACTGCGACGACGGAGTCGCCGGCGGCCTTGTCCCGCTGGTATGTGATCACGTCGCCCGGTGAGACCGTGATGTTCGCCCCTTGCGATGTCGCAGCGAGCGGGTGATCGTGCAGCACGACGTACGCCGTCATCAGCTTCGTCACGCTGGCGAGAGGGGTTGGTTTCTGCCTGCCGCCGGTGTCGAGCAACCCGATGCCTTCGACGCCGACCGCTGCTTCTCCTTGGGTCGGCCAGGAAAGGGACCCCGGAGATCCGGGCATCGTGCTCGGGACCGCGGACGACGCGGTGGCCGCGGTCACCGAGGGGACCGGCCGCACCAGCTGCACCACGACATAGGCAACGGCGAGAAGAATGATCACGACCAGCGCGAGAACCCTGCCCATCGGCAGCGATGTTGCCATGCGAAGCCGAGGACCCGGGCGCGGCGGACGGTGCCGCGCGTGGCGCGCAGGACTCACCGCTGCGGACTCACGCCGGTCTCACCTCGCCGGGCGCCCGATGGCGCGAGTTCCCCGCGTTCAAGCGGGAATGCTGCGCCGCGGCGGCTTCTGGACGCGGCCCGCGCGGATGCAGGAGGTGCAGACGTGAAGGCGGCGGGGGGCGCCGTCGACGATCGCGCGAACCCGCTGGATGTTCGGGTTCCAGCGCCGCTTCGTCCGTCGGTGGGAGTGGCTCAAGCTCATGCCGAACGACGGCTTCTTGCCGCAGAGCTCGCACACCGATGCCATCGCCGTTGCCTCCTGGCCGATCTCTTCCCGCTCCGGTCGCACCCGACGTGGGCGAGGGCGCGGCGGACCGCTTAGGTCCTCGTGAACGGCTCGAAGGTTAGCATCACCGAGCGATGACGCTGGCGGCCGCCTTGGGGCCACGGGAGCTACAGGCGGCCATGGTCGCCTACCGTGACGCGCTCCGGAGTCATCAGCAGCAGCTGAACCGGCTGAACGTGTACCCGGTGCCCGACGGCGACACCGGCACGAACATGGCCCTGACCCTCGACGCCGTGGTCCAGGAGCTCGACTCCCTCTCGGGGTCGGCGAACGGGTCAGCGGCGATGGCGGACGTCTGCCGTGCGATGGCCCACGGGTCCCTCATGGGGGCGCGCGGCAACTCCGGGGTGATCCTGTCGCAGCTGCTCCGCGGGCTCGCGGAACGGTTCAGCGGACGTGAGGAGGCCGGGCCGGAGGAGGTCGCGGACGCGTTCGTCACCGCGAGCGACCTCGCCCGCAGGGCCGTGGTGCGTCCCGTGGAGGGGACCATCCTCACCGTCGCGCGCGCGGCGGGCGAGGGCGCGTCTGCCGGCGTCGAGGCGGGGGCCGAGCTGCTCGAGGTGGTGGAGCAGGCACGGCTCTCCGCCGGCGAGGCACTCGCCAAGACCCCGACGATGCTCGAGCCCCTCGCCCGGGCGGGCGTCGTCGACGCCGGCGGCGCGGGCTACGTGCTCTTGTTCGACTCGATCCTGTCGGTCCTCGACGGGCGGCCTCTGCCCGCCGTGCAGGACGAATGCCCGGACGGGCCGCGGCCACTCGCCACGGCTGAGGGGACGCGCGAGGACTGCTCGCTGCCCGGGGTCGGCCCGGGTGGGGGGACAGCAGACGAGGGCACCGACCTCCGCTACGAGGTCATGTACCTGCTCGACGCTCCAGACGACGCGGTCGACGCGTTCAAAGACGTCTGGTCCGGCATCGGCGACTCCATCGTCGTGGTGGGCGGGGACGGGGAGTGGAACTGCCACATCCACACGAACGACATCGGCGCCGCGATCGAGG
>DAIRCY010000023.1:0-30196 GCA_036796435.1 Acidimicrobiales bacterium
GCCCAGATCACCAACTACTCCGAGCGCGAGCTCGACGGACGGCTGGTGCTCGCGGTGGTGAACTTCCCCCCGCGCCAGGTCGGTCCGTTCCGCTCCGAGGTGCTCACGCTCGGGACGTTCCGCGGGGACTCCGTCCTGCTGGTCGATCCGGATCCCGGCGCCGAGCCCGGCGACCGGCTGGGCTGACCGACGCAGGCCTGCGACCCGTTGTATCGTCCGGCCGTGCCACGACCGACGGCGCTGCGTCTCGCGGTCGCCGTCGTGCTGGCAGGCCTCGCGATCGCCGGCTATCTCCTTTGGATCCCGGTCCGTCGGCCGAACCCTGCCAAGCTCGCGCCCTTGGCGCGCACCGCGCCGGTGCAAGGGCTTCACCCGCGACCCCGCACCCACGTCACAGCTCCCGCGAAGAGCCCGATCGCGACGGTGCGGCGCGCGGCCGGTGCGACACCGGGGGAGACGGGTTCGTACTCGGTGCAGTGGCAGGGGACGAAACCGGTCTCTTCGGCATCGCTCTCCCTCGACGTCCTTCCCGACCTGCCGCTGGCGCGCGGGGCGCTCGCAGGCGCGCGGTCCACTGCACTCGCGCAGACCGCGCTCACATCGATCGGCTACGGCTACGGAGGAAAGACCCAGGTGCCGGAGATCCCCGGTGCGAAGGGCGCCTACTACCTCAGCGGCTCGAGCGCGCAGATCACCAAGACCACGCCGAGGGCGACCGTCATCGTCTTTCGCGTCGGGCGCGTCCTTGCCGGGGTCAACGTCGACGCCACGGGAAGCGCCGCCACAACCACGGCGAGAGCACTCGCGACCGCCGAGTACCGGCATCTGCTTGCCGTCGGCACCGATCCTGCGATCGGCGAGACGAGCGTGCCGGTGCTCGCCTCCGTCCTCTACATCCTGGCGGCGCTTGCCGTGATGGCGCTCGCACAGGTCCTCCCCTCCGTCGTCCTGAGCGCGCGGCGCCGTCAGCTCGAGCTGCGCGCCGCTGCCGAGCGCCGCGCCCGGGTCTCGCGCGGCAAGAAGGTGGTCAAGCGCCACGCCGCCCGGGGGTATGCGGCCCGAGTCGAGTCCCGAGGGCACGGCCGGCGCTGAGCGCCGCTTTCGCCCATCGCCCCCGGTGCTGATTCCCAGGGGAGGGGGACCGAGCGAGGCCTGAATGTCGCGGACGTGCACGTGGGGCGGTCGCGTGACAATGATGAGTCCGTGCCGGAGGACCTCGTAGCGCATCTTGACGCCGTCGGTGAAGGGCTCGCCGCCTACACCGATGACCAGCAGAACCTGTCGTCCGAGACCGTGCGGCGCTTGCAGCGCTTCGCGGTAGCGATGTCGGAGGGATCGATGACCCCCGGCCTCGCCCGCGAGGACTGGGCCGACTTCTACCCGTTGGCCGCAGCCTTTGTCGTGGTCTGCGGGAGCGAGGAGCTGCGCGACCTGTACGACCAGGCGACCATCTTCAGTGCCGTCGTACGAGGCGACGTGGAGTTCACCGATGCCGACCGGGTCTTCCTGGTCCTGCTCTCGGACGAGCTCGAGCGGTACGCCGAGAACCACCACGGCTGAGGCTCGGCCCCCCGACGCCACCGCCGTCGCAAGAGGGGGCCGCGGCTCTAGCCGATCCTCTTCTGCCAGACGGTCCCGGTGCCGACGAGGTGGAAGCCCAGCCGTTCGTTGACACGGACCATCGGGCCGTTCGAGGTCGCGTTGGAGGTCACCACACGCCGCGTCATCGGAGACTGCTCCTGCAACCTGCGCACATTGGCCACCTTCATGCGAAGCCCGAGCCGGTGGCCCCGGTGAGGGTGGAGCACGATCGTGTCGAACTGGTAGGCGACACTTCGTGCCTGGCGGGGGATGCCGATCTCGGTGAACCCGGCGAGCCTCCCTGTCGGTGCGACCGCGGCCGTCGCCAGGGTGTCGCGGTCCATCGCCTCGGTGACCTGTTCGAAATGGCGGAGCCGCTCGACGTCCCACTGCTCGGGCTCGAGCTCCACCTCTCCGTGCGGCGCGTCCGTCGACATCGCCCGGGCAAACTCGAGCCGGGCGGCCTCCCACTCGGCCGGACAGGGACCAGTCCATCCGACCAGCCTGTAGCCGGACGACAGTTCGGAGGCTTCTTCGTCGAGGGCGTCGAGACGTCCGGCGTCGACAGGGAGGTCGAGCGCTCGGCGCGCCTCTTCGAATGCGGGCTCGTACCCGGCCGCGCGGGCGAACCGCTCCTGGCGCGGCCGTTCGGGAGAGCCGAGGGGTGCCTCGCTGGTCCCGCTCAGAGAGGTGCGGCCGTGCGCGCGGGCGGCGTCTTCTGCAACCGAGAGGAGCAGCCGGCCGACGCCGCGTCGTCGCCATACGGGGTCGACCCACACCTCGAGGTCGGCAGAGTCGAGGTTCTCCTTGAGCGGCATCCTCACCTGGAAGCAGCCTGCGATCGCCGATCCGACCCGCGCGACCCCGAGCACGTGGGACCGCAGACCCGGCTGGTGCAAGAGCGCGATCCGCTCGTGGAAGAGCCACCCTGGTTCCTCCGGCCACGCAGCCTTGTCGGCAGCCGAGAGCGGCGCGAACCACTCTTCGAGGGTGGCGGGCCCTGTGGGAGCAACGAGCGCGAGCTCGACGAGAGGGTCGCCGCCGGACGTCACCGGTGAGAGGGTAGCCGGGGCAGGTTCCCTCAATAGTACGAAAGTACGTACTATTGCAGGGTGACCCCGCTCGGCTTCGTCCTCACCCTCGGGGCGATCTCCGTGCTTGCGGGTGTCCTCGGCTCCCTCGTCGGCCTGGGCGGCGGGATCGTGGTCGTCCCGGTGCTCACCCTCCTGTACCACGTGGACATCCGGCTCGCGATCGGCGCGTCGATCGTGTCGGTGATCGCCACGTCCTCCGGCGCCGCTGCGGCGTACGTGAGGGACCGAATGACGAACCTCCGCAACGGGATGTTCCTAGAGATCGGGACCACCATGGGCGCGATCACCGGGGCCTTCCTCACGACGGTCCTGCCGGCGCGGGCCTTGTTCGTCGTCTTCGGGGTCGTGCTCGCGTACTCCGCGTTCGCCACGTTCCGCCGAAGGCACGCCGCGGAGCCGCTCAGCGCGTCGCACGACCGGATCGCCAACGCCCTCCGGCTTCACGGCTCCTACTACGACCAGGCGGCGGGACGGGAGATCTCCTACAAGGTGGTCGGCACCAAGCCTGGTCTCGCCGTCATGTACGTCGCGGGGCTCGTCTCCGCGCTCCTCGGCATCGGCTCGGGCGCGCTCAAGGTGCCCGCGATGGACCTCGCGATGCACCTGCCGATGAAGGTGTCCTCGGCGACGAGCAACTTCATGATCGGGGTGACCGCCGCGGCCAGCGCCGGCGTCTATTTCGCTCGTGGGCAGATCGACCCGGTGATCGCCGCCCCCGTCGCGATCGGCGTGCTCGCCGGCTCGCTGGTGGGTTCGCGGGTGCTCGGGCGGATGGAGAACGCAACGATCCGCTGGATCTTCGTCGTGGTGCTCACCGTCATCTGCATAGAGATGCTCCAACGCGGGGTCACGGGATGAAACCGCCGGAGCACCCGACCTCATCCCCGCCGCCCACCCGCACGGTCGACGACGCCAAGGTCCGCAAGGTGGAGCTCGCCATCAGTCTCGTGCTGCGGATCGGCGTGACGCTGAGTGTCGCGGTGATCGCCGCGGGGCTCGCGCTCATCTTCGCCCACCATCCCCGCTACGGGCACCTGAGCGGCTCCTACTCCTATCACCGGCTCACGTCGGGCTCCACCGAGTTCCCGCACACCATGTCCGGGCTCGGCGCGTCGCTCCGCGCGGGTGACGGGCGCGGGGTCGTCGTCCTGGGCGTGCTGCTCCTCATCCTCACGCCGGTCCTGCGAGTAGCGGTGTCGACGGTCGCGTTCGTCTACGAGCGCGACCGGGCGATGACCCTGGTCACGCTCTTCGTGCTGAGCGCGCTGGTCGGGTCCTTCTTCCTGGGCGGCGCGCTCCGGTGATGTCGCGGGCGCCCGAAGTCCGATGACACCGGCCACCATCGTCGACCGGGCGAACCCCCTCCCGCTCTGGGCGCAGGTGCTCGCAGACCTGCGGGCGAGGTTGGCGCGCGGCGAGTTCCGCGAACGGTTCCCGACCGACGACGACCTGGCGGCCGGGTACGGCGTGAGCCGCCAGACGGTGCGCGAAGCCGTGCGGCGGTTGCAGCAAGAGGGACGCATCGAGCGCCGCCGGGGGAGGGGGAGCACCGTCGCAGAGCCCGTCCTCGAGCAGCCGCTCCGTTCGCTCTACAGCCTGGCGCTCACCGTCAGCCACCACGGCCTCGCCGAGCGCAACGAGATCCTCTCGGCGGAGCGGAGACCGGCGCCCGGCGACGTAGCTGAAGCTCTCTCCCTTCCCGGAGGCGAGGACGCCGTCTTCCTGGAGCGGTTGCGGTTCGCCGGCGACGAGCCGATCTCCCTCGAGCGTTCGTGGCTCCCGTGGACCGCCGGCCGCGGCATCCTGCGCGCGGACCTCGAGCACGGACCCCTCTACGACGCGCTGCGCGACGCGTGCGGCCTGCGGGTGTCGTCGGGGAGCGAGCGGATCTCGCCGGTCGTGCCCCCGGCCGCGGACCGCACCCTGCTGCGGATGCCGGCGCGGACTGCCGCGTTCCTCGTCGAGCGCAGGGCCCTGGCGGGGGATCGGCCGATCGAGCTCCGCCGGTCGACCGTGCGCGGCGACCGCTACCGGTTCATCGCGGAGTGGCCGTGACCGGCGTAAGCCATCCCTCGCAGGGACCTGAGCCGGTCACTCTCCGAGGATCCGGGCGGTTCCTTCGAGTTGGAGATCGACGCACCGGTCCGTCCATCCCGTCGCCCCGACGCCGGGCGCGCGCCACAGGTTGCCGACTGAATGCCATGAAGCGGGGCCGACCACACCATGTTGCACGTGGGAATGGACCTGAGCAGGCCGAGACTGCATGTCGCGTGACACCGGGTCGCGCAAAGCGGTGGCTCTTCGTGATCGCCCCCATTGCAGCTACCGTCATGTCACCTCGGGGCGCGCACGACCGCCGCATCCATTGGTTCCCGCCGTCGACACCGGGTATCAGAGAGTTCATGCACGAACGTGGGAGAGAACTTGTTCGGAACAGCGGCGTCGACGGCGCGGCCGAGCCCGTTTCGATCGACGAGATCGATGCTGAGGAGGCGACGGCGCTTCCCAACAAAGAAGTGCTCTCGTTACTGGACGTCAACGCCAACGTCGACCTTGGACTGGATCTAGCGGCCCCGGTCGACCTCGCAGTTGCTGCCGACCTGAACGTTGCGGCGCCGATCGAAGCCGCCGCCAGCGCCAACGTTCTCAGCCCGGACGCCGTCGCGGTCGGTGAGGCCGACCAGCACGGCTCGATCGACCAGAGCATCACGGGCAACGCGCAGGCGACCGCGCCACAGCACGCGGGCGTCGACCAGAGCAGCGGGTCGGGTTCCGGCACCGGGTCGCCGGCGACCGGCGGCACATCGAGTGGGGAGACCACGAGCGGTGGCGTCGACTCGCTTCTCAACGGGGGGAATCTCCTCGACGCCAACGTGAACATCAACGCCAACGCCGACCTGTCGGCACCGATCGACGGGGCTGTCGCCGCCAATGCCAACGTGGCTGCGCCGGTGGATGCGGCGGTGGGCGCAAACGTGGCATCCCCCGGCGCCGCAGCCGAGGCGCTCGCTCCCCAGAGCGTCGACATCTCCCAGAGCCTGGACCACGTGACAGCCGACGCCACGTCCGTCCAGGACGCGACCGTCACACAGCAGTAACCGGTCGACGGGGAGGCCGGGGGCTCGCCGCAGTGACGACCACCGCCGAAAGACCCGCCGCCGCCGGGGAGCTCCTCCGGCCGCACGCCGTCCGTGGGCGGGCGGCCGGACTTGAGCTGCTCGGGCCCCTGAAGGGGACCGGCTACAGCGCCGGCAAGTTCCTCCTCCGGCGAGCGGACGGTCAGGTGTTGCAAGTCGGACCGCTCATGTACCGGGTGCTCGAGTGCATGGACGGTCGCCGCGGGGATGGGGAGCTCGCGGCGGCGGTGTCGGCTGCGCTCGGGCGCCCCCTCGGGGAGGGGCAGCTCGGGCGGGTGCTCGAGAAGCTGTCGGCACAAGGCCTGCTGGCCGGCACCGAGTCCGCGGCGCCGCCGAAGCGCAACCCCTTGCTCGCTCTCCGCTGGAGGCTCCTCATCACGGATCCGCGCATCACGCGGATTCTTTCGGCTCCCTTCACGTTCATGTTCCGACCCTGGGTGATGTGGCCGGTCGTGGTGGCGTTCGGCGCGGTCTTCTGGTACGTGCTGGTGCAGCATGGCGTCGCATCGGCGATCGCGCAGTCCTTCAACCAGCCCGCTCTCCTCCTGCTGGTGTTCGCGCTGGCTGTGTTGTCCGCCGGCTTCCACGAAATCGGACATGCCGCCGCGTGCCGCTATGCGGGCGTCGAAGCGCGAGGGATGGGCGTCGGTCTCTACCTCGTCTGGCCCGCCTTCTACACCGACGTGACCGAGGCGTACCGGTTGGATCGCCGGGGCAGGCTGCGGGTCGACCTCGCCGGGCTGTACTTCAACGCCGCGGTCGCCGTCGGCACCATGGCGGTCTGGCTCGTGGTGCGCCTTGACGCGCTGCTGCTCCTCGTCGCCCTGCAGATCCTGCAGATGGTGAAGCAGCTGTCGCCGATCATACGGGCGGACGGCTACCACATCCTTTCGGATGCGACCGGGGTCCCGGACCTCTACGCGCACATGGGGCCCATCCTTCGTCGGCTCGCTCCCGGTCGCCGCCGCCCGCCGTCTCCGATCAAAGGGTGGTCCCGGGTGCTCGTCACCGCGTGGGTGCTCGTGATCGTGCCGCTCCTCCTCAGCCTGCTCGTCGGTGCGGTCGTATTCCTCCCGCGGCTGCTCGCGACCGCATGGGACAGCGGCCGGCATCTCGTCGACGGTCTTCCCGCGCAGTTCGACCACGCCGACGTGCTCGGCATTCTTGCGACCCTCCTCGAGCTGCTGGCGCTCGTGCTGCCTCTCGGGGGGAGCGTGCTCATCACCCAGAAGTTCGTCCGTTCGACGTACGGGTCCGCCCGGCGCTGGAGTCGTGGCCGCCGTCCCCGGCAGGCCGTGGCCGTCGTGGCCGCCGCGGCGGCAGCGGCCGGCCTCGCCTGGACGTGGTGGCCGCCCGGTCAGTACCAGCCGGTCCGTCCGAACGAGCGCGGCACCATCGGCTCGGTCGTGCGCGCGTTCAGCCCAGTGCCCACCGCTCCCCAGCCGGTCGGACCTGCGCTCGCGGGGACGTATCTTGCGGCCGCGATGGTCCCCGTCGGCGGGGCGAAGCCGGGCGACCCGACGGTTTTCGTCGTCCCGGGCTCCCGAGGGCAGCCCCCCACGATGCTCTTGAGCGACGGTTCGACAGCAAGCCGCTTCGCCTCTGCATTCCGGTTCGTGCTGCCGACCAAGCCCGGACCCGGTGGAACGCAAGCCGTTGCGTTCGGCATTCAAGGCCACAAGGTCACCTACAACGTGGCTTACGCCGTCTTGACCGTCCGCGGTGGGCGTCCCGTGACCGCGAGCAACGGCGCGTTCGCGCTTGCCGACTGCCAGGGCTGTACGACGGTCGCAGTCTCCTTCCAGGTGGTACTCGTCGTCGGAACGAGCAAGGTCGTCGCGCCGACGAACGCCGCTGTCGCCGCCAATGACCGCTGTCCGGCGTGCGCGACGACGGCCATCGCCGATCAGCTGGTCGTCACCCTCGACAAGCAGCCGACGGCCACCCTCGAACGCGAGCTCGAGGCGACCCTCTCACAGCTCAAGCTCTTGTCGAAACTGGGCACGCACGGCACGACGGCGGCTGTGGCCGCCCTTGTCGCCACGGTCAGCCGCGAGGTCAATGCCGAACTGAATGCGAGCGGCCTCGTCACGTCGCCCGCGACGACCACATCGGCGACGACATCGGGGACGGGTTCTGCCACAACAAGCGCGGGCGGGTCGTCGACGGGGAACACCGCCACATCGACGACGACACCTTCTTCGACCACCACCACCACCACCACCACCACACCTTCTTCGACCACCACCACCACACCTTCGTCGACCACCACCACCACGACATCGAGCGGGTGAGCGGCTGGATGGTGCGTCCGATTCCCGAACGGCGCGTCACGAGGAAGGTGGTGAGCTGACGCGGTGCACGGTGTGACCTCCGGGGCGGCGGGGTAGTGGTCACAGTCAAGGCCACCACGGAAGGAAGGCGATACACAGTGCCGATTTCAGAAAAGAAGCTCCACGAGCTCTTGTACCAGATGCTCGAGACGGAGTTGGGCGGTGTGCAGGTCTACGAGTCCGCGCTGCGCTGCGCTCGCAACGAGGATCTCGCCAAGGAGTGGCAGCACTACCACGAGCAGACGACGCGCCACGTCGAGCTGGTGCAGGGAGTGCTCGAGGCAATCGGATTGGACCCCGCCGCCGAGACGCCCGGCCGCAAGGTCGTGCGGCACACCGGTGAAGCCCTCGTGAAGGCGATCGAGATGGCACGTGCCGGGGGGGACCCCGAGGAGGCGCAGGTCGTGGCCGCCGAATGCGTCGTGCTCGCCGAGACCAAGGACCACTTGAACTGGGAGCTCGCAGGAGAGCTCGCCGACCACCTCAGCGGAGAGTCCGCCGAAGCACTGCGCGCCGCGTACAAGGAAGTCGAAGAGCAAGAAGACGAGCACCTGTACCACAACACGGGTTGGGCCAGAGAGCTCTGGATCGAGGGGCTCGGCCTCAAGGCCGTCCTACCGCCCCCAGAGGAGCAGAAGGACGTGAAGACGGCCATCGGCG
Source organism: Acidimicrobiales bacterium (assembly GCA_036796435.1). Lineage (GTDB taxonomy): Bacteria > Actinomycetota > Acidimicrobiia > Acidimicrobiales > RAAP-2 > JAJYVT01. The sequence goes on from DAIRCY010000023.1 coordinate 8,806, forward strand.
CGGCTCGAGCCAAGAACGCGCGCAGAACATTGGCCTGAGCACGTCCCGCACGGCTAACCCGGAGAACTGCTAGCAAGGTCCGACGGCGTCGAGCCGCCCGTAGACAGGGTGTCTGTAGCGACTTATGGCCACATGTGCAACGTGAGATCTTCACGGTTGGGGCTGAGCTGGTCGTTCAACACCTGATCCAGGGGTCACCCACGGGATAAGCGCCCCGTACCCACACCGGAGGCTCAGTCAGCGCCGCCGGGGAGTACGGGGATCGGCCTCGACGACCGACAGGCTTAGGTCCTCGAGCTCGTGCACGAGTGCACGCAGGCGCCGCTCGTTGTCGAACCACTCTTGGTAGTCGGCGACCTGTTCGGGGCTGAGCGTGCGGCTCGTGGTCTTTCCCGCGACCTTTCGGCTCCACTGGACGTAGGGGCCGTGGAGGGCCGGGGGGTCGGCGTGACAGTGGCAGCCGGCGTGGGTGCACGAGAAGTACCGCTCGGTGAGGCTGCCGGGGAGGACGAAGCCCATCTGCCCGAGGGCCGCGGCGATACGAGCCTGCTCTTTTCGCTGCCTCGGGCTGACCGGCACGCTTCACCTTCCCACGAGCATCCCCCATCGGATGGGGTGGCACACAGTATATATACGGGGTGCTCTCGCTGGAGGTGGCCGCCACGATCGAGGGGTTCAGCCCCCGCACGGTGTCTCGGGCTGCGGCCGCCTTCGCCAAGGAACTGACCGCAGCCGCCGGGCCGCCGACGCGCAGCCGGGCCAAGGCGTACTTGTTCGCAGCCTCACCGGCGCGACGACACGATCTACCGGACTTCCGAGCGCGTCACAGCCCCCTGGCAGGATGACGACAGCTCGAAACGTGAAGTGGGTCCACGCCGAAACGTGAAGACCTCGACGTGGAGGCGATGGGACTTGAACCCACGAACCTCTTGACTGCCAGTCAAGCGCTCTACCAACTGAGCTACGCCCCCGGGGTGCGGCACGCAAGGTTATCAGCCACCAAGCGTCGCTTCGGCGGTGCTCGTGGCTCGCCGCTGGGAGGAACCCCAGTGGCCCACAGGTAGCATCGCCGCCCATATGGCGAGGGCCTACGACGTCCAGGCGGTCGAGCAGAAGTGGCAGTCACGCTGGCGTGACGAGGGGACCTACGAGGTCGACAACGACGACCCGCGCCCGTCCTTCTACGCGCTCTGCATGTACCCCTACCCGTCGGGTCCCGCCCACCAGGGCCACGTGCGCAACTACACCTTCGGCGATCTCGTGGTGCGGTACCAGACGATGCAGGGAAAGGCGGTTCTTTCGCCGCTCGGTTTCGACTCCTTCGGTCTCCCCGCGGAGAACGCGGCGATCCGCACCGGCTCCCACCCGCGGACGTTCACCGACGCCCGCATCGCCGAGCTGAAGGAGTCGCTCGTCCGGCTCGGCGCCGTCTACGACTGGCGGCGCGAGGTCCGAAGCCACGACCCGAGCTACATCCACTGGAACCAGCTCATCTTCCTCAGGCTCTTGAAGGCAGGACTCGCCTACCGCGCGAACGCGCCGGTGAACTGGTGCCCCGGCTGCCAGACGGTGCTCGCCAACGAGCAGGTGCTCGCGGACGGCACCTGCGAGCGGTCGGGCGACCCCGTCGAGTTGCGCGACCTCGAGCAGTGGTTCTTCAAGATCACCGCCTACGCCGACGAGCTCCTCGAGGCGCTCGACGAGCTCGAGTGGCCCGAGCGGGTCAAGGTCATGCAGCGCAACTGGATCGGCCGGTCGGAGGGCGCCGAGCTCGACCTCGAGGTGGTCGGCCGCCCGGGTCTCGCGCTCACGGTCTTCACGACCCGTCCCGACACGACGTTCGGGATGACCTACGCCGTGATGGCCCCCGAGCACCCGCTCGTCGACCAGCTCACCACGGCCGAGCACCGGGCCGCGGTCGAGGAGCTGCGCGCCCGGGTGGCGTCGGAGACCGAGATCGAGCGGACGGCGACCGCCGAAGGAGGACCGGCGCTCGAAAAGCGCGGGGCTTTCACCGGCAGCTACGTGGTCAACCCCTTCAACGGCGAGGAGGTCCCGCTCTACGTCGCCGACTACGTCCTCATGGGCTACGGCACGGGCGCCATCATGGCGGTGCCGGCCGAGGACCAGCGCGACTGGGCCTTCGCAAAGCTCCACGGCCTCCCCATCGTCCGCACGGTCGAGCCGCCGGAGGGCTGGGACGAGGAGGGGGGCGAGGCCTACTCGGGTGAGGGCGTGAAGGTGAACAGCGGCTTCCTCGACGGGCTCGGCGTCGCCGAGGCGAAGGAAGAAGCGATCCGGTTCCTCGAGCGGGAGGGCCGCGGCCGGCGCAAGGTCAACTACCGGCTGCGGGACTGGCTCGTCTCGCGCCAGCGGTTCTGGGGGTGCCCCATCCCGGTCGTCCACTGCCCGGTGCACGGTGCGGTCCCGGTCCCAGAGGAGGAGCTGCCGGTGCTCGCTCCCGACGACGTGGAGTTCCTGCCGACCGGGCAGTCGCCGCTCGCGCTCCACGAAGGGTTCAAGCGCACGGTCTGCCCCATCGGCGGAGAGCCGGCCGAGCGCGAATCCGACACGATGGACACCTTCGTCGACTCGAGCTGGTACTTCCTCCGGTTCTGCGACCCGTTCGACGCGCAGGCGCCGTTCGGCGCAGCGGCGGTCGCCCGCTGGATGCCCGTCGACCAGTACATCGGTGGCATCGAGCACGCCATCCTCCACCTCATGTACGCGCGGTTCTTCACGCGCGCCCTCGTCGACGTCGGGGTCGCGCCCCGCGCCCTCCCCCGCGAGCCGTTCAGACGCCTCTTCACCCAGGGCATGATCCGGATGGACGGCTCGAAGATGTCCAAGTCCAAGGGCAACCTCATCGCGCCAGCCCGCTACTACGAGAGCGTCGGGGCGGACGCGTTGCGCCTCTTCCACCTGTTCGTCGGCCCACCGACCGACGACTTCGACTGGACGGACCAGACCGACGAGGTGATCGACGGCTGTGGCCGGTTCCTCGACCGGCTCTGGCGCCTCGCGGAGGGCCAGACGGACGGCGCCGCACCTGCGCGCCGGACGGGCGAGCTGTCGGCCGCCGACGTCAAGGTGCGCCGCGCGACGCACCGGGCGATCCAGCAGGTGACCTCCGACATCGAACGCTGGTCCTACAACACGGCAGTGGCGCGCTGCATGGAGCAGGTCAACCTGCTCCAGCGCTACGCGCGCGAGGACCCCCACGCCGACGTCTTCGACGAGGCCGTCGACGCCCTCTTGCACCTCCTCGCCCCGATGGCCCCCCACGTCACCGCCGAGCTGTGGGAGCGGCGCCACGGCGACCGTCTGCACGCCCGGTCGTGGCCCGTCTTCGACCCCGCGCTCGTCGCGGAAGAGACGGTGACGATGGTCGTGCAGGTGAACGGCAAGGTGCGGGACCGCCTCGAGGTCTCGGCCCGTATCGGCGAGGAGGACGCCCGGGCGATGGCGCTCGGTTCTCCACGGGTCGCCGAAACCCTCGGTGGTGCCGAGCCGGCGCGCGTCGTCGTGCGCGCGCCGCGCCTCGTGAACGTCGTCACGACGACCGCTTGAACCCGGCGATCACCGACGTCATGTCGGGAGCAGGCAGCGCTGCGTAGAAGCTGAAACGGTCGACGAGCCCCGCCCAGCGCTCGAGGACCGCCTCGGTGACCTGGTCCGCCGGCGCCACGACCGCGAACGCGCCGAGAACCTCGTCGTCGATGAGCGACCCCATGGTGTCCCATTCGCCGCGCTTCGAGTGCGCGTGGAGCTCGGTCTGGAGGTCCCCCCAGCCGTGCAGCTCGAGGACCGGGCGGTAGGCGGGGGTGGAGCCGTAGAAGGCGAGCTGCGCCTTCGCCGCCTTGGCGCTCGCCACCATCGCAGACTCGTCCGACCCAGTGACGACGAAGCCGGGCAGCGCGACCGTGAGGTCGTCGCGCGTCTTTTTCGCGGTCGCGGCGCCGGCGAGGAGGGCGGGGAGGCTCACCTCGGTGAAGTACTTGGCGGTGGTGAACGGATGGACGAGGAGGCCGTCGGCCGCCTCGCCGGCCACCTCCGCCATGTGCGTCCCGACGGCGGCGAGCATGATCTTCGGGTTGCCGTAGGGGTTCGGCCCGGGGTCGAAGAACGGCGTCATGAGCGTGTGGGTGTAGTACTCGCCCCGGAAGTCGAGCGGCTCGCTCGTCTCCCACGCCTTCCAGATCGCCCGGATCCCGAGGATGAGCTCTCGCATGCGGGGGGCGGGGTGCGACCAGGGCATGGAGTAGCGCTTGGTGATGTGCGGCTTGATCTGTGAGCCGAGCCCCAGGATGAAGCGCCCCTTCGAGAGCTGATGCAGGTCGTTCGCCGACATGGCGAGCGTCATCGGGCTGCGCGCGAAGGCCACCGCGATCCCGGTGGCGAGCTCGAGGCGCTCGGTCGCCTCCGCCGCGACGGCGAGGGGGAGGAACGGGTCGCGGCCGGCCTCGGCGGCCCAGGCCCCGTCGTAGCCGGCCTCCTCCAAGCGCCGGGCGGAGGCCGCGATCCCCGAGGGGTCGAAGCCGATGGCGCCGTCGATCTTCACGTCTTTTCCTTCCGTCCCGTGCGCCAGCCGTGCGCCGCCGGGCTCTGTGTCAATGTTCCTCGCCACGCAGGAAGCGCTCGAGCTCCGCCGCCAGCTCGTCGGCGGAAGGGACCTCGTCCAGGCCGAGCGCGTTGCCCTCCGAGCTGTCGATGACCTCCTCGAGCTTCGCCACCATTGCGAGGTGCTCCGGGTTGCCCGCGATCATCTCGTCCACCTGGCCGCGGGCGCGGTCGCCGGCGGCGCGAAGGAGCGACGAGTCGAGCTGGAGCCCCGAGACGGCTGCGAGCCCGTCGACGAGGGCCGCGCTCGCCATCGGGAACGGCATCGCCGAGACGTAGTGCGGGACGCGTGCCCAGAGACTCACCGTCGGGATGTGCGCCTCGCCGAGTGCGATCTCGAGAGCCGACAGGACGCCGGCGGGCACCTCGAGCTCTCCTTGGACGACCCCGACCTGTTCGACGAGGGCCGCGGAGCTCGACGGCGCCGTCGCTGCGAGCCGGACGGGGCGGGTGTGGGGGGCGGCGGCGGGGAAGGCGCCGAGACCGACCACGAGCCGGATGCCGTGGCGGAGCGCGAGCTGGACAACGGCGTCGACGAAGTCGTGCCAGTGATAGTCGGGCTCGGGGCCGACGAGGAAGAGCATGTCTGCCCCGGCCTGGTCACGGCCGAGTCGCAACTGGGTCCGGGGCCACTCGAGCTCGGTCGTGATGCCGTCGACGATGCGGACCATGGGGCGGCGGGCGCGCAGGTCCAAGAAGTGGTCCCCGTCGAAGGTCACGAGATCGGTCGCCGGGGGTTGCTCGGTGAGCGACGCCACGGCGTTGGCTGCACCGAGCCCGGCGTCGACCCAGCCTTCCATCGCCACGACGAGGACAGGCGCGTTCAGGACCGGCGAGGTGTGCACCTCGAAGAGCTCGCTCACGATGCCCCGAGGGTAGTGGCAGCGAGCTCGGCCAGCCGAGCCACGGTCGCCGGGTAGTGCTCCACGCTGTCGGGGTCGCCAGCCCCCGCACCCGCGACGTACCGGGCGTAGACGCCCTGGAGGATGCAGGCGAGCCGCCAGTATCCGAACGCCATGAAGTACGCGACACCCGAGACGTCGACGCCCGAGACGGTCGAATAGCGGTCCCGCAGCTGCTCGGCCGAGGGGAAGCCGTCCAGGGCGCTCGCCGGCACCCGGCCGAGCACGGGCTCTCCGTCGGCCGGGACGCCCCAATAGTCGAGGAAGGTGCCGAGGTCGGCCATCGGGTCCCCGAGCGTGCAGAGCTCCCAGTCGAGCACCGCCGCGACCGTGCCGTCCCCCCGGAGCACCGCGTTGTCGATGCGGAAGTCCCCGTGCACGATCGACGTCCGGCGTTGCGGGGGCACCCGCTCGGCCAGCACTTCGCCGACGCGCTCGACGAGGCCGGGCGCTGCGACCCCGGCCATGGCGGACTGCTCGAACTGCGCGCTCCAGCGACGGAGCTGACGTTCGACGTAGCCGTCGCGCTTCGCGAGGTCGCCGAGGCCGGCCTCGGCGGGGTCGAGCGCGTGGAGCTTGGCGAGGGTGTCGACGAGATCGATGCCGGCGCGTCGCCGGGATCCTTCATCCGAAAGGAGCTGGGCGCCGCTCTCGGCGTCGCGCAGGATCAGTCCGTCGACGAAGGTCATGACGTAGAAGGGGGCACCGTTGACGTCCGCGTCTTCGCAAAGGCCGAGGGGCGCGGGCACCGGCACTTCGGTCGGGACGAGAGCAGAGAGGATCCGATGCTCACGCGCCATGTCGTGCGCGGTCGGCAGCACGTGGCTCACCGGCGGGCGACGCAGGGCGACGGCTGGTCCGCCCGCACCCTCCACCCGGTAGGTGAGGTTCGATCTCCCACCCGCAACGAGAAGGAAGCGCAGTGGCGGCTCGACCGACGGGACGTGGGCGCGGAACCATTCCGTCACCCGGTCCTCGTCGATGCCGGACGTCGCCTCGCCTGGGTGCCCGCACTCCGGCATCGCCAACGACGCTACCTGGGACCCTGCGTGGGGACGCTATTTGCGGGCCGTGCCCGAGCCGTCGGCCGGTAGGGTCGCTTCCATGGCGGATGTCACCGATGCCACGTTCCAAGCGGAGGTTCTCGACCGCTCCATGTCGGTCCCGGTCGTCGTGGACCTGTGGGCGCCGTGGTGCGGTCCGTGCAAGACGCTCGGCCCGATGCTCGAGCAGTCCGTCGCCGCGACGCGGGGCGCGGTGGAGCTCGCGAAGGTGAACGTGGACGAGAACCCCGAAGTGGCAGCGTCCTTCGGCGTCCAGTCGATCCCGGCAGTGTTCGCGCTGCGCGACGGTCAGGTCGTCGACGGCTTCATCGGCGCGGTCCCACAGGCGCAGGTCGAAGAGTTCGTCGCCCGGCTCGCTCCTGCCGCTCCGAGCGAGGCCGATCAGCTCGCCGCGGCCGGAGACGAGGCTTCGCTTCGCAAGGCGCTCGACCTCGAGCGTGACCATCCGGCGGCGGTGGTGGCGCTCGCGCGGATTCTCGTCGACCGCGGGGAGCCCGACGAAGCGCTCGAGCTGCTGGCCCGGGTGCCCGAGACCGCCGAAGTACGTAGCGTCGCGGCGGAGGCGCGGCTGTCGTCGAGGGGCGTCCCGCCAGCGGCTGACGTCACGCGGGTGCTCGACGAGCTCCTCGGACGCGTCCGCGACGACGAGGACGCGCGCCAGGAGTTCCTCGACGTGCTCGAGACCCTCGGCCCCGACGACCCGAGGACGTCGGAGTACCGGAAGGCGCTCGCCAGCCGCCTCTTCTGAGGGCGGCGAGTGGCGCTCAGCGCCCGGCGTGAACCGCGTGGCTCGGGCGGGCGATCGCCTCGAGGTCGATGCCGCGGTACGTGAGGAAGGGGGTCAGTTCGGCGGGATGCAGTGGGTGCGCAAGGAGGTAACCCTGTCCTCGTCGGCACCCCAGCCGCACGAGCGTCGCGAGGTCCTCGATGTGCTCGATGCCTTCTGCGATCACGTCGAGGTCGAAGGCCCGGGCGAGCCTGACGATGGTGTCGACGATCGCCTGGTCGGTGGGATCCGTGGCGATGCGGTCGACGAAGACGCGGTCGATCTTCAGGACGTCCACCGGGAGGGACTTCAGCTGGCTCATCGAGCTGAATCCCGTGCCGAAGTCGTCGATCGCGAGCTGCACGCCCATCGAGCGGATGTCCTCGAGGACCCGGACGGCTTGGTCGACGTCCGCGATGACCGCCTGCTCGGTGATCTCGAGGCAGAGCATGCCAGGGGGCAGCCCGGACCTCCGCAGGCAGTCGGAGACCGAGCGAACGAGGCCTGCCACTCCGAGCTGTGCAGGGGACATGTTCACCCGCATCGTGAGGTCGAGACCGGAATACTCACGGCGCCACTCGGCGAGCTGCTTGCAGGCCTCTTCGAGGACCCAACGGTCGATGTCGGTGATGAGGTGGGTCTCTTCGGCGATCGGCACGAACTTCGCTGCCTCGACCAGCTCCCCCGCACGGAACCAGCGGACCAGCGCCTCGACGGCAAGGAGCTTGCCGGACTCGAGGTCGAACTCCGGCTGGTAGACGACGCGCAACTCGTCCTCGTCCATCGCGCGGCGCAGGAGCAGCTCGATCGTCGAGCGCTGCGCCACGCTCTCTTCGAGCTCGTGGTCGAAGACGACCGCCCGGTTGCGCCCTTGCGACTTGGCCGCGTACAAGGCGATGTCGGCACGGCCGAGGAGCTCTTCGGCCGAGACCTGCACGTTCTCGCTGATCGCGATACCCACGCTCCCGGTGTGCGCGACACGCTGACCGCGCAGCTCGATCGGCAACGCGATGAGGTCGAGGAGCCGGTTTGCCGCGGCGACCGCTCCGAGCCCTCCGTCGGCACCGTCGAGGACGACGACGAACTCGTCCCCGCCGAGGCGCGCGGCGAAGTCGGTCGGCCGAAGCGAGGTGCGGATCCGGTCGGCGATGACCCGGAGGACCTTGTCGCCGGCGCTGTGGCCGAGCTGATCGTTCATGACCTTGAACCGGTCGAGGTCGATGAAGAGAAGCGCGAGAGATCCGGTCCCCGACAGCTGACGTTTCTCGACCTCTTCGAGGAGGGACCTGCGGTTCGGGAGGCCGGTGAGGTCGTCGGTGAGCGCGCTGTGCCGCAGCCGCTCTTCGGCCTCCACCCGGTGGAGCAGCTGGACGAGGAGCGCCGCCACCGCCCGCAGGGCGTTGATCTCCGGTTCGGACCACGTGTAGGGGGTGAAGTAGACGAAGCCGAGGACCCCCACCGTCGTGTCGCCGTGGACGAGCGGGACGCCTGCGCCGGTGAACTCTTCGGGTCCTCCCGCTTCCCGCACCCGCTGCACGTACCGGTCGTCGGCTTCGGCCGCGGTGCGGACGATGAGCGGGACCTGCATGTTCTTCGTGGCAGAGAAGATCGGGTCGGCCTCGAAGGGCACGAGCCCGAGAGGATCGTCTTCGAGCGGGATGCCCCGCGGGGGGTAGTACGCCAGGAGGACGCTCATCTGGTGCGCGTGGTCGTTCCGGCGCAGGAACGCGACGTCCGCCCCCAGGAATTCGCATAGCGCCTCGACGGCCCATTCGAGCGCAGGCCGCAGCGTCGGGCCGGTCGTGGACATGAGCCGTTCGCTGATCGTGGTGACGAGCTGGTCCACACGTCGTTGTCGGGCGGTCGCGTGTGTCGAAGGGACCGGGGAGGTGATGGCGCTCGCCAGCCGGGCGAACAGCCGGACGGTCTCGATTTCGTCGCGGGCGAGTGGCCCCCGCTCCCTGAACGCGACCGCGAACGCGCCCCGGGTGGCCCGGTCCTCCTCGTCGTGCCCGGGTTCGGCCTCGCACGGGTCGGTCCCCGCCGGGTCTCCGGGCGAGCTCGGCCGCTCGAGACGCTCGGTCGGCTCGATCCACGCCGGGAGGCCCCCGGCGGTCATGGTGCCCCAAGGGCCGTCGCAGGCGAGCCTCTCGGCGACGGCGCCGTGGAGGGCCGCGCTTGTCTCGGCGTGGTCGAGATCGGCCCAGACGACAGGAGAGCTCGTGGAAGAGGCCGGGATGTACTCGACCGCGATCGCCCCGCTCAGCAGCCTGAGCGCGCCGGCGAGGATGTCGCCGAGGTTGTCGCCGCCGACACGATCGTCCCCAACGGCGGGGTCTGCGTCCGTCACCATCCCCATCCCTCCGACAGTGGAGGAATAATAGCTGCTCAGAGGCGGTCGCGCCTAGATCGCACGCCGCCTGAGGACCGTGTCCAGCGGGAGCCGGGCGCTGCGAACCCGGGGCGGCATGGCGTGGCCGAGCCTGAGGGGGAGGATGGCGACTGTTCGGCTCCCGAGATCGAGCATGCGGCGGAACCGCTCGGAGAGCGCCCGGAGGTCTCCCGCCCAGCGGGCGCCGCCCAAGGTGTCGAAGTCCGACTCCTGGACGGCGAACAGGAAGGCGGGCGCCATCGCCTGCACCGCGAGCCCGGCGCGTTGCGCCTCGATCCAGACCCGCTCGAGCGCCATCCCGCCGGCGAGGTAGGAGGCGGGCGTGGCGCTCTCCACCGTGACGACTGCGAGGGCCGAGCTCGAGGCGATCGACCGCTCGAGGTGGCTCCCGAGGCCGCCACCCGCGTCCCAGCGCCCGAGGAGGTCCATGGCGTCGCCGCGCCGAATCAGCTGGAGCGACGCGGTCTCGAGGTCCGAGAGCTCCAGGGTCGCGATGTCGATCCCGCTGCGGACGTCGTCCCCGGGCCACCTGAGCTCTCGCAGGGCGTCCTCGCGCAGCTGTGGGTGGAGGAACCGGATCCGCTCTGCGGCAGCGAAGATCGACGCGCACTCCGCGAGCCGTTCGTCGTCGGTGACGAGGTGGAGCCGCGCGTTCTCGCAGCTCGCCGCGCGCGAGAGGTTGTGCACGACGAGAAGGTCGAGGGGCGCCCGGTCGCCGTGGCGACGGTTCGAGCAGCGTTCGAGCATGGCTTCCCGCAGCTCCGCCAACGCCGGATCGCCCCCGGAGCCAAATGCGAGCGACGCGACGACGTCCGAGCTCGGGCCGTCCGGGAAGAGCTCGTAGCCGCCGCACCTGCCGGCCGCGGATGCCGCGACCCGGGCGTTGAAGAGCGCGGCGCCGAGGGCGACGTGGCTCGCCCGCGCTCGCACGTCCATGGCCGAGCGGCTCCTCGAGCGGTCGAACGCGACGGCCAGCTCCTTGCCGGTGAGCTCGAAGCGCCACGGCTGGCAGTTGCCGCCCGAGGGGGCGAGCGTCGCCGCGTAGGCGATCGCCTGCGCCCAGTCGACAGGCGGCGAGGTGGGTGGCGCCGGAGAGGCCGCCCCGGCCCCAACGGCTGCACCGTCGGCCACGTTCGCTGCGTTGGACGAGGCCGACGACGGGCTCTCGAGCGATGAGATGAGCGTCTCCAGGTCGACCCTGGTCCTGCCCGAAGGGAGGTGCTCGCCGAGTCCGAGGCGTCGCACGACGGCTGCGACCGTCGCCCCGCCCAGCGCCACCTCGGAGCCCAGCTGCGGCCAGCTGGAGATGGTCCGGCCGATCTCCGCGAGCGACGCGGCGCCGCGCGCCGAGCCGTGCGGAGCGTCCACGATGGCGAGGACGTAGGGCACCTTCTCGGCGTCCGTCAGCGACTCGAGGCCGTCGGCGCGGATGTCGCCGACGAGCCCGTGGAAGGGAGGACGATCCGGTTCGAGGTCGAACCGTTCGACGTCGAGCAGGCCGCGGTCGTTGGTCTCCATTACGACGGTGACCCGCTGGCGCCGCGCGGCCTCGCGGACGAGGAGCTTCACCGAGAGGTCGTCGCACTCTTCGGCCACCACGTCGAGACCGGCGATGAACTCGTCCACGTTGGAGGCGCTGATGCCGTCGCAGAACGCCTCCACCGGGAGGTAGGGGTCGATCTCGGCGACGCGCCGCGCCGCGACCACCGCCTTGTTGGTGCCGATGTCGAGGATCGACGACGGGAGCCGGTTCATGTTGGACGCTTCCACGTCGTCGAAGTCCGCGACTCGGAGCTCGCCGCAGAGCCCTTCGAGCGCGATCGTCACCGCCACGGCGTGGCCCGCGCTCAGCCCGACGACTCCGACGCGCTGGCGCGCCAGACGCTCCTGTTCCTCGCTCGTGATGCGGTGGCGGTTCCTGTCGAGCCGCACGGTCGCGTACGCGCGCGGGCCGAGCATGTGGACGACCGAACGGCGCCACGGAAGGTAGACGTACATCGAGGGCTCCTCCAGCACCTCCGTTGCGCGCGGGGGGAGCAGCCGCGCGAGCTCCTGGCGCTGTCGCTCGGCCACGTCGACCACGTCGATGGCCGGATCGGCTCGCAAGTTGGTCAGGATCTGGCGCTCGGCCCGGTGCCGGACGTCGAGGACGATGGGGCGCCAGCCGGTTGTGACGAGCGGATCGGGCGGCCGGCTCAGCTGCTCCGCATCCTCTCGCACGAGACGGCCGTGGACCTCGTCCAGCATCGCGCGGTAGCGGGGACGCCGCATCCCGGTGAGGATCGTGCGGTACTGCTCCGAGGGATACGGCGCCGACTCCTTGCCGATCATCACGCTGCCGACGCTCGACATGATCGGCTCCATCCGGTCCGCGACCGCGGCGAGAAGGACTTCGGCGCCGAGCCATTCGATGGCGTGCGCACAGCAACGGACCATTGCCGCGCCGACGAGCGGGCTCCCGTCTCCGCTCATCTCGCGCCATGCGCCCTTCATCTCGATCACGCCGTACGGCGCGACCTGCTCGACGGTCGCGCGGTGCTCCTCCCACTCGGGGGAGGAGGCCATCTCTGCGAGGGCCTTGGCCGCCGCGGCGTCGTCGAGCGGTCCGTGGCAGCGCAAGCCCGCGACGACGCGGTCCGCTGCGTCGACGCCGACGAAGAAGAGCGACACGCCCTCCCCGCGCTCGAGCGCGCGGTCGTCGACCAGGGAGCCGATGCCGTAGCGGGCGTACTCACGGGCGGCTCCCTTGAGGTACGCCCGCCAGCGGTCCGGACGGCTCAGCGGGTGGTGCGCCTCGAAGCGCAGCCCGCTCGCGCGGTCGAAGAACGACGCGCCGTAGCGGAACGTCGTCATGACGTAGTGCGGCTCCTTGCCAGGTGACGGTTGAGCGCGCCGAGCGTCGCCCGGCTGGCCGCTTCGACGTCGTCCGACCCGGTCGCGACGCCGAGGCGTTCGACCCCGCCACCGTCCATGTCCTCGGCGCCACCCCGCTTCGGCGCGAGCACCACGACGACCGGCTCTCCGGGTACACCGTGCGCCCGTTCCGCAGAGACGAGGTAGAAGGGCACGTCCACGCGGAGGGCGCTGAGGGCGTCGAGGGTCGCTTGGGCGCCACCGGCGAGCGGGCCGGCCGAGGCGCGGCCGATCCCGCGAGCGGCGCCCAGGGAGAGGGAGACCTCGCTCGTGCCGCTCGCTGGATCGAAGCCCGAGCTGAGCAGTGACACGCGGGCGCCGTCCTCCCGCGCCGCCTCGGCCGAGCCGCGGGGGGCGGTCGCCGAGATGGCCCGCGGCGCGCGCTCCTCGGAAGCCGCACGCTGCGCGCCCGGTCTCACGGTCTCCGCAGGCGGGGGGTCCGGGTGGCGCTGTAGCCCGTTCCCGTTCGGATCCGGATACGCGACGGCCCCCGGGGGCGCATACGGATGCCCGGAGTGGGAGGGGTGCCCTGGGCCCTGCGCCGACCACTCGGGGCCCTGCGCCGACCACTCCGGGCCGTGGACGCCGTCCGCGAGGCCCAGGAGTCGTAGGGAGGCGTGCGGACGGCGGGACCGCACCGTCCGGAGCAGCTCGTCGTGGAGCTGTTCGGATGCCGAGCTCGTGACGACGACCACCGGTGTCCCGACCGAGACGTACGTCACCCCGGGAACCAGCCGGAGCTCGAGCTCGAGCGCCGGCGCGTCGTCGCCGAAGGCCGCCGTCGCGCCGGCGCCGAGAGGAGCCTTTCCGTCGTCACCGGCCCGCTGTTGCGCGCCGCCCCCGTCGACCAGCCGTTCCACGGCCAACCGCTTGAGCTCGGAGGGGTCGACGGTCTCCTCCGGGGTCCTCGCGGTCGCTGCGTGCAGGTCGATGTCGTCCCACCCGCTCGCGCTCAGCGCCGCCCGGACCCGGGCGACGAAGGGCCGGACCGCGTCGGGGCCGGCGTTCCCGAGGATCGCGGCCGCGACTCCGGGCTGTGCGACGCCGGCTTCGTCACCGGTGCGCAGGGCCTGACGGAGCGCGGCGGCGAGCGCGAGCCATCGCTCCTGCGCGGGGGTGTCCCCGCCGGTCGTGAGGAGGACGAGGGTGGCGGACCAGCCGTAGCGCGCGCCGCACGCCGTCGCCCGGGTGATCGCGGCGTTGAGCACCGCGCTGCTCGAAAGCCCCGAGGCACGGTCGACCGCCACGCCGCGCGACGCGGACGCCGCGCGGAACGCCGCGGTGCACATTGCGCCGAGGACGCGGTTCGTCGCGGCGTCGATGTGGTGGGGGGCGCCGTAGAGACCCGCGGGGCGTTGCGCGAGCATCCGGATCGTGTCCAGAGGCAACGCCCCGGCCCCGAGAGAGAACACCTGCGGCGATGCGTCAGCCGGGTGGAGCACGAGCCAGGCGTCGGTGAGCGCGTGACGAGTCGCGAACTCGCCGAGCACGTCGTAGGCCCAGGAGAGGCCCTCGGAACGGGCGAGGATCTCCGCGGCCGACGCCAGGTCCTTCTCGACGGTGGTTGGCAAGTCGACCATTCCCCTCCCCTTCGGTCAAAAGCGCCGCGCCGTGACAGCCGGGTCCGCGGACGAGACAACCGGGGGGACCCGTCGACCGTCCACCCCGTTCATGCCGCTGACCGCGAATTGTGGTCGCCGGCCTTGTCGCGCTGCGCTGCGCGCACGATTCTATGGCACCTGACCCCAGGGGCACAGGTGATGCCCGCCCCGCGCCGGCGCGCAAGGCCCCACGGGCACCGCAAATGCGCGTACGCGCGGAGACCCGGATCCTCTGTGCTCCACAGGCAGTGCACTACCGTTGCAGCGTGGCGGACATCGAGGTGACCCGTGCGTCGCTCGGGAGCGGTTCCATCGACGAAACGCTGCGTACCGCACTCGATCTGTGTCTCGGAGTGGGCGCGTTCGTCGTGACGGTGACAGGGTTCGTCCATCGCGTGCTCTCCGACTCGATGCCGCCGGACGACGGTTGGCGGCGGGTCGAGGCGCTCGCGCGCAATTGTCTCTCCCATCCCGCCGCCCACGGCCGGGAGCTGTTCTGGAACGCGGAGGTCTCGACAGAGGCGGCCTCCGCCGACCGGTCGCTCGCCTGCGCAGTCGTCCCCGTCTGCTCCGGGGAGCGTCAGCTCGGCCTTCTAGGTGTGGTCGACACCTGGTTGCCCGAGCCCGATCCGTACCAGCGGGCACGGCTCGAGGAGCTCGCCTCGGATCTCGCCCGCCTGCTCCCCCAGGGTGGCCCTGGGGGAGATCCCCCCGCCGCGCCGGCGCCCGAGATCGCCGCACCGCCGGCCGCGGCCGCTGCCGGCATGCCGCCGCCGGAGCCCGCCGACCGTCCGCCGGCGGACGTCGAAGTCGAAGTGGACGCCGCCGAGCTCATCGCCAATCTGGACGACGGGATCATGTGCCTCGACGCCGACGGCACGGTGGTGCTCACGAACGACTCCGCCGACGCGCTGCACGGCCTTCCTCCCGGACGCACGCTCCTCGGCTCACCACTGCCGATGACGAGCGGCCTGCGGACCGAGGACGGTCAGGTGCTCGCGCACGACCGCCACCCTGCAATGCTCGCCCTCCAAGACGGGGTCGCCCGCGACGCCCATCTCACGCTCGGCGAGGACGGGGACGGTCAGCGACACGTCGCCGTGTCGGCCCGGCCGTTTCCGATCGAGGGACGTCGCGGCGCTCTCGTGGTGTTGCGGGACACGACCGCCGAGTGGATGGAGCAGCAGCGGCTCACCCACTACGCGCTCTACGACCCGCTCACGGGACTCGCCAACCGGTACCTCCTGCTCGAAGAGCTCCGTCGGATGCTCCAGGGGCTCGGCCGACGCGGTGGCGCCGTCGCCCTCGTCTACATCGACCTCGACGACTTCAAGCGCATCAACGACGAGCACGGTCACGACATGGGTGACGAAGTCCTCGGGGCGGTCGCCCGCCGGCTGCGGGGGGCCGTACGGAGCGACGACGTCGTCGCCCGTCTCGGCGGCGACGAGTTCGTGGTCGCCCACGCCTCGGGGGAGCGGCCAGCCGACGGTGACCTCGTCGTCTCCCGTCTGCGCAAAGTCCTTTCCGCGCCCGTCACCGTGCGCGGTATCGCATTTGACGTCGGCGCCTCGCTCGGCTGGGTGAGCACGGACAGAGGCGACGTCGGCCCCGACGCCCTTCTCGTGAGGGCCGACCGCGCGATGTACCGCCACAAGCGCGACCGCTCGGTGAGCCGGCGACCTTGACGTGACGGTGGCAGGAGTCGGGAAGGCGACGGTCGAGAACCTTCTCCGCGTCGCCCGCAGCGAGGCTGCGGCGCCGACCGCGTTCGCCGCGCTGCACACGGGCGCCTCGGCGCCGGAGATCGTCGCCGTGCCGGACGCCTGGTCCTCGGGGGGGCTCTCGGGCGACGACCTCGCCGAGGTGGTGCGGCGGGCCGCCGCGGACCCCGAGTTCCCCGTTGCGCGGGTGTTCGTGCGCAGCGTCCCCATAGGGAGCGGGCTGACGCTCGCCGTCGCTCCGCTTCGTGGCGGGGGCGAGGGGGACATGATCGGCCTCGTCGCCGAGCCGGACCGGCGCTTCGAGCCCGCCCAGCTCGAGGTCCTCGAGCGGCTCGCCGAGCGGCTCTTTCGCCACCTCGAAGTGGTGCGGCAGCTGCACGGCTCCGTCCGGCGTGACCCGGGACGGAGAGAAACACGCCATGCGGCGACGGCGGGTGAAGACGAGGCGCTGCGTGCGGGCGCCACGGCCGGCGCAGACACCGCCGAAGCCGCCGCCGAAAATGCCGCAGAAGCCGCCGAAGCCGCCGCCGAAGCCGTCACCGGAACCGCCGAGCCGGCGCGGGAAGCGTCCTCCACACCTCGGCGGTCGTTCGTCCAGGCCGTCGCGGCGTCGCGCCCCTCCACTTTACGCTTTCCCCACCCCGGCGAGGGGGAGGGGGGTGCGGCTCCGGACGATCGGCGCCATGCGCACCCAGACCTCTGGTGGGCCGAGCCCGACCCCCTGACCGAGCTGCCGAGCCTGGCCCAGTTCTTCAGCAGGGCGGGCCGAATGCTGGCGCTCGAGGGGCGCCCGGGCGGGGCGGGCGGCGCGGTCACCCTCGTGGTCGTGGAGGTGCCCGACGAGCACACAACTGCCGCCGCGGCCCGGGTGCTCACCCGCGAGCTCCGATTCACGGACCCCGTCGCGCGGGTCGACCGGTGCGTGCTCGCAGCGGCGCTCGCCATCTTTCCCTCCGCAAGCGCCGCGGCGGTCGAGCAACGACTGTCCACCGCCGTGCGAGCGGCGCTCGGTCGTTCGCACGGCGTGCGCACCGCCCATGTGGTGGCCGAAGCCGGCGATCGTCGGGACGTGGACGAGCTCTTGCGCGAGGCGATCGGACTTCTGCAGCGCCTCTAGGCCGGTGGCGGCGGAGCCCCCTGGCGGGGGGCGGGGGGCTCCGCCGCTCGGCTCCCCTATCCCCTGAGGCGACCTCGTGGAGGACCCGGCACGCGCGACATGGTGGCGCGCCGGTGCGCACGGGTCGGCCCAGGACGGGCCGAGCGGATGCCGTCACCGCTGAAGTTGCGGCCGGTGCCCTCTCCCATGCGTACGTTTCCCCCTTCGGGGGCTCGACGAGCGATCCGGAGTACGCCGGAGGGGCGGCACGCCTGCTGCAGCCGATTCGGCGGTCCGGCTAGCTCAGAGAGCCCCGTGACTTTGCGTCCCCACCTCGCGATGGGTTTGCCGTTTCGTCGGCGCCTGCACGAGCGCACCGAGACCCGCTCACTGTAGCGCCGGCGGGGGGACCGTGCAAGGGCCACTTCCTCCGGTCCGAGTGACTGCCCTTCGGTAGGGTCGCCCTCCGTGGAGAGGGGCGACGCGCCGGCGATCTCGTCGGCGCGCTCGGTGCCCGAGCTCTCCCTCGGGCAGCGCCGCTACGACATCCGGTACCGGGCGCTCGTGATGGGGATCTTGAACCGGACGCCGGACTCCTTCTACGACCGGGGCGCCACCTTCTCGCTGAACGCCCTCCTCCGTCGCGCGGACGAGCTCGTCGCGGCAGGCGCCGACCTGCTCGACATCGGAGGAGTCAAGGCCGGGCCCGGCCCCGAGGTCGCAGAGGACGAGGAGCTCGGGCGCGTGGTGCCGGCGGTCGAGGCCGTCACGGCCCGCTTCGACGTACCGGTGTCGGTCGACACCTGGCGGGCGCGGGTCGCGGAGGCGTCGTTCCAGGCCGGCGCCGTCGTCGGCAACGACATCAGCGGCTTCGCGGACCCCGACTACCTCCGGGTCGCCGCCCGCGCCGGGGCGTCGGTCGTGGCGACCCACATCCGCCTCGCGCCGCGGGTCCGCGACCCCGAACCGGTCTACGCCGACGTGGTCGCCACGGTCGCCGGGTACCTCGCCGCGCGCGCCGCGGCGGCTGTCGCCGCAGGCGTGCCGGCCGATCGGGTTGTGCTCGATGCGGGGCTCGACCTCGGCAAGACGCCCGGCCAGTCGCTCGCGTTGCTTCGGGCGTCCGACGTGCTCGCGGGGCTCGGGTACCCGCTACTGGTGTCGGCGTCGAACAAGACGTTCCTCGGCGTCCGGCTGGGCCTCGAGATCGACGAGCGCCGCGAGGCGTCACTCGCCGCGGCGGCGCTCGGCATCGCGCGAGGCTGCAGGATCGTGCGGGTCCACGACGTCGCCGGCGCGGTGCGGGTGCGCGACGCGCTGAGCGACATCCTCGTCGCGCGGGGGGACCCGCCGCTCCCGGCGGCCAGGTCACGATGAGCGCCCCGGAGGGCTCGGAGCGTGAGCAGCCGCACGGCCGCGTCGTCCACCTCGTCCGCGGGGAGGACCCAGCGCTCGTCGCGCAGGCCGCCCGCTCGCTCGTGGCGCGCCTTGCCGGTCAGCTCGATCCGTCGCTCGTCGTCGAGGAGCACGGCGGCGGAGAAGAGCTCGACGTCGCGGCGATCGTCGACGCCTGCACGACGCCGCCCTTCCTCGTGGACCGGCGGGTCGTGGTCGTCCGCGAGGCGGGGAGGCTGAGCGCGGGCGACGCCGCGCGCCTCGTCGAGTCCCTGGCGGACCCCCTTCCTTCCGTGCATCTCGTGCTCGTGGCGGGCGGCGGCACCATCCCCGCAGCGCTGGTGAAGGCGGCGACGGCAGCAGGCGAAGTGGTCGAGGCGTCAGCCGGCAGGGGCCGCGAGCGGGGGCGGTGGCTGGCCGAACAGCTCCGACACGCGCCGGTCAAGCTCGACGCCCTGGCGACGCGCCGGCTCGAAGAGCATCTCGGCGAGGACGTCGGACGGCTCGAGGGGCTCCTCGAGTCTCTCGCCGCGGCGTACGGCGAAGGCGCTGCCGTGAACGTCACCGCCCTCGAGCCCTTCCTCGGCGAAGCCGGGGCGGTGCCGCCGTGGGAGCTGACCGACGCGATCGACGCCGGGGACGTTGCCGGCGCGCTGCGGGCCTTGCACCGGCTGCTCGTGGCCGGCCGCGCCGCGCCCGTGATCGTCGCCACGTTGCACAGCCACTTCTCGAACATGCTGCGGCTCGACGGCGCCGGCGTGGTGTCCGGCGACGACGCCGCCGCGCTCCTCGGGGCGAGGAGCCCCTTCGTCGCCAAGAAAGCCCTCGATCGCGCGCGCCAGCTGGGGGGCGAACGGGTCGGCCAGGCGATCACCCTCGTCGCCGACGCGGACCTCGATGTGAAGGGACAGACGGCCCTTCCGGGCGTGCTGGTCCTCGAGATCCTCGTGGCACGCCTCGCCCGGCTCACGCGGAGCCGGCGCGCCGGGGCACAGACGGGACACGGTGGTGCGGTCCGGGGATCCCGCGTACGCCGTTGAGCCCTGGGGTAGGCGCCCGCAACTCCGGGCGCCACCGGACTCAGGAGGAGCGGCCGGCGATCCGCCGCATCAGCCGCGACTTGCGGTTGGCGGCCTGGTTCTTGTGGATCACGCCCTGCGCGGCAGCCTTGTCGATCCGCTTCACCGCGGCACGCAGGGCGTCGAGCGCGTTGTCGGCGCCGCTTTCTGCGGCCACCACCGCGTTCTTGGTCCTCGTGCGCATCTCCGAACGGACGGCCTTGTTGCGCAGGCGCCGCCCCTCGTTCTGCCGGTTCCTCTTGATCTGGGACTTGATGTTCGCCACGGTGCGTTCCTCGAGTGCGATCGTGCGCCGCCCGCCCGGCCGGTGCGGCCGGGCCCCGGTCGTCCCGGGAAGCGGCGGCCTTTCATGGTAGCAGGGGCCGGCGGCGGTTCCTCCATCGTCCGGGAACCCCATGGCCGCCACTACGATCGACAAACCGTGTCCTCGTCCGGCGCACCGGCACCCGGCGGGGTGCCCACCGAGCGCATCCGCAACTTTTCCATCATCAGCCACGTCGACCACGGCAAGTCGACGCTGTCGGACCGCATCCTCGAGCTCACCGGCGCGGTCGATCCCCGCCTCATGCGTGAGCAGTACCTCGACTCGATGGACATCGAGCGGGAGCGGGGCATCACGATCAAGGCGCAGAACGTGCGCGTCGCCTACCGGGGCCACGTGCTGCACCTGATCGACACCCCGGGGCACGTGGACTTCGGCTACGAGGTCAGCAGGTCCCTCGCCGCGTGCGAGGGCGCCGTGCTGCTGGTGGACGCGTCGCAGGGCATCCAGGCGCAGACCCTCGCCAACAGCTACCAGGCGATCGAGCACGATCTCGAGATCGTGGCGGTGCTGAACAAGATCGACCTCCCCGCAGCCGATCCCGAGCGCGCGGCGAAGGAGATCGAGCAGGTCCTCGGCATCGACGCAGACGAGATCCTCCGGATCTCCGCCAAGACGGGCGAGGGCGTCCCCGAGCTGCTCGACGCCATCGTCGAGCGGATCCCTGCGCCGAAGGGGGAGCGTGGCGGGCCGTTGCGGGCGCTCATCTTCGACTCCGCGTACGACCAGTACCGCGGGGTGATCTCCTCGGTGCGAGTGGTGGACGGGGTGCTCTCGTCCAAGAGCCGTCTTCGTTTCATGCAGGCCGGCGCGGTGCACGACGTGGAGGAGATCGGTGTGCGCACCCCCGAGCCCCGCCGCGCCGACGAGCTCGGGCCGGGCGAGGTCGGCTACCTCATCGCGGGCATCAAGGACGTGGGCGAGGCCCGCTCCGGCGAGACCGTGACCGACGCCGCCGGCGGTGCGGCCGAACCGCTCGCCGGGTACCGCGACCCGAAGCCCATGGTCTTCTGCGGGATCTACCCGGTCGACGGGGACGAGCTGCCCGAGCTGCGGGACGCGCTCGACAAGCTCAAGCTGAACGACGCGAGCTTCACCTACGAGCCCGAGTCGTCTCACGCGCTCGGCTTCGGCTTCCGGTGCGGCTTCCTCGGGCTGCTGCACATGGAGATCATCCGGGAGCGGCTCGAACGCGAGTTCGACCTGTCGCTCATCGCCACCGCGCCCTCCGTCGAGTACCGCGCGTACCTGACCGACGGCTCCGTCGTGGAGGTCGACAACCCGACCGATCTGCCCGACGCCGTGCGGATCGACCACATCGACGAGCCGATGCTGACCGCGACCATCCTCACCCCGTCGGAGTACACCGGGACGGTCATGGACCTCTGCCAGAACCGACGCGGCGAGATGCAGCGCATGGAGTACCTCTCACCCGAACGCGTGGAGCTCGTCTACACGATCCCGCTGGCCGAGGTCGTCGTCGACTTCTTCGACCAGTTGAAGAGCCGGACGAAGGG
>DAIRCY010000024.1:0-9668 GCA_036796435.1 Acidimicrobiales bacterium
TCCGCCACGGCGCGGATCGGCTCGCCGCTCGCGTCCTCGAGCGCGGTCCACAGGTCGGAGGTGACGGTGTTGCCGTACGCGTGGGCCTCGATGTACCGGCGCACCCCTTCCCGGAAGACGTCCGCGCCGAGGTACTGCTCGAGCATCCGCAGCACGCTCCCGCCCTTCTCGTAGGTCAGGGTGTCGAACATCCCGTCGGCCTCGTCGGGCGAGTGCACCGGGTACTCGATCGGGCGCGTCGAGTGCAGCCCGTCGACGGCCATGGCGGCGTCGCGCTCGATCCCGAAGGATGTCCAGCGGCGCCACTCGGGCCGGAAGTCGTCGGTGGCGAGCATCTCCATGAACGTGGCGAACGCCTCGTTGAGCCAGATCCCCTCCCACCAGCCCATGGTGACGAGATCGCCGAACCACATGTGCGCGATCTCGTGGTGGACCACGTCCGCGATGCGCTCGAGCTCCACGCGCGCGGCGTGCTCGGGGTCGACGAGGAGCGCCGTTTCCCGGAACGTCACGCACCCGAGGTTCTCCATCGCGCCGTAGGCGAAGTCCGGGATGGCGACGAGATCCAGCTTCTCGCCCGGGTACGGGATGCCGAAGTACTCGGGGAAGAACTCGAGCGAGTGGCGGGCGACGTCGAGGGGGAAGGCGCCGAGGGGGTCCTTTTCGGGCACGTGCACCACGCGCACGGGCACCCCGCCCACCTCGATCGGGTCGGTGGCCACGAGGGGGCCCACCACGAACGCGACGAGGTAGGACGACATCTTCATCGTCGGGGAGAAGCGGACCCGCCGCTTCTTCTTCCCGTCGGCCTCGAACGGCTCTTCGGCCACGACCGGCGAGTTCGAGTAGCAGGCGAGCCCCTCGTCGACCACGAGCGTCACCTCGAAGGTCGCCTTGCGGTCGGGCTCGTCCCAGCACGGAAACGCGCGCCGTGCGTCGGTCGCCTCCATCTGGGTGGTCGCGACGGTGCGGGTGACCCCCTCGTCATCGACGAAGGTCGACCGGTAGAAGCCCCGGAGCTTGTCGTTGAGCGTCCCCGCGAACGAGAGGCGGACCGTGGCGTCCCCTTTTGCGAGCGGGGCGCCGAGCGTGAGGGTCAGCCGCTCGGTCGCTTCGTCGAGGGATCCGCCCGCGTCGACCGGGTGGCCGGCGGGGGGGGCGCCCGCCGCCGAGCGGACTTCCAGGTCGGCGGCGTTCAGGACGATGCGGTCGGTCTGCTCGAGGACCCGCACGTCGATCTCCGCCGTCCCCGAGAACCATGCTGCCTCGAGGTCCGGCACGAGCTCCAGCCGGTAGCTGACCGGCTCCACTGTCCTCGGCAGTCGGTACGGGTCGGCGCCTCCGGGCGCGTGCGGATCGGCGCTCTCGGGCGCGCTCGTCTGGGGTTCGGGTGCGGACGACATGGGGATCGACGCTACCGTGCCCTCCGTGCCCGAGCCCACCTTGACACGAGAGCCGCCCCATCTCGACGCGCGACCGCTCGACGTCGTCGGGATGGGCAACGCCCTCGTCGACATCCTTACCGAGGTCCCCGACCGGGTCCTCGCCGATCTCGGGCTCGTACGGGGCTCGATGGAGCTCGTCGACCTGGAGCGGGCAGAGACCATCTACGGGGCGGTCGGGGCGGCGGTCGAGGTCTCGGGCGGCTCCGCGGCGAACACGGTCGCCGGCGTCGCGGCTCTCGGGGGTGCTGCGGGCTTCATCGGCAAGATCGCCGACGACGAGATGGGCAAGGTCTTCGTGCACGACATGCGGGCCTCCGGCGTGGAGCTGCACTCGGCGGTGGTCGGCGCCACGGAGGGCGAGGCCGAGCTGCGGGGCACCGGGCGGTCCATCGTGATGGTCACGGGTGACGCGGAGCGGACCATGGCCACCCATCTCGGCGTCTCGGCCACCCTCGCGCCGGCCGACGTGCCCGAGGAGCTCGTCGCCCGGGGCGGGATCCTGTACCTCGAGGGCTACCTGTGGGACCGCCCGACGGCCAAGGAAGCGATGCGCAGGGCGGTGAAGGTGGCGCACGACCACGACCGTTCCGTCGCGCTCTCGCTCTCGGATTCCTTCTGCGTCGACCGTCACCGTCGCGATCTGCTCGACCTCGTCCTGAGCGACGTGGACGTCCTCTTCTCGAACGAAGACGAGCTGCGGAGCCTCTTTTCGTCCAGAAGCTTCGAGGACGCCTTGTCGGCGGCCGAGGAGACCGGGGTCCTCGTCGCGGCCACCTGCGGGCCGAGGGGCTCCTTCGTCGTCGGAGGACGCGGGCCGGTCGAGGTGCCCGCCGCGCACGCGCCCGAGATCGTCGACAAGACGGGCGCCGGCGACATGTACGCCGCGGGGTTCCTCTACGGCCTCACCCACGGCATGGACCCCGTCGAGTGCGCACGGCTGGGCTCGCTCTGCGCGGCAGCCGTCATCGGCCACCTCGGGGCGCGTCCTCAGCACGACATCGCGGAGATCGCCCGCGCCGAAGGCTTCGTGTAATGGCCCTCTCGGTCGGGATCGTCGGGCTCCCCAACGTCGGGAAGTCGACCCTCTTCAACGCGCTCACGAACAACGAGGTGCTTGCAGCGAACTACCCGTTCGCCACCATCGACGCGAACGTGGGCGTGGTCGCCGTGCCGGACCCTCGCCTCGACCGGCTCGCCGCCCTCTACGACAGCGAGCGGGTGGTGCCCGCCACGGTCACCTTCGTCGACATCGCGGGGCTCGTCCGCGGGGCGTCGGAGGGCGAGGGACTCGGGAACCGCTTCCTCGCAGCGATCCGGGAGACCGACGCCGTGTGCCAGGTCGTGCGCGCGTTCGAGGACGACGACGTGGTCCACGTGGAGGGGAAGGTCGACCCTCCCTCGGACATCGAGACGGTCAACACCGAGCTGGTCCTCGCCGACCTTCAGACCGTGGACAACCGGCTCGCCAAGCTCCGGCGAGAGGCGCGCATGCGTCCCGAGCTCGCCGCTGGGCTCGCGGCGACCGAACAGGCGCGCGAGGTGCTCGACTCGGGCCGACCGGTGTCCGCGGCGGCGATGGCCGGCGAGCTCGACCCGGTTGCCCTCCGCGACCTCCACCTGCTCACGGCCAAGCCCTTCATCTACGTCTTCAACGTCGCAGATTCCCAGGTCGGCGACGAAGCGCTGCGGGCGCGCCTCGCCGACCTCGTCGCCCCGGCGCAGTCCGCCGTCCTGTGTGCGCAGATCGAGGCGGAGGTCGCCGGCATGGACCTCGTCGACGCCCGCGAGCTGCTCGCCGAGTACGGCCAGCACGAGTCGGGTCTCGAGGCGCTCGTGCACGTCGCGTTCCGCACCCTCGGGCTGCAGACGTTCCTGACCGCCGGTCCGAAAGAGGCGCGGGCATGGACGATCCCCATCGGGGCGACGGCCCCCGAAGCCGCCGGGGTGATCCACACCGATTTCCAGCGTGGCTTCGTGAAGGCGGAGGTGGTGAGCTACGACGACCTCGTCGCGGCGGGGTCGGTCCCCGCGGCGCGCGCGGCGGGCAAGGCGCGCATCGAGGGCAAGGACTACGTGATGGCCGACGGCGACGTCGTGGAGTTCCGCTTCAACGTGTAGCAGGGCCTATTTGTGCAGGTAGAGCGCTTATCCGCATTGGCAGTCCGCTGCACTCGTGAGCCTCGTCGGCCTTTCTAAGGTCGATTGCAGCGGTGCCGCGGAGCACTGATCGATTCGTTCAGACGCGGCCCCTCTCCGGTCTGTAAGGTCGACCCGGGGAATCCTCACGCAGGGACGCAATGGACCAAAGGGGGCCGCTGATGAAGGCAAACCTCGCAGTACGACTTTCCGTGGGCATGCTCCTCGCCGGGATGCTCGCGCTCGGCGCAGGTGCGGGTCTAGCTGCCGCCAGCGCAGGCGGCGCCGCGTCCAACTTGGTCTGCTTCACAGGATCGACGACAGGCTCCGGAGGTCGTTGCGCGGTGTCGGGGCACGGGAGGAGCGTCGCCACTCTGTCGGAGACGACATCGAACACGGCCGGGACATACTCTGGCGTCTATCTCCACAAGCACAACCTGGCGGGCGCGCCGCTGAGCGAGATCTCGAAGCTCGGCTACACCTGGCAAGCGATGACAACAACGCCGACGCCGCTGCCGGGGTCCCTCAGCCTCAACATCGGGCTCAGCGCGACGGGAGGCGGCACAACGACAGCGTACGTGTACATCGACGCCTACTACTGCCCGGGGACAGGCATAGCGCCCGGGAGCGCCGCCACCACCGGCACCGTGACAGTGGTCAACGACGCGACGTGCGGGATGTACTTCAAGGGGACCTTCTACCCGAACTGGGCGTCGCTCCTGAGCGCCTACCCGACAGCCACGGTCGGCACGACAACAGAGCCGTTCATCATCGCCGAGCGCACTCCGGGTACCCCGGCGGCGGTGTGGCAGGTGAGCCACGTCTACCTCGGGAGGCTGTAGCCCAAGACGCATCATCGACGTCATCGAAGAGCCCCACCCGCCACGCTCCGAGTGGGGCTCTTCCGCGTCAGCGCCGGCCGCGCACCACCGACCCCTCGCCTCTCTGTGTGACCGGTGCGGTGACCGGTGCGGTGATGCAGACGATCGCGTTCTTCGAGCCTCGGCTGCCGGACACGTCCAATGGCGCCTGCGACGTTCCGCAACGTGTAGCGCCTCCTCCCGGGCGCTATGACGACTCGAGGTCCTTCAGGAAGCCGATGAGCCCGTGGAAGTACGTCGCCTGGTCGTCGTACATGGCGAGATGGCTGCCCTGCGGGCAGAAGTGGTACCGGCCCTTCGGCAGGCGAGCCGCCACCTCTTCCATGTGTGCAGGGTCCATCGTGTCGTGGCGGGCGCCGACGACGAGGGTCGGCACCTCGACGGACCCGAGTTTCTCCATCCGGCTCCACGTTGCGAGCTTTGCGTCCTTGCTGATGCCGAGCTCGCTCGGCCCCTGCATCGACACGTAGATCGCAGGGTTGATCGCGGCGAACGACCGCACGACCGGGTTCGGCCACTCGTCGAGCGGCAACCGGAGCACGTGGTGGACGTAGTGCTGCTCGTTCAAGAGGGCCATGTAGCGCGGGTTCTCCACGTCGCCGCGCGCTTCGAGCTCGCGGATCTCGCCGAGAGCTGCCTGGTCCATCGTCGGCATGAGGACCTGTTCGGCGTACGCGTTGTACGCGGGGACGTCCATCATCATGTTGGAGAGCACGAGCCCCTTCAGGTGGTGCTGGTAGGCCAGGGCGTACTCGATGGCGAGGATCCCGCCCCAGGAGTGGCCGTAGAGCACGAAGTCGTCCCGGCCGAGCCCGAGCGCCCGTCGGACCTGCTCGACCTCTTCCACGAAACGTGGCAGCTCCCACAAAGACGGGTCGTCCGGCTGGTCGCTGAAAGCGGAGCCGAGCTGGTCGTAGTAGTAGTACTCGACCCCGGCGCTTGGCAGGTAGCTGTCGCATGCCTCCAGGTACTCGTGGTTGGCCCCCGGGCCCCCGTGCAAGAGCAGGAGGCGCAGCCGCGGGTTGTTGCCCGTGCGCTTGGTCCACACGCGGAAGGTGCCGGCGGCGGTCGAGATCGGGATCATCCGCACGCCGCCGCCGAGCAAGTCGTCGCGCCCCGAGTAGTCGAGGTACTCGCAGACGGGAAGGGCAGGGTCGCGCACGTGTCTCCTCCTTGGCTGGCGGGCCGATTGTAGGAGCCGCCGGCCGGTCGGTGTCCCGGCGATCGCGCGCCCTAAGGTCGGCCCATGCCGTCGCAACGAACGCCGTCGCAACCAACGCCGTCGCAACCAACGCCGTCGCGGTCCGCGCCCATTCAGGAGAAGCCGGCGCGATCGAGGGCGAAGAAGAGGATGCCGACGCCGTTCTCACGCGATGCCGAGCTCGAACGGATCGCCGAGGGGTGCGAACGGTCCGTGAACGGATCTGGGCCTCGTCGGGCGAAGGACCTGCTCCAGACGATCCCGCCGGAGACGCAGATCGACTACTACGGCGCGGGCGGCGTCGTCGAGGAGCTCGAGGCCGAGGTCGCACGGCTCCTCGGCAAAGAGGCGGCGCTCTTCCTCCCCACCGGGACGATGGCCCAGCAGGCGATGCTCCGCGTGCACGCCGACCGGCGGTCCAAGAAGGCGGTCGCCTTCCATCCGGCCTGCCACCTCGAGAGCCACGAGGAGCGCGGCTACGAGCGCCTCCACGGCCTGTTCGGTGTGCCCGTCGGCAGCAGGAACCTCCCGCTGACGGCGTCCTCCCTCGAGCAGGTCCACGAACCGCTCGCCGCGCTCCTCATCGAACTGCCCCAACGAGATCTCGGCGGCACGCTGCCGTACTGGGACGACCTCGTGGCCCAGGTGGAGTGGGCCCACCGCCGTGGTGCGGCCGTCCACCTCGACGGCGCGCGGCTGTTCGAGGCGGTTCCCTACTACTCGGCAAGCGCGAAGAAGGGGCTCTCGGACGTCGCTGGGCTCTTCGACTCGGTCTACGTGTCGTTCTACAAAGGACTCGGTGGCATCGCCGGCAGTTCCGTGGCGGCCGACGCGGACCTCGTCGCCGAGCTGTCGGTGTGGCGCACGCGCCACGGCGGGCGCGTCTTCGCGCTGTGGCCGTACGCGGCGTCCGCGCTCACGGTGCTGCGCGAGAGGTTGCCGAAGATGGCTGCCTACTACCGGCACGCCCTCGCCATCGCCAGTGCCTTGCAGGACGTCGACGGTGTGGAGGTGCTGCCCTTCCCGGTGCAGGCCCCGATGATGCACCTCCGTCTCGAGACCACGGTCGAGGATCTCCGCGCCAGGGCGATCGAGATCGCGGAGTCCGACAGCATCTGGACCTTCGGCCGCCCGTTCGCAACCGAGGGGCCGCGCTTGCTGCGTGTCGAGCTCTCGGTCGGGGACGCCACGCTGCAGATCACGCCCGCGGAGATGAAGAAGGTCGTCGAGCGGCTCGCAGGCGGTTGACGGGTCTGCCCACTGCTCGCTCACACCTGGGCGCGGCCCGGGTCTTCAGTCTCCCCTCAGGCGTCCTCTGCGATCGCCGCAAGCCTGTCGACCGACCGCTGCAGCTTTTCAGCCGTCGTCGCGCGGGCGCGCGCCAAACGGTTCTCGTCGGTCAAGCGGGACCAGTCGTAGGTGTGGGTGACCAGCGTGCTCCCGGAGCCGGTTGGATCGAGGGTCCAGGCCCACCGGTGACCCGGCGGCTCGCGTCCCGGCTCGGCGGGCTCCCATGCGATTCGTCGTCCCTCCTCGAACTCCACGACGTGGTTCTCGCGGACGGCTCCGCCTTGCGTGAGGGTCATGGTGAACACGTCCCCGACGGCGCGCACGCGCTGTCCTTCGGCGGCTCCGCCGAGGTTGGCGTTCCCGTCCCAGCGAGGCTGCTGGGACGGGTCGGCGATGAGCTCGAAGATCCTCTGCGCGTCGGCCCGGATCTCCCGTGCCGCGTTGACGACTCGCAAGTCCTGCGCCTCGTCGCTCGTTCCCCTCTCACCGCTCACGCCGCGGAGCCCTGGGTTCGTGCGACTTGCGGCTGTGACCGAGCAGACATCGGAATGCCGGCGGGTAGCCGCACTCCCTTCAGGCCCAGCACGGCCGTCCGACCGAGGACCTCGGCGAGCGCCATGAGGACCAGGCAGTCGGCCCACGCGGCGCTACCGGTGATCCCGTTCGAACGGCTGAAAGCGACCACGGCGCTCGCTCCTCCTCCGTGCTCGACCCAGATCTGGAAGAAGAGCCGCCCGCACATGCCGAACAGCCAGAACGTGGCCGCCATGACTCCTGCCTTGGCGATCGGAACCCCGTCGGACCTCGCAGAGACGCTGGTCGTCATTCCGCAACCCACCCCGAGCAGTGCACCGAGCAGAGCACCGGCGAGCATCGTCGGCAAGTCGTTGCCGGCCGTCGGAAACGTCTTCAGGTAGTCGACGGCGAAGTAGGCGACGATCGCCACAGGGAGGAGCAGCTGCCGGTACGAGAGGGTCCGACCCCGGATCTGGAAGACGACGACGAGGACGAGGAGGGCGTCAAGGAGGTAATTGACGACCTCGTTGTTCACTCCGGGATCTTCCCACAGCCGTGTCGAGGAGCGGTCGTCGCAGCGCGCTCAGGGGGGAGCCGGGGAGAGATTGTCGCCACGCCGTCGAAGACCCACGCGCCTTCGCGCTCGAGGCCGGTGAGCTCCTCGGCCAGTCGGGACCGTCGAGCGACCGGGTAGCTCCTACCGATCCCGCACGGAGGGGGCATGATGGCGGTGGCGCCAGTGGCTGAGGTGCCCGCTCACGATCGGCGACCCCGCCACGAGGAAGACACCGACCGTCGCGACCGCGAGCCCCACGACTTCGAAGGCCAGGGCGGCGCCGCCCAGGTCCAGGTACTCGTGGTACAGGCCGACCCCGAACGCGATGGCTGCGATCGGTTCGACCGCGGTCGACGCGGGCAACGACGCCGAGAGCGGTGCTTCTTCGAACGCGCTCTGCGAGAGGAGCATCGCGATGATCGCGACCGAGAGCAGCGCGTACGCGGGCCATGACGTGACCATGGTGAGGAGGCCGTGGCCGAGCGCGCCCATCGTCCTCTGGGTGAGGGCGTCCTGCATGCCGTAGAGGAAGCCCGCGGCCGTGGCGAGGAACGTCGCCTGCCGGTAGGGCGCCTGGCGGCGCGACAAGGTGACGAGGGTGACGGCGATCACGGCGACGACGGCGCCGGCCATCACCCAGTGGGTCCAAGGGACGGATGCCCCGTGGCGACGGTGGGGGTCGCCGGCGGCTACGAAGGTCGCCAACCCTGCGAGGAGCAGGATACCTCCGGCCCACTCCCGCCTCCCGAGACGCTGCCGGCTCCACGCCGCGGAGAGCACGAGCGCGAACAGGAGGTTCGACGCGATGACGGGTTCGACCAGGGCGAGGTTCCCCGACTTGAGCGCGATCGCCCCGAGCACTTGACCGATCGCCATCGTCGCGACGCCTCCGAGCCACATGGGGCGCTGCGCGAGCTTGATCAGCAGGAGGAACGAAAGCCGCTCTTCAGGCGGCTCCTGCGCGGCCACCCGCTGTTGCACGACGAAGCCGCCCGCGAGGAATACCGCAGCACCGAGGGAGAGCCCGATCGTGGCCAGCACTGTTTGGGTGGTACCCGATTCTCCGGACCAGCAAGGGGCGCGCCGCGGACGGTGACGCCGTCCCCGGTGTCAGTGCCGGTGGACTGCTGTGCGTGTCACCCGGAACTGGCTCGTGATCTCCCGCCCTGTCGGGTCGATGACGTACCAGTAGCCGCCGACGTTGAGCAGCGCTTGGCCCGTGATCATCCCGGGCGTCGTGTCGCCGATCCAGGTGTACAGCGGGTGGCCGCCGTAGGTGACCTGGAGCTGGCCGTTCGGTCGCCTGATGGTGCCCACCAGGGACTCGTGCAGCCCCCTGCCGACTGCGGGCCTCTCGTCCGTCGTGACGAGCGGCGGCCACAGCCGGACGCAGAGTCCCTTGGTGCAGGCGCTCGATGTCGGCGTGTCGGGGGTGAAGTCGTAGAGGGTGCGACCCGACGGCGTGGCGAGGATCGTGCCTGCGGGCGAGCGCTCGGTCGAGATTGTGACGCCCCGCGCCGTCGTCGGCGTCACGGTGAACGAGGCCGTTGTGATGGTGTTCGAGCAGGCGGCGAGCACCGCGCCGCACAGCCCGAGGGCCGCCGCGCCGGCGAGACGGCCGCCGATGAGGTTCACGTCGCGTC
>DAIRCY010000024.1:9678-30163 GCA_036796435.1 Acidimicrobiales bacterium
GATGACGCCGAGGACGACGGTGGGGGAGACGCGTCGGCGGGGTCCGGGGGGTGGTAGGTGAGCGGGAGGTCCGCCAGGCGGACCAGCGTGGAGGACACCCACCGGGTGAGGGCGTCGGCGATCGGCGCGAGGGCGTCGGGGTCCTCGAGCTGGGCCTCGTCGAACCGGATCTCGCCCTCGTAGCTCCCTTCGACCGCCCAGCGCACCGAAGGCTCGGCGCCTGCCTCGCGTGCTTCGGGGTCCTCGGGGTCGGCGTAGACCTCCTCGACCGTCGTCTCGGTCCGCACGAAAGGCTCGTGGCCGATCGGCGGGCTCGTCGCCGGCAGCACCGAAAGGACGCGCTCCGCCGAGGGGGCCTCGGCCAGCCGCTGGACGCGCATGGCGACCTCCACGACGGCTTCGGGCATGTCGTCGGGCGTCTCGCCGATCGACCAGCTGCGGTAGGCGCTCTGGCTCCAGGTGGGCCAGTCGATGGAGATGTCGGCACGCACGCGGGGTGGCTCGCCTTCTCCGGGCAGGCTGTAGCTGGTCTCGAAGGAGACGTCGCCGAGGAAGACGTCCACCTGGAACCGCTCCTCGACGGCCTGGCGTTCGAGAAAGGCCCGGTCGAACGAGTCCTGAACTGCGGCGATGAAGTCGACGAGAAGATGGTCGAGCACTGCGGCACCGACCCTATCGCCGGGCGCGCGGGCTGAGGACGGCGCTGCTCCACCCCCGTTGCCGACCGGCTCACGGGTGCGCCGAGGGCCAACGCAATGCGTATCCTCCAACTCATGGAAGTGAAGGACCTTGGCCACGTCGTCCTCTACGTGCGCAACCTCGAGCGCTCGGTCGCGTTCTACCGGGACGTCCTCGGCTTCCGGCAGATCTCGCCGGACCAGGCCGACGGTGCGGGCCTCCGCTTCCGCGCGGCTGCTTTTTCCTCGGCGTCGGGCAGGACCCACCACGAGCTCCTCCTCATCGAAGTGGGGGAGGACGCACAGCCGCTTCCCCACGGCCGGCGGGTCGGGCTGTACCACATCGGGCTCAAGGTCGGCGACAGCGACGACGAGCTGCGCGACGCCCTCGCCCGGCTGCAGGAGGCCGGGGTGACCGTCACCGGGGCGAGCGACCACACCGTGAGCCACAGCCTGTACATCCTCGACCCCGACGGCAACGAGCTCGAGCTCTACGTGGACGTCGCCGACGCGGACTGGCGCGCGGATCCGAGCCTCGTGGTGAGCGCGATCAAGCCGTTGCGCCTTTGACGCCGGCGCGGCGTGTGACCTCCCTCGAGAACCCCTGGCTCGAGCGCCGCGTCATCGCATACGCGCATCAGGGCGGTGCGTGGGAAGCGCCGTCGTCGACCCTCCACGCGATCCGTGCCGCGCTCGCTGGGGGAGCCACCGGCATCGAGCTGGACGTGCACGCGACCGCCGACGGCGAGCTCGTCGTCTGCCACGACGCCACCGTCGACCGGACGACCGACGGCTCCGGGGCCATCGCGTCGATGACGCTCGCGGCCCTTCGCGCCCTCGACAACGCGTACTGGTTCGTCCCCGGAGCCGACGCGACGCCGGGTCGCCCGCCCGCCGAGTACCCGTTCCGGGGCCGCGCACCGGACGATCCGGAATTTCGGATCGCCACGCTTCGCGAGGTGCTCGAGCGGTTTCCAGGCGTCGTGTTGAACCTGGACATCAAGCAGACCGCGCCGTCGGTCGTCCCCTACGAGGAGCCCCTCGCCCGCCTGCTCGCCGAGTTCGAACGGTGTGACGACGTCATCGTGGCGTCGTTCCTGGACGAGGCGACGGCGCGTTTTGCGACGTTCGCCCCCGGCGTCCCGACGTCCGCGGGGACTGCCGCCACGGCCGCCTTCTGGCGCGCCGTCCAGGCCGGCGAGGTCACCTCCGACACCTGGCGGACGGGCGGGGCCCGCCCGGTGGCGTTCCAGGTCCCGGAGCGCGTCGCTGAGATGACCGTCGTCGACGAACGGTTCGTCGAGGCAGCCCACGACGCCGGGGCGGCCGTCCACGTGTGGACCGTCGACGACGAGCCGTCCATGCGGCACCTGGCCGGCCTCGGGGTCGACGGCATCATCACCGACCTCCCGACGATGCTCAGCCGTGTCCTCGGGGAGCTGGGCGTCGCATGGAGCGGCCCGGGGTGATCCGAAGGTCTTGCCGCCGGACCGGGCGGCCTGGGAGAAGCCGGCGAGTGCCGGCGGTCAGGGTCGGCTCAGCCGCGGCCGCAGTTCGGCTTCTTGCCGTGGTTGGCTTTTTTCTTCTTCCGCAGCTTGCGCTTGACCGTCCGCTTCGACACGGCCGGAGACCCTAGCGCAGCTCGGAGTAGTTTCTGCCTCGCATGCGGACCGTCTGGCTCTTGCGCGGCGGTGACGTCCTCGCCTCGGGGGAGGTGGCGGAGTCCTTCGGCGACCGCGCCCGGGGGCTCCTCGGGCACAACCAGTACGACGGCGCGCTCCTGCTGCTGCGGACGCGCGCCGTCCACACGGCAGCCATGCGCTTTGCCGTCGACGTCGCGTTCTTGGACAAGGAACTGCGCGTCGTGGCGACGACCAGGCTCGGCGCCTGGCGCGTCGCGCTCCCGAGACGGGGCGCGGCACATGTGCTCGAAGCCGGTGCTGGCGCGTTCGAGCGCTGGGGGCTCAGACCCGGCGATCAGCTCGAGATCCGCGAGACCGCGTGAGGGAGGAAGGCGCGCTCGTCCTCGTCGCGACCCCGATCGGCAACCTCGGCGACCTCTCGGCGCGGGCGACGGAGACGTTGCGGAGCGCTGACCTCGTCTGCTGCGAGGACACGCGCAGGACGCGTGCCCTGCTCAGCGCCGCGGGCATCCCCGCGGGGGGGCGGCTGCGCTCCCTCCACGCGCACAACGAGAGCGCCCGGATCCCGGAGGTCCTCGCCGCGACGTCGGAGGGTCGGACGGTCGCGCTCGTCACCGACGCCGGGATGCCCGCCGTCTCCGACCCCGGCGCGCGCCTCGTCGCCGCTGCGGTCGGCGCCGGGGTGCGCGTGTCGGTCGTGCCCGGGCCCTCGGCCGTCCTGGCCGCGCTCGTGGTGAGCGGCCTGCCGACGGACCGGTTCTGCGTCGAGGGGTTCCTCCCCCGCTCGGGCGGGGCGCGCCGGCGCCGGCTCGACGCGGTGACGTCGGACCAGCGCACGACGGTGCTCCTGGAGTCGCCGCAACGGGTCGCGTCGACGCTCGCGGACGTCGCCACGCGGGCACCCGGGCGTCGGGTCGCCGTCTGCCGGGAGCTCACCAAGCTGCACGAGGAGGTCTGGCGCGGCACCGCCTCGGAGGCGGCGGAGCATTTCGCACAGCGGGCTGTCCGCGGAGAGGTCGTCGTCGTCCTGGCCGGTGCGGGGGACGACCCGCCGACGCCGGACGCCGAGCGTGACGCTGCCGCCGAGCAAGTGCGTGCGGACTCGGAGCTCGCGCGGTCCGTCGCGTCGGCGCTCGCGTCGGGCAGCAGTGTGCGTGACGCAGCGGACGCAGCCGCGAAAGCGCTCGGGGTCAGCCGGCGGATCGCCTCCGCCGCGGCCGGCGCGGCGCGTCACGCCGCGCCGCAAGGCAAGCCGCAAGAGGACGCAGAAGGGGACCCAGAAGGGGACCCTGCGGGCTGACGCCGGTACTGTACGGGCGGTGCCCCCCTTCTACGTCACGACGCCGATCTACTACGTCAACGACGCCCCCCACGCCGGCCACGCCTACACGACCGTGAACGCCGATGCCCTCGCCCGCTGGCACCGGCTCTGCGGCGACGAGGTGTTCTTCCTCACCGGTACCGACGAGCACGGCGCAAAGATCGCAGAAGCCGCCGCCGAGCACGGGGTCTCACCGCAGGAGTGGGTCGATCAGATCGTGCAGCGGTTCGCCGCGGCGTGGCGCGCTCTCGACATCGCGAACGACGACTTCATCCGGACGACCGAGCCACGCCACCATCGAGCGGTTCAGGCGTTCCTCCAGCAGATCTACGACAACGGGTACATCCGGCTCGACACCTACCGCGGCCTGTACTGCGTGTCCTGCGAGGACTACTTCACTCCCGAGCAGCTGGTGGACGGCAAGTGCCCGGTCCATGGCACCGAGGTCGTCGAGATGGAGGAGGAGAACTATTTCTTCGAGCTCTCGAAGTTCGAAGACCGTCTGCTCGCCTGGTACGACGAGCACACCGACGCCGTCCGTCCTGCGACCAAGCGCAACGAGGCGCTGGCGTTCGTGCGGGGCGGCCTGAAGGACATCTCGATCACCCGGACGTCGCTCCGCTGGGGGGTGCCCGTCCCCTGGGACGGCAAGCACGTCTTCTACGTCTGGTACGACGCGCTCATCAACTATCTCACCGCCATCGGGTACGGAGTCGACGAGGAGCGGTGGCGGCACTGGTGGCCGTCGGTGCACCACCTCATCGGCAAGGAGATCATTCGCTTCCACTGCGTGTGGTGGCCGGCCATGTGCATGGCCGCGGGTGTGGACCCGCCGGCGCACGTCTTCGTCCACGGCTGGTTGCTCGTGGGGGGACAACGGCTCTCGAAGACGCTCGTCAAGCAACAGGCGCAGTTGGACGCAGGCGGGGGCGACGCCGACACTTCGCGCCCGCTCCGCCTCACTGAGATCGCTCCCCAAGCCCTCACCGAGGACTTCGGCGTCGACGCGACCCGTTACCATCTCTTGCGCGACGTGCCGTTCGGGACCGACGGTGAGTTCTCCTACGAGGGGATGGTCTCGCGCTACAACGCGGATCTCGCCAACAATCTCGGCAACCTCGTCGCGCGGGTGGCCGCCGTGGTGACGGCGAAGTGCGGCGGGGTGGGCCCCTCGCCGGATCCCGCGAGTGCCCTCGCCGAGGTCGTACGGGACGTGGTGTCGAAGGCGACCGAGGCGTGGGGCAACCTCGCGCCGCACGACGCGCTCGAAGCGACGTGGCGGCTCATCGGCGCCGCCAACGCGGCACTGGAGGGGGCCGAGCCCTGGAAGGCCGAGCCAGGACCCGCAGTCGACGCCGTCCTCGGGGACGCGCTCGAGGTGTTGCGGCTGGTGAGCCTGCTCGCATCGCCCGCGATGCCGTCGGTGTGCGCAGAGATCTGGCGCCGGATCGGCCTCGACGGCGCGCCGTCGGACCGGCGTCTCCCCGCCGACGCCGCGTGGGGCGGCTATCCGGGCGGCCTGCCGGTCGTGAAGGGCGAACCACTGTTCCCCCGGCGCAAGGCCTGAGCCGCGTTGTCGTCGCCGTCTCTCGAAATGGACCTGTCACAGCTCGAGTGGGTCGACTCGCATTCGCATCTCCAGGACACCTACCTGCTCGGCGAGCGCGGAGCCGGCGGCCGACCGGCCGGGTCCAGACGGGCCGCGGTCGGAGGAGCTCCTCGCGGCCGCGCTGCAGCGGGCCGCCGCCGGCGGGGTCCGGCGGATCGTGTGCGTGGGCACCGGACCCGCGACCTCGAGGGACGCGCTTGCGCTCGCTGCGCGGAGCGCCGGCGGAGAGCTCGGCGACGGCGCCCCCGCCCTGTGGGCGACCGCCGGCCTGCATCCTCACGACGCCTCCGAAGGGACCGAAGAGACGATCAGGCTCCTCGAGGACGCGGTCGCCGGCGGCGCCTCGACGTCGGAGGGCGGGCGGCTCGTCGCCGTCGGGGAGTGCGGGCTCGACTTCCACTACGAGCACTCTCGGCGCGACGTGCAGCGCGAGGCATTCGCAGAGCAGGTGGCTGCCGCGCAACGGCTCGGCCTCGCGCTCGTGGTCCACGCGCGCGACGCCTGGGTCGACCTGTTCGACGTGTTGCATGCCGAAGGGGTGCCCGACCGGTCAGTGCTGCACTGCTTCACGGGCGGTCCCGACGACGCGCGTCGTTGCCTCGACGCGGGGATGGTGCTTTCGTTCAGCGGGATCGTGACGTTCAAGAACGCGGCCGACGTGCGCGAGGCCGTGTCGTTGTGCCCGCTCGACCGGCTGCTCGTCGAGACCGACAGCCCGTTCCTCGCGCCGGTCCCGTACCGCGGGAAGCGCAACGAGCCGTCCTACGTGCCGATCGTGGGCGCTGCCGTCGCCGAGATCAAGGGGCTCGACCCCGCAGTGGTCGCGGCGGCGTCGAGCGAGACCGCGTCCCGGGTGTTCGGCCTGTGACCGCCGGGCCGGTCACTCCCGGACCGGCCGACGTCCGCCGGCTGATGGAGGAGCACGGGCTCCGGCCGAGCAAGGCGATGGGCCAGCACTTCGTCGCCGATCCGAACACGATCAGGCGAATCGTGCGGCTCGCGGGCGTCGATGCGTCCGCGCGCGTGGTCGAGATCGGGGCGGGGCTCGGCTCCCTGACGCTCGAGCTCGGCAGGACCGGCGCAGAGGTCGTCGCGGTCGAGCTCGACCGGCGACTCGTCCCCGTCCTGCGCGCCGTCGTCGGCCCGTTCTCGAACGTGCGGGTCGTCGAGGACGACGGGCTACGGCTCGACTGGCACCGGCTTCTCGGACCGAGCCGGCTGTGGACGCTCGTCGCGAACCTGCCGTACAACGTGGCGACGCCGATCGTGATCCGCACCCTCGAAGAAGGTCCCGAAGTGCGCTCGATGCTCGTCATGGTCCAGCGAGAGGTCGGCGAGCGGCTGGCTGCCCCTCCGGGGGGACGTGTGTACGGCGCCGTGTCCGTGAAGCTCCGCTACTGGGCGCGCGCGGAGGTGGTCGGAACGGTCCCCCCGACGGTCTTCGTGCCACGGCCCTCGGTCGACTCGGCGCTCGTGCGGATCGTCCGTTCCGACGCACCGGCAGTTCCAGAGGACGTCGTCTCCTACGAACGGTTCTGCGCGGTCGTCAATGCCGCATTCGGCCAGCGACGCAAGATGCTGCGCCGGTCGCTCTCGGGCGTCGTCGCCCCGGAGGCCTTCGACGCGGCGGGTGTCGCAGCGACGGCGAGGGCCGAGGAGCTGGACGTCTCGGAGTTCGCCGCGCTCGCCGCGTACCAGCCTTCGGGGACGGGTCGGCGGTGACCGCTCGAGCCACCGACGACGCCTCGGCGCTCCTCGTCGCGCCCGCCAAGCTCACGCTCTCGCTCGAGGTCGTCGGGAGAAGGCCCGATGGTTACCACGACCTCGCGGCCGAGATGGTCACCGTGGATCTCTTCGACCGCCTCGTCGTCACGCCCGGTTCGACCGGGATCGAGATCGTCGCCCCCCCCGGTCTGCGCGCCGAGGAGGTCACGCTCGGTCCGGAGAACCTCGTCGCGCGGGCCCTCGCCGCCGCGGGCCGCACCGCCGCCGTCCGCGTGGAAAAGCGGATCCCCGTGGGCGGGGGGCTGGGCGGCGGCTCCGCCGACGCGGCCGCCATCTTGCGCTGGGCGGGCGCGCACGACCCCGTCGCCGCTGCGCGGCTCGGAGGTGACGTCCCGTTCTGCACGGTAGGCGGCAGGGCGAGGGTCGAGGGGATCGGCGAGCGAGTGACGCCGCTCCCGTACGAGCCGATGGACTTCCTCCTGCTCGTCCCCCCCTTCGGCGTGGACACCGCAGCGGTCTACCGGCGCTGGGACGAGCTTGCCGCGGAGGGGCGCGCGGTGCATCGAGGCGGTCCGCGCCAGCGCAACGAGCTCACGCTCGCAGCCATCGACGTCGAGCCGCGTCTCGTCGCCTGGCGCGACCTTCTCGGCGACACGACGGGCAGGGAGCCAGTGCTCGCAGGAAGCGGCTCTACGTGGTTCGTCGAATGCACGGCCGAACAGGCAGGCATCGACGGGCTCACGCGACTCGTGTGCGGCCGCGGGGAGGGGCGGCTCATCCCCGTGCGTACGGTGCCAGCCGGATGGGCCGGCCCCGGACGAGGCGGCAGCGCCCCCCAGGGGTAGAACCGGGCCACGCCTGGCTGCGCCGCTCTGTGCGCGGCCGCCTGCCGCTGCTTGCCGCCTGTTGCTTCCCGCCCGTTACTTGCCAGCGCGCCGTTGCCAGCGCGTCGCCTTCAGCATCTTCTTGTGCTTCTTCTTGCGCATTCGCTTGCGGCGTTTTTTGATCAGCGATCCCATGGCTCGAGGCAGGTTACAGGGCCGAGGTGCCCCACGCCACGTCGGCACCCCTAGACGCCGCGCCTCCCTCGGCGCTCGGGGTCCACCCTGACCGGCACGACCGCCGGGCGTGGCGACGGACCGAACGCGCCGACGACATTGTCGAGAGCGGACGCTGCCGCGTCGGTCACGCGTCGCCAGGCGCGCTGCATCTTTCGCCGCCTGCTCGATTCGTCTCCGCGTGGCCTCTTCGTCGACTTCTTCGACATCGCGTCCTTCACCATCGCGTTCGCCTCCTTGGTCCATCATTCCCCACAAGAGGGGTGAGATGGCTACTCGTCTTCGGATTCCTCGGCCTCGCCGGACGCGGACGGGGGCAGGGCTGGGAGCTCGAAACGGAATATCGCGCCGCCCCCAGGCGCTCGGCCCGCCCAGACGGAGCCCCCTTCTGCGTGCGCGACCTGGGCAACGATCGCAAGCCCGAGTCCCGAGCCCGGCAATGCGCGGGCGGTCGACGCTCGGTAGAAGCGGTCGAAGACGTGTGGCAGGTCCTCGGCCGCGATCCCCGGCCCGTGGTCCCGCACCGTCACGACCCCCCCGTTGCAGGTGACCTCCACGACGCTGCCCGGCGGGCTCCACTTGAGGGCGTTGTCCAAGAGGTTGCCCACCGCCCTGTCGATCCGGTCCCGCTGGCCCCTGACCCAGGTGGGGCTCGACACGAGGCGGAAGGTCACCCCCCGCGGACGGCCGTGCGTCGTCGCGATCCCGACCGCGTCGCCGACGAGGTCGTCGAGCCGGAATACCCGGGGCGGCGTGGGGCGCTGTTCGCCGCGCGCCAGCTCGGAGAGGTCAGCGACGAGCGTGGTGAGCTCGTTCATCTGGGTCAACAGGTCCTCCACGAGCACCTCGCGCTCAGCGGGTGAGAGCTGGTCGAGCCGCTCCACGACCTCGAGATTCGTCCGGAGGCTCGTGAGCGGGGTCCGGAGCTCGTGCCCCGCGTCGAGCACGAGCTGGCGCTGCGCGTCCTGGGAGCGTTGGAGCGCGCTCAGGAGATGGTTGAATGCGCGCCGCAGCCGCCCGAGCTCGTCGGGGCCCCCCGGGTCGAGCCGCTGGCTCATGTCGGTCGTCGCGGCGACACGCTCGACTGCCGCGGTGAGCTCGTCGAGGGGGACGAGCGCGGTGCGTCCGACCAGCCACGCGAGAAGCAGCGCGAGGGCGATCCCGACGACGGCGACGCCCGCGAGGATGAGCTCGAGCCGGCCGAGCTCGCTGTCCATGCTCGCGAGCGGGAGGACGACCTGGAGCGCGGCGCGGGTGAACCCGACGGGGGCCGGCCCTGTCATGACGACCACCCGCCCCACGTACACGACGAGCTCGCGGTAGTCCGCCCCTGTGATCGTCACGTCGGCGTAGTAGGAATGCGCCTCCCCGGCTGCGACCGCTTTCACCGCCTGCGTCGTCGGGATCCCGCCACCGGAGATCACGATGCCCGACGGGGTGACGAACTGGAATCCCTGGTAGGCGAGGCCGGTGCGCCGCTGCAGCCGGCCTGTGTGGGGTTGCACAGCCTGCGCGTTGGCGCGCAACGTGCCGTCGATCGAGCCGATGAGCGAGTTGCGCGCCGCGAAGTAGCTCGACGCCGCCGCCGCGAAGACGGCGACGACGACCGCCGTCGCCGCGACGAGCACCAGCCTGCTGCGGAACGTCACGGGTCGCGCAGCACGTACCCCACGCCGCGGACCGTGTGCAGCAGCCTGGGCTCGTTCCCCGCTTCGGTCTTGCGGCGCAGGTAGCCCACGTACACCGCGAGCGAGTTCGTGCCCGAGTCGAAGGTGTAGCCCCAGACGCGGTCCAAGATGACCTCTCGGGTGAGGACCTGCCGCGGGTGCCGCATGAAGAGCTCCAAGAGGTCGAACTCGATGCGGGTCAAGGTGAAGACGCGCTGGGCGCGGCGCGCCTCGCGCGTGCCGAGGTCGAGGACGAGGTCGGCGAAGCGCAGGGACTCACCGCCCTCGGCGGGCCGGCGCCGCAGCAGCGCGCGCAGCCGGGCTTCGAGCTCCGCGAGAGCGAACGGCTTGACGACGTAGTCGTCGGCCCCTGCGTCCAGACCGAGGACCCGGTCGTGGACCGCGTCGCGCGCCGTGAGTATCAGGACCGGGGTGTCGTCCCCGGCGTCACGCATCCGCTTGCAGACGTCGAGACCGTCGAGGCCCGGAAGGCCGAGGTCCAGGACCACGGCATCGGGGGGGGACAGGGCGAGCGATTCGAGGGCCGCGGCGCCGTCGTTGGCCGTCGTCACCTGGTAACCGTCGAGCCGGAGGGCGCGGTCGAGCGCAGCACGCACACCTGGGTCGTCGTCGACGACGAGGATCCGCACCTCCGCCGCCTCCTTTCACGTACGGTCACGCAACGGCGGCTCGCCCGGTCGGGCAGCGACGAGGATACCGGGGCGCGGGATAGGCAGAAGGCCAGGTGGAGCGTTCTTCGGAAGTTCTTAGCGCGCGTGCCTTTGCCCGCGCACCATCTCGCTCGGGCACGCCCCCAACGGCGCGACCTGGTTGAATGGGCAATCGGTCCGGGGTAGTTCAATCGGCAGAACGTCGGCCTTTGGAGCCGGATGTTGGAGGTTCGAGCCCTCCCCCCGGAACTTCGACGCGCCACCGACGCGCCTCCCGCGCGAATCCCGGCCCAGCGGTTCGACTGGTACCTTCGGACCATGCGCAAAAGATCGCTCGGCGCGCTCGCATTCACTGGGAGCTTGGTGTTCGTGTGCAGCGCGTGCGGGGGAGGGCATCCGTCCGCGGCGTCCCACAAGCGACACCACAAGACGACACCGCGCACCACGTCGACGACCACTCCGCCGACGTCGACGTCGACGTCGACGTCGACGACTACGTCGACAACCGCCACATCGGGCGGGAGACCCACACGGTGTCACCTCGCGCAGCTCTCGGTCACCGCGGGTCAGATGGGGGCGGGGCTCGGACACGAGGGAGCAGCGATCGAGTTCAAGAACATCGGGACGTCGAACTGCTCGCTCTCGGGCTATCCAGGCGTCGCGGCGCTGGACGCGACAGGCAACCAGGTGGCGCAGGCGCAGCGCACGCCGTCCGGCTACCTCGGAGGAATGGAGACAGGCTCTACCACTCCCCCTGTCGTCCACCTCACGCCCGGGGCGGTCGCATCCTCCATGGTCGAGGGGACCGACGTGCCCGAAGGCACGGCGACGTCGTGCCCGACCTATCCGGC
This sequence comes from Acidimicrobiales bacterium, assembly GCA_036796435.1. Classification (GTDB taxonomy): domain Bacteria; phylum Actinomycetota; class Acidimicrobiia; order Acidimicrobiales; family RAAP-2; genus JAJYVT01. Next base: position 20,901 of record DAIRCY010000024.1, read on the forward strand.
GCTGCTCGTCACTCCGCCCACAGCGAAGCAATCCGTAAAGCTCGCGATCTCGCTGCCGGGCTGCTCTCCGTTGCAGGTCCATCCCGTGGTGAGCGGCACGACGGGATCGACCACGCCCTCCTGAGACCGGTAACTGCGCGGGCGCGCGCCTTCCTGGCGCCGCGTGGGTGTCGCTCAGAGCTGGTTGCGCCGCCCGAGCCGGCGCTGGACGTGGAACCACACCCATGCGCCCCCCGTCTTCTGTGGCCGGCCGATGGCGTCGGAGACGTAGCGGACCACCTTGTGTGGTGACAGCCCGAAGTGCTCGACGACCACCGTCGACACGTGGTAGCGACCGAGGAACGTCCGGAGCGCGAGGACCGTGCTGCGGTCGATCGGCGGTGTCGGCGTTGTGGGCGGTGTCCGCAGCTGCGTCTTGGCAAAGACCGGTGTGTACGCGTCGGAGAAGAGGTGCTCGACGACGCTCGGTGCGAGCGGCGTGGGAATCGACACACTGGTGCCCCCGGGTCCGTCGGGGAAGAACGCGTCGCCCCCGAAGACCTTGAAACGCATCCCGGCGACGGCCTGGAACGTCAGGTTCCACTCCGCGTCGGCGACGAGCGGGTACGGGTAGGTGAGCGCGGCGGACCCGGCAGGGATGCGGTCGACCGCCGGAGAGGTGAAGAAGGCGGGAATGTGCGCTGTGAACCCGAGGTAGGGCGATTCAGGGACGAGCGGCACGAGCGCCACGATCGCGACGAGTGCCGGAGCGCCGAGGACCGCCAGACGCCGCAGCGGGCTGTCGCCGCGCGTCGACACCGCCGCGGCGCTCGGCCCTCGAGAACGGTACGGGATCCACGCCCCGCGCCCCGCGCTCTTGGCACGCGCCAACTCCTCGAGCCCGATCGCGAGGACCGCCGCCGTGGCCATCTGCATGAAGAGACTGAACCGGACGTCGAGGATGTCCTGGAGCAACGGGATGCGTTGGAGGATCCACGCGGGGAGCGGGATACCCGTGTGCCGCGTCTGGACGACGAGGAACGGCCCGAGCGCGAGGATCGCCGCGACGACAAGCATCGCCGCGAAGAACAGGAGCGCGCGGTTGCGCCTGTAGATCCATGCGAAGACGGCGACCACGACGACGAGCGGGATGCCGAGGTACATCCCGTTCTCGGCCACATTGCCGCCCACGAGGACATTGCCGTGCGCGCTGATGAATGCAGGGGAGACGAGCTGGTAGGAGGTGGGGAGCAGCGGACCGAGCAGGTCGCCCTGGAACCCGGCGAGACCCGCAACGGGATGCGGCGGCCCGACGACGTGCTGGGGACCGTGCATCGACAACCACACGGGGTAGGCGAGGGCGGCCGCGCCCACCGCTGCACCGCACGCCACGGCCACGGCGACGTGGGGAACCCGGTCGACCACTGTGCGGGGCCGGGCGACGGCGAGGACCGCGACGCCGCAGCACGCGACCACCACCGTCATCGCCAGCACTTCTGGGGAGACGTAGTACTGCAAAGCCAGGAGCACCCCGAGCAGGAGGCCGTAACGGATCGCGCCGTGACGCTGGACGACGACGATCTCGTCGAGGAGCACGAGCACGATCGGTGGAATGAACACCGCCACGAGGAACAGGTGGCCCCTGCCTTGCCCGAACATGTACGGCGAGAAGCCGTAGAGGAGGCCGCCGACGAAGGCCGCGGGCCACGAGCGGACCCAGCGCCGCAGCGCGAGGCACATAGCCAGTGCGGACGTCGCCACGGCGAGGACGAGTAGCACGTCGAACGCGCCGACAGCCCCGAGGGTGAGCTGCAGCGGCGCCGACGCCAGGCCGAGCAGCGGCGACGACGTGTTGATGGCGAGGTTGACACCCTTCGGGTAGTTCATCCACGTCGACAGGAACGGGTTCAGGCCGTGGCTCACGGCGTACAGCGGCCACCGGAGGAACCAGACCTCCTGGGCCTGGTCGCCGCAGTTGCAGTCGGGCATGCTCGTCGACGAGGCGAACAGCACGCGGTGGTAGAGCAGCACGGCGAGACCGAGGTAGAGCGCCGTCGCGGCGGCGCCGGGCGCGACCCTCGTCATGAGACCGCGGGCGTCGGCCCGGGGCCGGGGGCCGGCGGTGGGCCCCGCGTGCACGCGGGGACGCGTACCCGGGGTGCCGTCAGGCGCCGCGAGCTCGGTGACGTCAGAGGAGGTTGGAGTGCTCCCCTGCGCCATGGGCGCAAACCCTACGCCGCGGACATCGTTCGAAGCGGCAGGGACTCACCACCGTTTCCGGCGTCCTGAGGCGTGGAGCTCTGCGAGGTACCGGTTGTACGCCGCGAGCTCTTCGTCCTCCGGGGCGAGCTCGTCGGGCGTCACGTCTCGCAGTGTGCCTTCCTGTGTGCCGGCGGCTCGGCTCTCGGCGACCGCTCCGGTGGAGCGAGGCCGTGCGTCTTCGAGCTGGTCGTGGACGAGCCGCCACCACAGGTAGACGGCGTAGCCGAGAAAGAACGGCCACTCGAACACGTACGCCCAGCTCAAGGTGTTGCCTTCGCGCACGCGTTGCACCTGCCACCAGAAGAGCGCGACGAACGTCGGGACCACGAGCAAGAGGGCGACGTGCAGGCCGATCGCCCTCTTCGTCCACCAGATGCCGGGGCCGGTGGCGTGAGACGGCGGTGCCGGTGCTTGCGCACCCGCCGCCGGTGCCGGCGCTTGCGCACCCGCCGCGGGTGCCGGCGCTTGCGCACCCGCCGCGGGTTCGGGAGCGAAATCGGGGCTCGGCACCGCGTCCGAGCCTACCCAGCCCGCTCGCCGCAGGACTTTCCCCCCTGCGTGTCCTCGCGTCGCCGAGCGGGGCAAGATGAACCCATGAGCACCGGGCCGCTCTCCGCCATCGTCCTCGCCGCCGGGGAAGGGACCCGCATGCGGTCGCAGCGGCCGAAGCCGCTCCACCGGCTCTGCGGCCGGCCGATGGTGCTGCACGTGCTCGACGCGCTCGCCGAGCTCGACGTGGAGCGCGTGGTGGTCGTGGTCGGTCACGCGGGTGAGTGGGTGGGGAGGACCCTTGTCGACCACGCGCCGAAGAACCTGTCGATCGAGCTCGTCACGCAGCACGAGCAACGCGGGACCGGCGACGCGACCGCGGTCGGGCTCACCGGGCTCCTCGACGAAGCGGGGGACGATCAGGAAGGCGATGTCGTCGTCCTGCCGGGCGACACGCCGCTCGTCCGTCCACCGACGCTCGCGGCGCTGGTCCGGCACCATCGCGAACGACACGCCGGTGCCACGCTCCTCACCGCCGACGTGGCGGAGGCAGCCGGCTACGGACGGATCGTCCGCGGGAAGGACAGCACCGTGGTGCGCGTGGTGGAGGACCGCGACGCGACGCCCGACGAGCGCGAGATCACGGAGATCAACACGTCGATCTACTGCTTCCGGCGCAGCGTGCTCGCCCCCTCGCTCCGGCGTCTGCGGCCCGCGAACGAGCAGGGGGAGTACTACCTCACGGACGTGATCGAGGTGCTGTCCGACGCCGGTTACAAGGTGGAGGCGCTCGTCGTCGCCGATCCGATGGAAGCTGCCGGCGTCAACGACAGAGCGCAGCTCGCGGTCGCAGAGGCCGAGCTCCGCGACCGCATCAACGAGCGGTGGATGCGCCGCGGGGTGACGATGTGGGACCCCGAGCGGACCTACGTCGATGCCGAGGTCCAGCTTTCTCCCGACGTGACGCTGCTGCCGGGGGTCATCCTGCGCGGCGAGTGCACGGTCGGGGAAGCCGCCGAGATCGGTCCCGAGACGACGCTGGTCGACACCCAGGTGGGTGAGCGCGCCGAGGTGCGCCACAGCGTCTGTGTCGGCGCCGTCGTCGGGCCGGGCGCCCGCGTCGGCCCGTTCTCGACGCTCGGCCCCGGTGCGGTGGTCGCCGCCGGTGAGTCCGTTCGGCCGTTCACCAGCCTCGGTGGCGAGGTGGGCGGACTCGAGCGCGGCCCCGTTCCCGACGGTGCCGGCGCGCCCGGCGCGCCCGACCCAGCCCCACGCGCGGTCTGACCCGGCGAGGTAGCGTCAGCCACGTGGAGTTCATCCCCCGGCGCCGGCTGGTCCTCGTGTCGGGGCGTTCCCATCCGGTCCTGGCCCAGCAGATCGCAGGCCACCTCGGCGTGGAGCTGAGCGAAGCGAACCTCCGCGAATTCGCCAACGGAGAGATCCACTGCCGCTTCGACTCGTCGATCCGTGGCTGCGACGTCTTCATCATCCAGACGCACTGCGGCCCCGTGAACGACACCCTCATGGAGCAGCTGATCATGATCGACGCCGCCAAGCGGGCGTCGGCGAAGCGGATCACCGCGGTCTGCCCGTACTACGGCTACTCCCGACAGGACCGGAAGTCGACGGGCCGCGAGCCCATCACGGCGAAGCTCGTGGCCGACGTGCTGTCCGCGGCGGGGGCGGACCGCGTCGTGAGCGTCGATCTCCATTCCGGCCAGATCCAGGGGTTCTTCGACGTCCCGTTCGACCACCTCACCGCCGCGCCGGTGCTCGAGGGCTACCTGCGAGAGCACGTCGCAGACGCAGCTGCAGACATCGTCGTCGTCGCCCCGGACGCCGGCAGGGTGAAGGTCGCCGAGCGCTACAGCCAGCACCTCGGTGCGGATCTCGCCCTCGTCCACAAGACCCGCCCTCGCGGCACGGCGAACCAGGTGGAGGCGAGGCACGTGGTCGGCGACGTGTCCGGACGCTGCTGCGTGATCATCGACGACATGATCGACACCGCCGGGACGGTCTGCGCCGCGGCGGAGCTGCTGGCCGCCGCCGGGGCGTCGGAAACCTGGGCGATGGCGACCCACGGGGTCCTTTCCGACCCGGCCGCCGACAGGCTGAAGGCCTCACCCATCTCACGGGTGGTCGTGACCGACACCCTCCCCGTCCCAGAGGACCGAGTCTTCGACAAGCTCGAGGTCCTCTCTGTCGCAAAGGTGATCGCCGACGCGATCGACGCCGTCTTCGAGGACACCTCCGTCTCCGAGATCTTCGGCGGCGAGAACCTCGCCTGAGCGATCTTCGGCGGCGAGAACCCCGCCTGAGCTGCCCCCCGGCTCCCGGGAGCGGGCGGCCCGACGGGTCCTGGGCTGGTCGTGAGGATCCACGCCGCAGCCCGGTGACAGAGCCGCTGGAGCGACCATCCACGCGCACGCTACGCTGGTGGGCCGTTCACCCAGCGTGCGGGCCGCCCTCGTCATGGGGCGGATCGCGTGCGGCGGGGCCGGCGGCGACGCCGGCAGACGCTCCAGGTTCCCCCTGAAGGAGACCTTCCATGCCCGAGATCGTCCTGCAAGCCGAAGCGGGGAGGCCGCTCGGCTCGAGCGCGTCCAGGCGCCTGCGCGCCGAGGGGAAGATCCCCGGTGTCGTCTACGGCCACGGCACCGAGCCGGTCGCGGTGGCGGTCGCCGGGCGCGACCTGCGGGTCGCGCTCTCCGGCGATGCGGGGACGAACACCCTGCTCTCGTTGCGTGCGGGGGGCCAGACCTACCTGGCGCTCGCCCGCGAGCTGCAGCGGCACCCGGTGCGCGGCACGATAACCCACGTCGACTTCCAGATCGTTCGGCGTGACGAGGTCATCGCCGCCGACGTCCCGATCGTCGTCAACGGCGAGGCCATCGCGGTCCACCACGGCGACGGGATCGTCGACCAGCAGCTCTTCAGCCTTCCGGTGCACGCGAAGCCGACGGACATCCCCACCCACTTCGACGTCGACATCTCGGAGCTCACCATCGGCGGGGTGATCCGGGTCGGAGACCTCGAGCTTCCCCGCGGCGTCACCGTCGACATCGACGGCGAGGCGCCCATCGTGACCGGCGTGCCCCCCAGGGTGCAGGCGGGTCCGGAGACAGAAGCCGCCGAGGGCGCCGAAGGGGAGGCACCCGCTGCAGGCGAGGAGGGCGGGGAGCCCGCCTCCGCCGAACCGCAAGAGGGCTAGGCACTGCCGCCGTTGTTCGGCGGGCGCGGTCCCGGCCGCCGCCGCGGCGCGGAGCCGGGACCGCGTCGGGGTACCCCGGCCGACCTGCTCGTCGTCGGGCTCTCCAATCCCGGCCCCGATTACGAGGGCACGCGCCACAACGTCGGCGCAGATGCCGTCCGCGTGCTGTCACGACGCTGCGGGACCAGCAGGCTCCGGGCCGAGAAAGGACAGCGGGCGGTCCTCGAGGAGGTCCGCATCGGAGGGTCCCGGGTGGCGTTGGCGGTGCCCAACACCTACATGAACGAGTCCGGCGCCGCGGTCCGGCCCCTCATGCGGCGGTTCGGGATCGGCGACCCGGCCCGGCTCGTCGTCGTCCACGACGAGCTCGACCTCCCGCCGGGCCGGATCCGGGTCAAGCTCGGGGGCGGGCTCGCCGGCCACAAGGGGTTGCAGTCCATCCGCGACCACCTGCACACGGTCGAGTTCGTCCGGGTGCGGATCGGGATCGGCAAGCCGCCGGGCCGCCAGAGCGGAGCCGACTACGTGTTGCGGCATCCCGGCAAGGCGGAGCGCGAGCTGGTCGACCACGCGCTCGAGGCCGCGGCCGACGCCGTCGAGATCCTCGCCGTCGAGGGTGTCGATGCGGCGATGAACCGGTGCAACGGTGACCTCTGAGCCCGCGCGGCCTGAGCCGACGGCCGCTGCGGGGGCGCCGCTCGCCGCGCTGACTGGCGCCCTGCGCAACGAGCCCGCCTTCACCAGGGTGATCGGGATGCCCGACGCGACGCTCGCCGTCGCCGGACCGGCGCAGGCGTTCACCGTCGCAGGTCTCGCCCGGCTGTCCGACCGCCGGCCGCTTCTGGTCGTGACGGCGACCGAGGTCGACGCCGAGCGGTTCGCCGCCGACCTGGGCTGCTTCGTCGAGACGAAGGAAGGCGCGCCGGGCGGCCTGCGGGTGTCGGGCGAGCTGTCGGAACCCGTGGTCCGGCTGCCGGCCTGGGAGACGCTCCCGTTCGAACGCGTGAGCCCCGATGTCGCCACGATGGGACAGCGCCTCGCGGTCATGTGGCGGCTCGCGGGGTCCAAGAAGAGCGCCCGCGCCGTCGAGCGACCTGGCGCGGGCGACGGCGCCGACGCCGCCGAAGGGCCTCACGCCGGGCGCCCGACCATCGTCGTGTCCTCTGTCCGCGCGCTCCTGCAGCGCCTGGCACCCTGGCGCGAGATCGGAGCGCCGCTCGTGATCCGCCGCGGCGGGCGGCTCGACGTCCGGGAGGCGTCCTCGTGGCTCGCCGCCGCCGGATACCGACGGGAGCCGCAGGTGGAGCACCGCGGCGAGTTCGCCGTGCGTGGGGGGATCGTCGACGTGTTCCCCTCGACGGCCGATTCGCCGGTCCGCGTCGACCTCTTCGGGGACGAGGTGGACAGGCTGACCGCGTTCGACGTGAGCGACCAGCGGTCGACGGGCGCTCTCGACGTGGCGGTCGTCTACGGGTGCCGCGAGCTCGTCCTGTCCGACGCGGCGCGTGCCCGGGCGGCGGAGCTGGCCGATGAAGAACCGTGGGGTCGCAGGAACTGGGAACGGCTCGCCGACGGCGAGGCGTTCGACGGCATGGAGTCGTGGCTCCCTTGGCTCCAGCCGGACGAGGAGCTCCTCACCGACCTCCTCGACGAGCACGCCCTCGTCGTCGTCGTCGAGCCCCGCCGAGTGCGGGACCGTGCGCTCGAGGTGGTGAGCGAGGAGGCTGCGTTGGCCGGCACCCTGGCGGCGACCTGGGGGGCAGGCTCGGGGCTGGCGTCCGGCGACGACGGCGACCCGAGCGGCGACGACGGCGCGACGAGCTCCGCCTTCCCGCGCCTCCATCTCCCGTTCTCGCGCTTGCTCGGCCGCACGAAGGCGGCGTCGCTCGCGATCGTGCCGGTGGCGGACACGCCGGAGACGGCGTCCATCACGGTGCGGGGCTTCGAGCACGTCGCAGGTGATGCCGAGCGCCTCGCCAACCAGGTGCGCGGGCTCGTGGAGGCCGGGTTCTCCGTCACGCTGTGCTCGACCACCTCGCTCGGCGCGTCGCGCCTGTCGGGGATCCTCGGAGAGGAGGGCGTGCCGGCGCCCGCTACGCCGAGCGCCGACGGCGCGGTCGGCGCGCGCGTGGTCACCGCACCGATCTCCCACGGGTTCTCGCTGCCGCTCGCTCGCGTCGCTGTCCTGTCGGAGTCCGATGTCACCGGCCGGCGCGCGGCACACCGCCGCGCCCGGCCGCGGGCGCGACCCACGGACGGGTTCTTCGACGACCTCGGGCCAGGCGGGTACGTCGTGCACCGCCAGCACGGGGTCGCACGCTACGCGGGCATGACGACGCGCACGGTGGCCGGCACCACGCGCGACTACCTCGTGCTCGAGTTCCGGGGCAGCGACCGGCTGTACCTGCCGGTCGACCAGATCGAGGCCGTCACCCCCTACAGCGGCGGAGAGTCGCCGACCCTCTCGAAGATGGGAGGCGCCGACTGGCAGCGTGCCCGCTCGCGGGCGCGCGCGGCGGCCGGTGAGATCGCCCAGGAGCTCGTGGCCCTGTACCGCCGCCGGCTCGAGGTGCAGGGGCACGCCTTCGCGCCGGACTCGCCGTGGCAGCACGAGCTCGAGTCCTCCTTCGCCTTCACCGAGACGGCGGACCAGCTGCGCGCCATCAACGAGGTGAAGGCCGACATGGAGCTGCCGCGGCCGATGGACCGGCTGGTGTGCGGAGACGTCGGCTTCGGCAAGACCGAGCTGGCGGTGCGCGCGGTGTTCAAGGCCGTCCAGGACGGGAAGCAGGCGGCGATCCTCGTGCCGACGACGCTGCTCGCCAGCCAGCACCACCAGACCTTCTCCGACCGATACGCAAGCTTCCCGGTCAGGGTCGAGCTGTTGAGCCGGTTCCTCTCCCCGGCCCAGGCGAAGAAAGTGGTCGACGGGCTCGCGGACGGTTCGGTGGACGTGGTGGTGGGCACGCACCGGCTGCTCGCGCAGGACGTGTGCTTCAAGGACCTGGGGCTCCTCGTCGTCGACGAGGAGCAGCGCTTCGGCGTCACCCACAAAGAAGCGGTGAAGCGGATCTCCGAAGGGATCGACGTCGTCACGCTCACGGCGAGCCCGATCCCGAGGACGCTCGAGATGGCGCTCACCGGCATCCGGGACCTCTCGCTCGTGAACACGCCGCCGGCCGACAGGCGCCCGATCCTCACGTACGTGGGCGAGTACGACGATGCGGCGGTGTCCGAGGCGATCCGGCGCGAGCTGCTGCGCGAGGGGCAGGTCTTCTTCATCCACAACCGGGTCCACTCGATCGAGAAGGCCGGTGCCCGC
>DAIRCY010000025.1:0-30056 GCA_036796435.1 Acidimicrobiales bacterium
CAGGGTGTAGCGGTTGTCGGTCTGCTGGACGATCCCGGTCACGATGTCGCCTTCGCGCCCGGCGTACTCCTCGTACTTCATGTCCCGCTCGACCTCGCGGATCCGCTGGAGGATCACCTGCTTGGCGGTCTGCGCGGCGATACGGCCGAAGTCGTCGGGGGTGTCGTCCCACTCGTTGACGACGTTCCCTTCCTCGTCGAGCTCCTGTCCGTAGACGCGGATCTCGCCGGACTCCGGGTCGATCGTGACCACCGCCTCTTCTGCTGCGTCGGGGCGGCGCTTGTACGCCGCGACGAGCGCGTTCGCCAGCGCGTCGAGCAACGTCTCGACGGAGATCCCCTTGTCGCGCGCGATCTGGCCCAGCGCGTCGAGGAATTCGAAGTTGGTCTTGCTCATGACGTCGTGGCCCTCTCTCTGCCCTTCGGCGCGCCCTTCGGCGCCTTGGCCCGGCTGGGGGACGGCGCCGGCGTGGCGCCCCACTCGAAGACGGTGCGTGCCCGCTCGATCTCGCCGTAGGCGACGCGAGAGGAGCCGCCCGGCACCTCTGGCCCGTCGAGCCGCACGCCCTCGTCGTCGGCCTCTGCGAGCCGTCCCTGGAGACGGCGCACGTCGCCGCTCCCGGGGACGAGCCGCACCGAGACGGTCTCTCCGAGGGCGCGGGCGAAGTGTGCAGGACGGCGCAGCCGGCGCTCGAGGCCCGGGCTCGACACCTCGAGGGTGTAGCGACCGGGCAGCGGGTCGAGGTGGTCGAGGGCGCCGGACACCGCGCGGTTCGCCTCCGCGAGCGCGTCGAGGTCCACACCCCCTTCGCGGTCGACGGTGACGCGGACGGTGGCGCCCGTCAGTTCGACGTCGACGAGTTCGAGCCCGAGCGCGTCCACGACCGGCGAGAGCTCGCCGTACAGCATCTCCGCGACTTCTCCAGCCACCCGCCGGCACCTCCCTTCGTCACTCGACCCTCGTCTGCGCTTGCTCCTCCCCCGGCCCGGCGTGCGTCGGCCCGGCCGGCCCTACCGGTCCCCTTCAAGACGAAAGCGTGGGCAGCGGCCCACGCTTTCAACAGGTCCTGCAATGAGACCGGACAGCGCAACGAGTATACCAACCCCCGCACAGGGGACGCCCGTCGGCGACGGCGGCTCAGTACGACCGGCCGACCACCGCGACGAGGTCCTCGTCGGGCTGGCCGGGGGCGGCGAGGCCCCCGTCGTCGCGCTGGAGGCAGCGCACGGTGAGCCCCTCGCCGGCCAGCTGGGTCTCGCCCTCGTCCCCGACACCCCGCCAGGCGAGGCGCGCGAACCCGGACGACCCCGCATCGACGGCCTCGGCGACCGAGCCGGCCGACACCGTCCGTGCCTCGCGGAAGGCGAGCGCCTCGTCCCAAAGATCCTTCGCCGCCTGGCGACAGACCCTGTCCACCGCGTCCGCGGCGCCGCCGAGGGCGACGGTGTCCTTCGTGCGCAGGTGGCGCGCCACCACCGTCACGTTGCCCTCGGCCAGGTCACGCGGACCGACCTCGATGCGGACGGGCACCCCCTTCAGCTCCCAGTCCACGGTGCGGCGACCGAAGCCGGTGTCCGTCCGATCGTCGAGGTGCACGCGGCGCCCCGCCCGGCGGAGGTCGTCGGCGATCGCCGCCGCTGCCTTTTGGACCGCGTCGTCCTCCCGGACGCACACCACGACCACCTCGACCGGCGCGAGCGCGGGAGGCAGGCGGAGGCCGAAGTCGTCGCCGTGCGCCATGATCAACGCCCCGATGAGGCGGGTCGACGCGCCCCACGACGTCTGCCACACGTAGCGCAGCTCGCCGGTCGCGTCGGAGTACTGGGTCCCGAAGACCTTGGCGAAGTTCTGGCCGAGCTCGTGGCTCGTCCCCATCTGCAGCGCCTTGCCGTCCCCCATCATCGCTTCGCACGTCCAGGTCCGCACCGCCCCGGCGAACCGCTCGCGTGCGGTCTTGTGGCCCACGAGCACCGGGATCGCCGCGACCTCCCCCATGGTGTCGCGGTAGACGTCGGTCAAGATGCGCAACGCGTAGTCGCGCGCGTCGGCTTCGTCCACGTGCGCGGTGTGTCCCTCCTGCCACAGGAACTCCGAGGTGCGCAGGAACAGCCGGGTGCGCATCTCCCAGCGCACGACGTTGCACCACTGGTTGAGCAGGAGCGGGAGGTCGCGGTGGCTCTGGATCCACTTCGCGAAGAAGTGGTTGATCACCGTCTCGCTGGTCGGCCGCACGACCACGGGCTCTTCGAGCTCGCGCCCCCCGCCGCGGGTGACCACCCACAGCTCGGGGTCGAAGCCCTCGACGTGCTCGGCCTCGAGCCGCATGAACGCCTCGGGGATGAAGAGGGGGAAGTACGCGTTGTGGGCGCCGGCTGCCTTGATCCGCTCGTCGAGAGCGGCCTGCAGCCGCTCCCAGATCTCGTAGCCCCACGGCCTGATGACCATCGAGCCCCGGACGGGCCCGTTCTCGGCCATCTCGGCGAGCGCGACGACCTCCTGGTACCAGCGTGGGAAGTCCTCGGCGCGAGGCGTCAGCGCGCCCTTCGCGCCCTTCGCGCCCTTCTCCGGCCGTTCAGCGTCGGGGTCGGCGGCGGTCATGGGGGGCGAGCGTAGTGGGGTGGAGCGAGGGCTCCGCTGCTGGACGACGCGGCCGGTGGCGCAGGAGTGGCCGGTGGCGCAGGAGTCAGCCGGCGGCGCCGGCGTCGCTCACGCGCCTGCGGATGCGGTCCACCCGCACCTCGGACGCGTTCGGGTCGGCCCCCTTTTCGTCGAGGAGCTCCCTGCGGTCCGCCTCGGCCTCGGCTTCGGCCGACGAGTCCGCCGCCGCGAGCCTCGCCTCGACCCCTTCGGCCACGAGCCGCTCGGCCTCCTCGACGAGGGCGGCGACCATCTCGGACTCGGGGACCACTCGCACGATCTTTCCCCGGATGAACAGGTGGCCCTTCTGCTTGCCCGCCGCGATGCCGATGTCGGCGCTGCGCGCCTCTCCCGGTCCGTTGACGACGCATCCCATCACCGCGACCTGGATCGGCAGGTTCCGGTCCTCGAGCGCGGCCTGGGCCTCCTTGGCAACCGCGATGACGTCCACCTGCGCGCGACCGCACGAGGGGCAGGCGATCAGGTCGAGCCCCTTGCGCTCGCGGAGCCCGAGCGACTCGAGAAGCTGGCGACCCGCACGTGCCTCTTCGACCGGGTCGGCGGTGAGCGAGTAGCGGATGGTGTCGCCGATGCCCTCTGCGAGGAGGGCCCCGATGCCGGCCGTGCCCTTGACCAGGCCCGCCGGCGGCGGGCCGGCCTCGGTCACCCCGAGGTGGAGGGGGTGGTCGAAGGTCTCCGACGCAAGGCGGTAGGCCGCGATCATCAGCGCCACCGACGACGCCTTCACGGAGATCTTCACGTCCGTGAAGTCGACCTCCTCGAAGAAGGCGAGCTCCATCTTCGCCGACTCGACCAGGGCCTCGGGAGTGGCGCCGCCGTACTTCTTGTACAGGTCCGGGTGGAGCGAGCCCGCGTTCACCCCGATGCGGATCGGGACGCCGCGGTCCTTCGCCTCCGAGGCGACGAGCTTGATCTCTGACTCCTTGCGCAGGTTCCCCGGGTTGAGGCGCAAGCCGTGCACGCCGGCGTCGAGGGCGGCGAGCGCCATCTCGTAGTGGAAGTGGATGTCGGCAACGATCGGGACCGGCGAGCGCGGCACGATCCGTGCGAGGCCTTCCGCCGCCGCTTCCTCGTTGCAGGTGCACCGCACGATGTCCGCTCCGGCGGCAGCGAGCGCGTAGATCTGGGCCAGCGTGCCGTCCACATCCGCGGTCTTCGTCGTCGTCATCGACTGGACCGACACAGGTGCGCCGCCTCCGATCGCGACATCTCCCACGTGGATCTGGCGGGTCATGCGGCGGGGGGTCAGCAGGTCGGACGAGTGCTCCATCGCCTTCCATTCTGCCGGAAGGAGGGGCCCGGGCGTGCACCGGGGCGGTCGTGCACCTGGACGGCCCGATCGGACGTTCGATCAGCCGAAGGGGTTCGCGATCGGGTGGGCGATGTCGAGGAAGAGCGCGGATCCCACGACGAGCACCAGCAACGCCATGAAGGTGTATGCGACGGGGAGCAACTTCGCGACGTCCGCCCGGTAGTAGGGGCGGCCCCGCCGGGTGCGCACCCGTTCGTAGAGCGCGATGGCGACGTGGCCGCCGTCGAGCGGGAGCATCGGGAGCATGTTCAAAAGCCCGAGCGTGATGTTGAGCGCGACGAGGATGGTGATGAAGTAGAACGCCCCCTTCGCCTCGGCCTGGGTGGCGATGCGGGCGACGCCCACGACGGAGGAAAGCCGGTTCGACTTGGCCGGGTTGGCCGCGGCCCTGCTCGCCGCCTTTGTGCTCGTCACCTGGTGGAAGAGCGAGGTGAGACCGCCCGGCGAGAACGCGTGGCCGATCCCGAGCACCGTGAGACGGGTGATGCTCCCGACGTCGCGGGCCGCCCAGGCGGCCGCGTCCCAGGGGTTCTTGGAGCTGAAGACGGTCACCGGGTTCGTCCCGACGCCGATCAGCCACCGGACCTTCCCCGTCCCCCTCCCGAGGACCTCCTGGCCGGCTGTCTTCCCCCTTTCGACGACGTGACCCGCCTGCGGGCGGACGGTGAGCGTCTCGCGCCGCGCGCCGCGCTCGACCACGACGCGCACCGGACGACCGCTCGACGACTGGATCGCCGCGGAGAGCTGTGTGGTCGTGGTCACCTTCTTCCCGTCGACCGACAGGATCGTGTCGCCTTGCTTCATCCCCGCGGCCTGGGCGGCGGTGCGCGCGTGGCCCGCCCATTTCGTGAACCCCGCGACCGTGACCTTTGTGCCCGCCGGCACGCCGACCGCCAGCGCAAGGACGAGGGCGAGGACGAGCGCCAGGACGTAGTGCATGACCGAGCCCGCGCTCGCGACGAGGATCCGTCGGTGGAAGGGCTGCTGGCGGTAGGTGCGAGGCTCGTCGGCAGGGTCGATCTCCTCCATGTTGCTCATCCCGGGGATCTTCACGTAGGCCCCTGCGAGGATCGGCTTGAACCCGTACTCCGTCTCGCCGAAACGGTGCGACCACAGCCGCGGTCCGAAGCCGATGAAGAACTCGGTCACCTTCATGTGGCTCCACTTGGCGGTCAGGTAGTGGCCGAGCTCGTGGAAGACGACGATGAGCACGAGCGCCACGATGAAGAGGAGGAGAGGGCCGAGCCCCGCCGCGAGGAACGCCGCGACGATCACGGCCACCGCCACGACGAGGCGCACGAGGGACCCGGTCGCTGAACCGCTCGGGGAAGGACGGCCCACGGGCTCGTACGGACCGCGGCGGGGCGCGTCGTCGGGCGCCCCGGGGGAGCCCATCAGACGGTCGCCGCAAGCCGCCGGCCCACCGCGTCGGACGCGAGCTCCCGGGCGCGCCTGTCCGCGTCGAGCACGTCGCCGACCGAGTGCAGCGGCTGCCCGTCGCAGCGGTCCAGCACGGCGGCCACGACGTCGGCGATGCCGAGCCAGTCGAGCTGCCCGTCCAAGAAGGCGGCGACCGCCACCTCGTTGGCGGCGTTCAGCCAGGCGGGGGCGGGTCCCCCCGCGCGCCCTGCCGCGTAGGCGAGGTCGATGCAGGGGAAAGCGGAGCGGTCCGGGGGCTCGAAGGTGAGCGAGAGGGGCGATGCCCAGTCGATCGCCCCAAACGCGTGACCGAGCCGGGCCGGCCAGCCGAGCGCGTAGCCGATGGGGAGCCGCATGTCGGGGTGCGAGAGCTGCGCGATGGTCGAACCGTCGATCAGCTCGACCATCGAGTGGACGACGGACTGGGGATGGACGACGACGTCGATCCGGTCGAAGGGAAGGCCGAAGAGCTCGTGGGCCTCGATGACCTCGAGCCCCTTGTTCATGAGCGTCGAGGAGTCGATGGTGATCTTCGGCCCCATGTTCCACGTCGGGTGGCTGAGCGCGTCGGCGATGCCGACGGACTCGAGCTCGGCCCGCGACCGTCCGCGGAAGGGGCCGCCCGACGCGGTGACGAGCAGGCGCTTGACCGACGGGTAGACCATGCCGGCGGTGGTCCGCTCTTCGTCGGCCCCCGCGCCGGCCAGGTCGCCGGACGCGGGGTCCTCGTCTGCGCGATGGACGTCACCGCCAGCCGACAGGGGGTCGCCTGGCCCGACCCATCCCTTGCCGTCAGGGCGACGCCGGCGCGGCTCGACGACGGACAGGCACTGGTGGATCGCGCAGTGCTCGGAGTCGACCGGGACGATCTGCGCGCCGGGCGTCCGCCGTGCGCGCTGGACGACGGGCGCGCCCGCGATCAGCGACTCTTTGTTCGCGAGGGCGAGCCTGCGGCCGGACTCGAGCGCCGCGAGCGTGACGGGCAGCCCCGCGAAGCCGACGACCGCGTTGAGCACGACCTCCGCCGCGCCCGCCGCTGCGACCAGCCCTTCTTCGCCCGTCATGAGCTCGGTCCCTGACGGCAGGCGCGGCGCCAGTGCGCGCGCAGCGTCTGCGTCGCCGACGGCGACGAGCTCGGGACGGAGTCGCTGCGCCTGCGCCGCAAGCGTCTCCACGGAGCGTTGCGCGGCGATCGCGACCACGCGGTAGCGGTCGGGGGCAGCCTCGATGACGTCCACGGCCTGGGTTCCGATGGAGCCGGTCGAGCCCACCAGGCTCACGGTTTTCACCGTCCCAGCATGCCATCCGCCCTCAGAGCCGAGACACCGGCCCTCTGGGGTCATCCGTGGCCGAAGGCGCGCACCAGGTAGTACGTGGCGGGGAGGACGAAGAGGAGACCGTCGACGCGGTCGAGCAGCCCCCCGTGACCCGGGAGGATGCGGCCCATGTCCTTGAGGCCGAGATTGCGCTTCACGAGCGACTCGCACAGGTCGCCGATCGGGCTCACCACCGCGACGACGACCCCGAGCACCGCGGCCTCGGCGAGCGTCCAGGGGTGGATCAGATGGACGAGCGCGACGGCGAAGACGACCGCGGCCAGCCCACCGCCGAGCACGCCCTCCCACGTCTTTCCGGGGCTCACCGGGCTGAGCGGGTGCCGGCCGACCCACGCGCCGACCACGAGCGCGCCGACGTCGTAGGCGACGGCCGCGATCAGGGCGCCGAGGAGGTACGCGATGCCCGTCCTGTTCGGGAAGAGCGAGGGCGCGAGGAGGAGTCCGGCGTAGGAGCCGAGCACCCCGACCCAGCAGAAGCCGAGAAGGGTCGCCGCGGTGCTCCGGACCGGATCTGCGCGGCGGTCCACACCGACGAGATGCCAGACGAAGGTCGCGGCCACCAACAAGACGACCACGGCCGGGAGCGCGACGAACGGCCGGTCGTAGGTGCCGACGATGAGCCCCGCGACCGCCGCGATGCCGAGCAGGGAAGCGGGCCGGTAGTCACGGCGCAACGCCGCGTACACCTCGACCGCCGCGGCGCTGAGCACGATCGTCACGATCACAAGCGACGGCAACGTGCCGAAGTGGAACGCGAGCAACGCGAGTCCCCCGATGACCAGGCCGCTCGCGACGGCTGCGGGGATGTTGCGCCCCGCACGCTGCGAGAGCGCGTCCTCCCCGGCGTGCGGCACGACCGGCCCACGCCGCACGTGCGGGCGGCTCGTCGCCGGTGCCGCCAGCGGAGACTCGGCGCCCGCCTCGTGCGCAACGGCCGCGGCGTCCGCGTGCTCGCCGTGACGGCGGCCGAGCCGGGCCCACGCCCCGACCGGCGCGAGATGGGCGCGGCGGCGGCCCGCTTCTTCGTCGCTCCCCTGCGCGCCACCGCGTGCCGCGCGGGGCGCGGGCAGACGCAGCATCCTCGTCTTCTCGCCCGCGTCCTCCGGGGCACCGTCCTCGGGCTGCTCGGCCGGAACGCCCGCGTCACCAGCCTGCCCGCCCGCGTCTTCGTGCCTGCCGAGGACGTGGCGAGCACCCATGTCCTCGTGGCCGCCGTGCTCGTCGCGGTCGGCGCCCGAGCGGGAAAGCTCGCCGAAGAGACCACCGGCGCCGAGGTCGTCGAGATCCGAGAAACCGCCCTCGTCGTCGACCGCGGGGCGCCCTTTCCTCGGTGTGCCGAGCTCGAAGGCCCAGGGCTGACGCTCCGTCTCGTCGGGCTGTGGGATCAGGACCTCTTCGGCGGGGGACCCGAGGAGCCCGGGTGCGATCGCCTCTTCCTGCTCCCAGTCGTGGCGCTCCTCGCGCCAGATGGGCTCTGGCAGCGAGGCCCACGGATCGGTCTTCGCGGGGTCGTCGGCGCGCGACAACACGGCCGGGATCTCTCCCGTCGGCGCCTCGGTCCAGTGCGGCAGCTGCGGTTCGGCCGGAGCAGCCCAGTCCTCCGGCCCCCAGCCGTCGTCACCGAGGCTGCTGCGGTCCGGTCCGGAACCGCTCGTGCCCCTGCCCGTACCCGTGCCCGTGCGAGGGTGGTCCTCGCCCGCCGGCGGCTCGGTCGAGGCCGGCGCCTGCCCCACCACGTCGCCGGCCCGTTCGGCGCCGACGATCCGCACCGGCTCGGTGCGCTGAGGGGCGCGCCCCTCCTCGGCGTCGCGGGGCTCGTCCTGCGATGTGTCTCCTGTCATGACGTCCGATGTCATCGCGTCCCCCCGCTCGGGCTTCCACCCTCGACCTGTTGACGAGCCGCTTTCGTAGGCTCGCGCGCTCAGACGGCGAGCAGCTCCTTCTCCTTGTGCGCCAGGAGCTGGTCCACCGCCGCTACCTGCTGCTGGGTGATCTTCTCGATGTCTTTTTCGACTCTCTCGAGCTCGTCGGAGGAGATCGATCCGTCCCTTTCGAGCGACTCGAGCTCGTGCCGGGTCGCCCTCCTCAGGTTCCGGATGGCGACGCGCCCTTCCTCCGCCTTGTGACGGACGACCTTCACGAGCTCCTTGCGGCGCTCCTCGGTGAGCGGCGGAAACGCGAGACGGATCACCGCGCCGTCGTTGGACGGGTTGATGCCGAGATCGGAGCTCTGGATTGCCTTCTCGATCGCCGACAGCGAGCTCTTGTCGTAGGGGGAGACGACGAGCAGCATGGCGTCGGGGACCGTGAACCCGGCGATCTGGCGCAGCGGGGTCGGCGTCCCGTAGTAGTCGATGATCAGGTGCTCGACGAGCGCAGGGGACGCACGCCCCGTCCTCACCGCGGCGAACTCGCTGCGAACGTGGTCGACGGCCTTCGCCATCTTGTCGCGGGATTCCTCCACGACCACCTCGACCAGGTCGCCGTCCATCACCGGACAAGCGTACCGATCTGCTCGCCTCGGAGCGCTCTCCGGATGTTGCCGGGCTCCATGAGGTCGAACACCAGGATGGGGAGGTGGTTGTCCTTGCAGAAGGTGATGGCGGTGAGGTCCATCACTCGGAGGTCCTTGGCGATCACGTCCATGAAATAGACCTCGTCGAAACGCGTCGCGGAGGGGTCCTTGCGGGGGTCGGCGCTGTAGACGCCGTCCACTCCGCCGTGGGTGCCCTTCAGCAGGATCTCGGCCTCGATCTCCGCCGCGCGCAGGGCGGCGGACGTGTCGGTCGTGAAGTACGGATTGCCCATGCCCGCGGCGAAGATCACCACGCGGCCCTTTTCGAGGTGTCGAATCGCACGCCGCCGGATGTAGGGCTCGGCGACCTCGGCCATCTGCACCGCGGTGAGCACGCGCGTGGGCTGGTCGTGGTGCTCGAGCGCGTCCTGCAGCGCGAGGGCGTTGATGACCGTGCCGAGCATCCCCATGGTGTCCGAGGTCGCTCGGTCCATCCCCGCGCCCGCGCCGGTCGTGCCCCGCCAGATGTTCCCGCCGCCCACCATCACGGCGAGCTCGAGGGGCATCTCGTCGAGGGCCTCTGCAATCTCGGCGGCGATGCGCTCGACGACCGATGCGTCGATCGTCTCGTCTGAGGCGGACGAGGCGAGCGCCTCGCCCGACATCTTGAGGACGAGACGGCGTGGGTCACCCATGACGGGATTCCGCCGGAAACCTCGACGAGCTGTCCCGGGCGCTCAGGAGCCCACCACCACCTGTGCGAACTGCACGATCGTCGCTCCCCCGAGGAGGTCCGAGATCGACTGCTTCTCGTCGCGCACGTAGCCCTGTTCGAGCAGGACGCGCTCTTTGAACCAACCGTTCATCCTTCCTTCGACGACCTTGGGCAGCGCGGCCTCGGGCTTCCCCTCGTTGCGCGAGATCTGCTCGACGGTCTCGCGCTCCGCGGCGACTTCCGCCTCGGGGACCTCCTCCCGGCGCAGGTACTGGGGACGCGCGAACGCGATGTGGACGGCAACCTCGTGCGCGAGCTCCTGCGTTCCACCCTGGAGGAGCACCATCACGGCGTTCACCCCTCTGCCCGCCTGCTGGTGGACGTAGATGTCGAGGACCTGGCCCTCCCCGCTCTCCATTCGCACGACGCGGCCGACCGAGATGTTCTCCTGCAGGGAGGTGCGGAGCCGGTCGATCTCCTCCTTGCGCTCGTCGATGGCATCCTCGCCCTTGGCGGCGACCAGGGCCGCGAGGTCGTCGACGAGAGAGACGAACTCCGGCGCCTTCGCGACGAAGTCGGTCTCGCTCCTGAGCTCGACGATCGCGCCGGTCGAGCCTTCGCGCACGGCCGCGACGGCCCCTTCGGATGCCTCGCGCTGGTCGCGCGTCGCGGCCTTCGCGAGCCCCTTCTCGCGCAGCCAGCGGATCGCGCCTTCCATGCCTCCGCCCGTCGCCTCGAGGGCTCGCTTGGCGTCGAGCATGCCGACACCGGCGGCCCGCCGGAGGGACTGGACGTCCTTCGCACTGAATTCGGGCACTTCTCAGGCCTCCGTGGTGATCGTGGTGGGCTCGGCCGCGGTGGGCTCGGCCGCGGTGGGCTCGGCCGCGGTGGGCTCGGCCGCGGTTGGCTCGCCCGCAGGTTGCGCCGAAGCGGGCGCCGACCCCGCGGGTGCCGGCTCGGGGGGAGGCTCGGGGTGGGAGGCGTCGACGTTCGCCCTCGGACGCGGCCTCGGAGGGGACGGCGCGGCGGGCGGCGCGGACTCGTTCTCGCCGCGGCGCGGCGCGGGCCGGTGCGAGGCGATCCAGCGGCCCTCGGCAACGGCGTCGGCGATGACCCTGCACATGAGGGACCCCGATCGGATCGCGTCGTCGTTGCCGGGGATGACGAAGTCGATCACATCGGGGTCACAGTTCGTGTCGACCACGGCCACGACCGGGAGCCGGAGCTTGTTCGCCTCCGTGACGGCGATGTGCTCCTTCTTCGTGTCGATGACGAAGATCGCCTCGGGCAGCCTGTCGAGCCCGCTGATCCCGCCGAGGTTCCGCGAGAGCTTCTCGAGCTCCCGCACGTGACGCAGCGCCTCGCGCTTGGGCATCCCCTCGAAGTCTCCCGCCGCCTGCATGGTGCGGAGGTCCTGCATCCGCTTCACTCGGCCCGAGACCGTGGTGAAGTTCGTGAGCATCCCGCCGAGCCACCGCTGGTTCACGTACGGCATGCCGCAGGCCACTGCGTAGTCGGCAATCGGCCCTTGCGCCTGCTTCTTGGTGCCGACGAAGAGGATGTGACCACCACCGGCCACGAGGTCGCGCACGAAGGCGTAGGACGTCTCGATCCCCTGGAGCGTCTTGCGGAGATCGATCAGGTAGATCCCGTTGCGCTCGCCGAGGATGTAGCGGCGCATCTTGGGGTTCCAGCGGCGCGTCTGATGGCCGAAATGGACTCCGGCGCTCAGCAGCTGTCGCATCGTGACGACGGCCATGCAATCTCCTCCAGTCGGTTTCACTTCCCCGTGCGCAGCACCCCCTCGGGGGCGACCGTGGAACGCGCTCGGGTGCAGGATGGTTTCTCGATTCAGCGCCCACCGGTCGGCAGGCACTGAGGAGGATACTTCCTCCGAGGAGCGCCCACGGCCCGGGGTGCCCGCCGGGAGCCCGGGGGTGGGGCTTCAGGCCCGAGGGTGGGCCCGTCCGTACACCTCGACGAGCCGCTCCCTGCTCACGTGGGTGTAGATCTGGGTGGTCCGCAGGCTCGCGTGACCGAGCAGCTCCTGGACGACCCGCAGATCGGCGCCCCCGTCGAGCAGGTGGGTGGCCATCGAGTGACGGAGCGCGTGGGGATGAGTCGGGACCGGGGAGCGCCGGTCGACTATACGGCGCACGTCTCGCGGCCCGAGCCGGAGGGCTCTCCGGTTCAAGAACACCGCTTCTTTGGGGCTGTCGGCGCCCTCCACGACGGGACGCCCTTCTTCGAGCCAGCGCCGGAGCGCGTCGGCGCAGCGGCCGTGGACGGGCACACGGCGCTCCTTGGCGCCCTTGCCCATGACGGTCACCGTGCGGCCGCGCAGGTCCACGCCCTTCCGGTCGAGACCGCACAGCTCGGACACCCGCAGGCCGGCGGCGTAGAGGAGCTCGAGCACCGCGTCGTCCTGGAGGGAGTACGCGACCGCGCGGGAGAGCCGGGAGTCGGCGCCTTTGCCGCCGGGGGCTTTCCCCCCGCCCCGCGGCCGCCCCGCGCCGCGCCCTTCGAGCAGGACGTCCAGCTCGCGGGGGGACAAGACAGCGGGCAGCCGCCCCCCCGACGACGGGGACCCGAGACGCCGGGACGGGTCCTCGGCGACCAGCCCCCGACGCCGGCACCATCCGAAGTACGAGCGGAGCGCCGCCGCCTTCCGGGCGACGCTCGCACGTGCATACCCTCTCGTCGACAGGTAGGCCAGGTACCGGCGGAGCAGGATCCGGTCCGCGCCGTCTGGGCCGGTGCAGCCCGAGCGGCCGGCCCACTCACAGAACGCCTCGAGGTCGCCGAGGTAGGCGCGGCGGGGGGCGCCCGCACGGCCGAGCAGCCACCCGGCGAACTCGGCCAGCTGCCAGCCTGCAGCACCGGTGTCGTCCTGGTCGGCCGCGTGCCTGTGCTCCACCCCTTCAACGGTAGCCCTGGCCGTTGCAAGAACGGTTCCACCGGGGTGTCGTCAACCCGTAACCTAGACCCATGAGCAGCCGCATCCTGGTCGTCGAGGACGACGAGCGCATCCGTTCCTCGATGCGGCTGGCGCTCGAGGGCGAGGGGTACGAGGTCGACGAGGTGGCCAACGGCGAGGAAGCGCTCGAGCACTTCAACGAGCAGCCGTCCGACGTCGCCCTGATCGACCTGATGCTGCCCGGGATGGACGGTTTCGAGTGCTGCCGGGCTCTGCGACGCCAGAGCGCCGTGCCGATCATCATCGTGACCGCCCGCACCGACACCCATGACGTGGTCGCAGGTCTCGAAGCCGGCGCCGACGACTACGTGACCAAGCCCTTCGTGACCAAAGAGCTCGGGGCCCGCATCCGCGCCCTGCTCCGGCGGGTTCGCCCGACCGAGGAGGGGCCGACCGTGCTCGCCTTCGGCGACCTCGAGCTCGTCCCCGAAGAGGGCGTGCTCCGCAGGCAGGACGGCACGGAGGTCCACTGCACGAAGACCGAGTTCCGCCTCCTGTGCGAGCTCGCGTCCGCCCCGAACAAGGTCTTGAGCCGTGAGCAGCTCCTCGACCGGGTCTGGGGCTACGACTATTTCGGCGACGGTCGCCTCGTCGACGTCCACATCCGGCGCCTTCGCACCAAGATCGAGCCGGACCCGGCGCTCCCCCGCCACATCCTCACCGTCCGGGGCATGGGCTACAAGCTTGTGCCCTGATTCGCGCCTCAAGGCGCGTTCCGCACCGCTGTGGACCCGCCTCGGCCTGAGAGCGCGGGTCACCGTGATGTTCGCCCTCAGCGCGTTGGTGCTGTCTTCGAGCATGGGGGCGCTCAGCTACTTCACGACGCGCCACTTCCTCGTCGGCGACCGTGAGCACACAGCGGTGCACGAAGCGTTCTTGAACGCCGCCTTCGTCAGCCAGCACGTCGCCGCGGGCACAACAATCGACCAGACCCTCACGGTCACACCGCACTCCCCCTCGCTCCTCGAGAGGAGAGGCACAGTGTGGTACGAGGGCGCGTTCTCCGTGACCCAGGACGCGATCCCTCCCTCACTCCGTACTCTCGTCATCAAGGACCGCACGGCGGCCTCGCAGACCTACCTCCTCCACGGACAGACGCACATCGCGGTCGGGGTGCCCTTGGCGTCGGTCCACGGCGCGTACTTCGAGATCTTCGACATCGCCGACCTCGCGCACACCCTGCGTGTGCTCGCGCTCGCCCTCTTCGGCGCTGGCGCGGTGACGACGGTGCTCGGCGCGGCGCTCGGGCGGTGGGCGAGCGAACGGTCGCTCCATCCGCTGACGAGCGTCTCGCGGGCGGCCGTGGCGATCGCCGGTGGCGAGCTCGACACGCGCCTCGTCTCGACGGCGGGTGACCCCGATCTCGCCGCCTTCACGAGCTCGTTCAATCGGATGGTCGACCAGCTCCAGGAGCGCATCGAGCGCGAGGCCCGCTTCACCTCCGACGTGAGCCACGAGCTCCGTTCCCCGCTCACCACCCTCGCGGCGAGTCTCGAGGTCCTCGAGCGCCAGTCCGATTCACTCGCCGCGCCGGGACGCCGGGCCCTCGAGCTCCTCTCGGCGGACGTCCGGCGGTTCCAGCGGATGGTGGGCGACCTGCTCGAAATCTCGAGATCCGACAGCGGGTCGGCGGACGTCTCCCTCGAAGAGGTCGAGCCAGGCGAGCTCGTCCGGCGTGCAGTCGCCGCCGCGCACCGGGCGCTCCCCGTCGACACGCCCGCGCCCCCCGTGGAGGTGGACCCGCAGGTGGACGGCACGCACCTGTGGGTCGACAAGCGCCGGTTCGAGCGGGTGATGTCGAACCTCCTCGAGAACGCGTCGCTCTACGGGGGAGGTGCGACCCTCGTGCGGGTGGCTCCCGCCGGCGACAACGGCGCCCCGCCTGCGGTCCGGGTGTCGGTGGAGGACGCCGGCCCGGGCCTCCCCTCTTCGGAGCGGACCAGGGTCTTCGAGCGTTTCTACCGCGGCCACGCCGCATTCCAGCGCGGCGCGGGGACCGGGACCGGGCTCGGTCTCGCGCTCGTGGCCGAGCACGTGCGGCTCCACGGCGGCAAGGTCTGGGCGGAGGAGGCCGAGGGCGGAGGCGCCCGCTTCACCATCGAGCTCCCAGGAGAGGCGGCAGTGAGCGACGAAGACGAACCGGCGGGCGAGCCGCCCCACGGGCCGCTGAACGGGCTGGCGGCGCCATGAGGACGGCGTGGCGGTCGGTCGGCGCGCTCGCCGCGGCAGCGATCGGCGGCGTGATGCTGACCGCGTGCGGGATCCCGACGCAGCCGACGGCGAGCCCCATCTCGACAAAGGCGCCGCTCACGGTCACGCCCCGCACCGTCAACCTCTGCACAACCGGTTGCACCCCTGTCGACGTCTTCTTCGTCGCGCGCACCGGGCACCTCACCGCCCTCAAGCGGGTCGTCCCGCCGCACACCGGGGTCCGCGACGTCGTCGAGGCGCTCCTCGGCGGCCCGACGCAGAGCGAACGCCAGGCCGGGATCACGACCGCGCTCACAGCGGGAACCCGGCTCGTCTCGGTCTCCCAGACAGCGAAGAAGGACACGGTCACCCTCGACTTCAGCGCGGACTTCGGCACGCTGTCGGGGACCCGGGAAGTGCTCGGCGTCGCGCAGGTCGTCTACACGGTGTCGGCGTTCAGGCCCGGCGTCGGGGTGATCTTCGAGATCGCCAAGAGCCAACTCGAAGTACCGGTGGAGACGGGGGCCTTCGTGACGGGTGCCGTGCACGAAGCGCAGTACGCCGCGGTGCTGACAACGGCGGCGCCGACGACGGCACCTTGAGGCCGGCGCACCGGCCGGCAGCGAGCCCACTCAGCCCGCTCAGCCCGTCGCCTCCTCCCGCCAGCGCACGCGGGGCGCCGCGATCCATAGGTGCTCGAGATCGTAGAAAGAACGGATCTCCTCCAAGAACACGTGGACGACGAAGTCGCCGTAGTCCATGAGGACCCAGGTTGCGTCCCGCAGTCCCTCGACGCTGATCGGTGCTCGTCCGACGCGTTCTTTGACCTGACGTTCGACTTCCTCGGTGAGCGTGCGTACCTGACGGACGTTGCGACCGCTCGTCACGACGAAGGCGTCGACGACGCCGAGCGCGTCGTCCATCGCCAGCACCACCGTCTCGTTGCCGAGCTTTCCGTCCGCCGCGGCAGCGGCGACGAGCGCCGCCCCCGGCAGCGTCAACGGACCATGTCCACGACGACGACCGTCGCAGCGAGGAAGGCCACGAGGACAGCGAGACCGCCCAGCGTGTACAGGCGGCGCGCCCGGCGCGCCCGGCGCCTGGCGTCCCGCACCGTCTTGCGGGCCGGGGAGAGGGTGGGAGTCCCATCTCCGGACGCCGGCATCCGTGGCGCGGGCGTCGCCCGCTCGTCGGTGTCGGTGACCGGCGTCCTCATCCGCTCACAGCGTACAGACCGCGCGTCCGGATGCAGCGGATCACCTCGGCCGGTACAAGCCCCTCCACAGGCAGTCCCCGTTCCAGCCGGTCCCTCACCTCCGAGCTCGAGACGTCGACGGCCTCGCCATCGACCTCCACCGTTCGCCACCCCGGCGCCCGGGGGGTGTCGCTGTGCGGTCGGGCGACGACGGCGAGCGTCACCGCACGGCGCAGCTCGTCGACGCGCTCCCAGGTGTCGAGACCGGCCACGAGGTCCGCGCCGACCACGAGGAACAGGTCGAGCTCGACACCGCGGCGACGCGCGTCCGCCCGCAGCTCCTCGACCGTGTCGACGGTGTAGCTCGGGCCACCGCGGTCGATCTCCAGCCTGGAGGCCTCGGCGCCGGGCACGAGCCGCGCCATCGACTCGACCATCGCGAAGCGGTCCTCGGCGGGGGTGATCGAGCGCAGCCCCACCTTCTGCCAGGGCTCGTTCGCCACGACGAAGAGCAGCCGGTCGAGTGCGAGCGCCCGGACCGACGCCCGCGCGGCGGCGAGATGGCCGCAATGCGGAGGGTCGAAGGTGCCACCGAGCAGTCCGACCCGCTCGGAGCCCGCAGGACCTTGGGCCGTAAGTCCCCCGGACGGGCAACCGCTCGTCGGGCCGGGCATCGCCGCAGCGTAGGCATCCGGCGATTGCCCGCGCGGGCCCTACGCTAAGGAGATGGCGACCACCCTGCCGCCCGGCGGCGAATGGCGGACGAGCTCGTGGCGGTCGCGGCCCGTCGCCCAGCAGCCTGAGTGGCCCGACGCCGAGCGGCTGAAGGACGCCGAGAACACGCTCGCTGCGCTTCCGCCGCTCGTCATCGCGAGCGAGGCCCGCCGGCTCACCTCGAAGCTGGCCGACGTGGCGCGCGGCGAGGCCTTCCTCCTCCAGGCAGGTGATTGCGCGGAGTCATTCTTGGAATTCAGCGCGGACAGCATCCGCGACAAGCTCAAGGTGATCCTGCAGATGGCGGTGACGCTCACCTACGCGGCGGGCGTCCCGGTCGTGAAGGTCGGCAGGATCGCAGGCCAGTTCGCCAAGCCGCGGACCTCCGCCGTCGAGCGGATGGACGGCGTGGAGCTCGAGGCATTCCGCGGGCACATGGTCAACGACGAGGCGTTCGACCCCGCGGCGCGGCGGCCCGACGCCTCGCGCCTCGTCGCCGCCTATCACCAGGCGGCGGCGACGCTGAACCTTCTTCGGGCCTTCACGAAGGGCGGGTTCGCCGACCTGTCGCACGTCCACAGGTGGAACCAGGAGTTCGTCGCCACGTCTGCCGAGGGTCGCCGCTACGAGCAGATCGCGACCGAGATCGATCGGGCGCTGCGGTTCATGGCCGCGTGCGGCATCGACCTCTCCGCCGAGGAGAACCTGCACCAGGTCGACTTCTGGACGAGCCACGAGGCGCTGATCCTCCACTACGAAGAGGCGCTCACGCGTCGCGACTCGCTGACCGGTGACTGGGTCGACACCTCGGGCCACCTGCTGTGGGTCGGCGAGCGCACGCGCCAGCTCGACGGGGCGCACGTCGAGTTCCTCTCGGGGGTGATCAACCCTGTCGGGATCAAGCTCGGGCCGAGCGCGACTCCCGACGAGGTCGTCGCCCTGTGCACACGCCTCGATCCCCATCGCACGCCCGGCCGGCTCACGCTCATCTCGCGCATGGGCGCGGGCAAGGTGGCCGACGCGCTCCCCTCGCTCATCGAGGCGGTCAGGGACGAGGGTTACCCGGTCGTGTGGGCATGCGACCCCATGCACGGCAACACGTTCACCGGTGACCAAGGTCGCAAGACGCGCCGGTTCGGTGACATCGTGACCGAGCTGCGCGAGTGGTTCGGAGTCCACCGGTCCCTCGGGTCCTGGCCAGGCGGGGTCCACGTGGAGCTCACCGGCGACGACGTGACCGAATGCCTCGGCGGGGCGGAGGCGATCGAAGAAGACGACCTCGGGCAGCGGTACACGACGATGTGCGACCCACGCCTGAACGCGCGCCAGTCACTCGATCTCGCGTTCGACGTCGCGGAACTGCTGCGATCCTGACGCGTCGCGCAACTGCGTCTGTCCCGACGCATCTTGCGTCCGCGGAGTCCTCGCACGCATTGACGCGCGCCGGACAGCGAAAAGGTTCCTGCGTGCGCGCGCATTTCCGGCAATTGCTTGCATTCGTGCAGTAGGGCACTACAATTCGGCCGGGATGGGACCCCGATGCCGATTCCCCTTTACCCGCCTGCTTCAACGCGCAATCGGCCGGCGGCGACCATATTGCTTGATGGCCGCAATCGTACTCAGCGTCGCAGGACTTCTCTCGGGCGCCGGCGGGGCCCCGCTCGCGGGAGCGTCCGGGGGCGTCGCCTCGACAACCCCGAGCGGATCGGGACAGACACCCGGCCAGACCACGACAGTGCCCGTCCAGGACACCGCATACTGGCTGGACGCCTCGACAGGTGCCGTCTACAGCTTCGGGGGCGCACCGAATTACGGCTCGATGGCCGGTCACCACCTGAACGAGCCGGTCGTGGGCATGGCGGCGATGCCCACAGGCAAGGGGTACTGGGAGGTGGCGAGCGACGGCGGGATCTTCACCTTCGGCGACGCAAGGTTCTACGGCTCCGAGGGCGCCGCTCACCTCGTCTCCCCGATCGTCGGGATGGCGGCGGCGCCGACAGGCCACGGGTACTGGCTCGTGGCGGGCGACGGCGGGATCTTCACCTTCGGGACGGCGAGGTTCTTCGGATCCGAGGGAGGCAAGCACCTCGTCGCCCCGGTCGTCGGGATGGCGCCGACGCGCACAGGCGACGGGTACTGGCTCGTAGCAGCCGACGGCGGGATCTTCACCTTCGGTGCCGCGAAGTTCTTCGGCTCCGCCGGGGGCCACGTCCTCGCCCAGCCGGTGACCGGCATGGCGAACATGCCAACAGGGGCGGGGTACTGGTTGGTCGCGACCGACGGCGGCGTGTTCAGCTACGGCGGAGCGACGGGCCGGTTCTACGGCTCGCTCGGCAACCAGCAGATCAGGCAACCGATCGTCGGCATCTCCACGCTCTACGACGGGACGGGGTACTGGCTCGCCGGCGCAGGTGGCAGCGTGACGGCGTTCGGCTCGGCCATCTACTGGGGCTCGACCCCCGAGCACATCCCCGGCAGCGTCGTGGGGATCGCCACCGGCGTCGGGAACGGCGACCCCGGTCCGCCGTCGTTCCAGCCGGGCAGCTACGGCTACGACGTCTCCCAGTACCAGTGCTCCAAGTTCCCGCCGGCGCCGCACCAGATCGGCGTGGTCGAGGTAGCCGGCTGGTCCTACGGCACGGTCAACCCTTGCCTCGCCCAGGAGGTCACATGGGCGGCCGGGGGGATGAACCTCTACACCTTCCTCTCCTACGGCACCTCCAGCACACCGGAGCCCGGCTGCGCAGGCAACGCCACAGCGCCGACAACGGCCGCCTGCAATTACGGCTACGGGGCGGCGATCTCCTCGTACCAGCAGGCGACCGCCGCGATCGCCACAAGGGCGAAAGTTCCCTGGTGGCTCGACGTCGAGCAGATCGGCTTCTCCTCGAGCCCCTCGCCCAGCGCCAGCCGCTCGGTCGTAGTGGGGGCCTTCGACGCGCTGCACTACACCGAGAACATCAACACAGTGGGCTTCTACTTCTCCCTCTCCCACTGGAACGACATCGTCGGCACGTACAACCCGTCCGCCCCGCTCTTCCCCGCGTGGTGGACAGGACCGACACCCTCCTACAAGTGCTCGAACGCACGCTCTGTGGCGCTCTCCCTCAAGGATTCGCTACCCTCCGGCCCCATCCAGCTCCTCCAGTACACCGACAGCGTGAACAGCCAGCCGTTCGACGGGGACTACGCCTGTTAGCGCATCCCCGTCGTCGATCCCCCTGAGGCAACGGACCGCGCCCGGCAGTTGCCGGGCGCGGTCCCGTCGATCAGCTCTGGAGCCCCGCCGCATGCTCAGGCCAGCTCGGCCACGAAGCGCTCCAGCTGGCGCAGGGTGCGGCACTCGACGACGGCGTCGCAGTGGACGGCGTACTCGTCGATGATCGAGTCGCCCGACCCCCAGTACTGGCGAGGCTCGGGGTTCAACCAGTAGACGTGGCGCGCCTGGTGCTGGAGCTCGCGCAGCACCCACGCGCCCGAGGCGTGGTAGTTGTTGCGCGCGTCGCCGAGGACGAGGAGCGTGGCGCGCGAGGTCACCTCGTCTCCCCACCTCCGGTCGAACTCCTCGAACGCATGTCCGTAGTCGGAGTGGCCGTCCAGCCACACGACGTCCGCCTCGGTCGTGATGCGCCTGACCGCCGTGGCCGGGTCGCCGGCGTGCTCGAAGACATCGGTCACCTCGTCGATCCCGTCGACGAACACGAAGCTGCGGACCTTCGAGAACTGCGTGCTGATCGCGTACACGAGCTCCAGCGTGAAGCGGGCGAAGGAAGCGACGGACCCCGAGATGTCCGCGACCACGAAGATCTCGGGCTTGGAGGGCCTGGGGTGGCGGAACCGCGGCTCGACGGGCACCCCGCCGGTCGAAAGCGATCGCCGCACGGTGGCGCGGAAGTCGAGCGGCCCCTTCCTGCGGTGGCGCCGCTTCCGGCCGAGCCGGACCGCGAGCTTCCTCGAGAGGGGATGGAGCGTCCGATGGAGGGCGGCCAGCTCCTCACGGTTCGCGTGCATGACGTCGACGTCTTCGGGCAAGGGCCGCCGGACCGCCCGGGCAAGCGCCGCCGGACCCCTGTCGAGCACGAGGCGGCGACGGATCTCCGCTTCGATCGCCCTGCGGAGTGCCGCGATTCGCGCGCGGTACTCGTCGGCGAGGAGGCGGTCTTCGAGCGCGGTCAGCTCCTCTTGGGCCCGCGCGTCTTGCAGCAGCCGCTCGAGGAGACCTTCGAGGTCGAGATGGCGAAGGGTCCGGTAGAGGTAGTAGGTACCTCCGACCGGCCTTCCAGGCTCGATCGCGGCGTAGCGGTCGACCGCGCGCCGAGCCAGCGCCGCCCCCGTCGCCCGGTCCCCTTGTCGCATGGCCTTGAACAGCAACGCGGCGAGCTCCGCGGCGCTCATGGGCTCTCCGCCGCCTCCGGCCGCATCGCCATCGGATGGGAAGGCATCGCCGGGCTCCGATCCCTCGGGCCGCGAGCCGTCGATCCCCTCGGTCCCACCGCTCCCTGCCTCCTCGCCGGCGTGGCGAAAGGAGAAGTAGATCTCGAACGCGGTCTCGAACGCCTGCCAGTGGGCACCCGACTTCACGAGCGTCGCGCCGAGGGCGGCCTTGAGCGCGTCCCGGTCCTCCATCGGCACGTGATGGACGGCGCGCGCGGCGTCCAAGTGCTCGGTCAGCGACACCGGCAGCCCTGCGGCCCGCAGCTCCTCGACGAACCCCGAGAGGAGCTCAAGCATCGGCGGTGAGGAGCTCCTTCGCCGCGCGTTCGATGTCCTGGCGGTACTTCAAGAGCACGTGCAGGGTGTCCTTTGCGCTCGCGGCATCGATCGACTCCACACCGAGCACGACCAGCGTGCGTGCCCAGTCCAGGGTCTCGGCGACCGACGGGGGCTTGCGGAGCTCGAGCGAGCGCAGTGACCGGACGATGCGGGCGACCTGGTCCGCGAGCTCCTGTCGGATCCCCGGCACGCGTCGCATCACGATCTCGCGCTCGCGGGCGAGCTCGGGGTAGTCCACGTGGAGGTAGAGGCAGCGCCGCTTCAACGCCTCGGACAGCTCCCGCGTGTTGTTGGAGGTGAGGAACACCATGGGCACGCGGCTGGCGCGCACAGTGCCGAGCTCGGGGATCGACACCTGGTACTCCGAGAGCACCTCGAGGAGCAATGCCTCGGTCTCGAGCTCGACCCGGTCGATCTCGTCGACGAGGAGCACGACGGGCTCCTCGCTTCGGATGGCCTCGAGCAGCGGCCGGGTGAGGAGGAAGTCCTCGGAGAAGATGTCGGCTTCGAGGTCCTGCCACGACGACGCCGACTGTTCGGCTTGGATCCGCAGCAGCTGCTTGCGGTAGTTCCACTCGTAGAGCGCCTTCGCCTCGTCGAGCCCCTCGTAGCACTGGAGCCTGATGAGCCTGCTGCCGGCCGTCTCGGCGACAGACTTGGCGAGCTGGGTCTTGCCGGTCCCTGCGGGACCTTCGATCAGCACCGGCTTCTCGAGCCGGTCAGCGAGGTAGACGACGCCGGCGATGCGTTCGTCGGCGATGTAGCCGACGCGGGCGAGTCCCTCTCTCACCTCCTCGATCGAACCGAACGGGCCGGCGCCCGGCCCTTGCGGCTTCGGGGGCTGCGGCCGTTCCGACGGGAGCGGCTCGCTCATCGGCGCACCTGCCCGTCGCCGCGCACGACCCACTTCACGCAGGTGAGCTCGCGCAGCCCCATGGGGCCGCGCGCGTGGAGCTTCTGAGTGGAGATGCCCACTTCGGCACCGAGCCCGAGCTCTCCACCGTCGACGAACCGGGTCGACGCGTTCACGAGCACCGCCGCCGCGTCCACCTCGCGGACGAACCGGTCGGCCGATGCGACGTCACGGGTCACGATCGCCTCGGAGTGGCCGGAACCGAAGCGTGCGATGTGGTCCATCGCGGCGTCGAGGTCGTCCACGACCGCCACCGCGAGCTTCAGGGCGAGGAACTCGGTGCCGTAGTCGTCGTCGTTCGCGGGTGCCGCGCCGGGCAGATGGCGGCGGGCGCGCTCGTCCGCCACGAGCTCGACCGCGGCGAGCGACCGGGAAAGGCGGTCGAGGAGGACCGGTGCGACGTCGGCATGCACGAGCAGGGTCTCCACCGCATTGCAGACGCCCGGCCGCTGGGTCTTGGCGTTCACGACGATCCGCTCGGCCATGTCCAGGTCAGCAGAAGCGTCCACGTACACGTGGCAGTTGCCGTCGCCGTCGAGGACGTACGGGACCGTCGCGTGCTCGATCAGCGAGCCGATGAGCGCTCTGCCTCCACGCGGCACGAGGCAGTCGACGAGACCGCGCAGGCGCATGAACTCGATCGCCGTCGAGTGGCTGGTGTCCTCGACGAGCGCGACGGCGTCCTCGGGAAGCCCGGCCTTCGACATCGCCCGGCGCAGCACGCCGACGACCGCGCGGTTCGACGCCAGGGCCGACGCGGAGCCACGCAGGAAGGCCGCGTTCCCCGCCTTGACGCAAAGACCGGCCGCGTCGCTCGTCACGTTGGGACGGTTCTCGTAGATGACGCCGACCACCCCGAGCGGTACCCGGACGCGCTCGACCCTGAGACCGTTCGGACGCACCCAGCCGTCGAGGACCTCGCCGACCGGGTCCGCCAGCGCGGCGACGGCGCGCAGCCCCTCGGCCATCTGCGCGATCCGGGTGTCGGACAGGCGCAGCCGGTCGAGCGCAGTGGCGTCGAGCCCATCGCGTGCGGCGCGTTCGAGGTCTTCACCATTGGCGGCGAGGACGACGTCCGCTTCGTTCACGAGGAGGTCGGCGGCCGCGCGCAAACCGTCGTCGCGGACGGCCGCAGATGAGCGCGCCACCTCGCGCGACGCCGCGCGGACCCGGTGCGCGAGCGGATGGAGGCCACCCTCGCTCATCGGGCCACACTACCGGGGTGGCACCGGGGGCCTGCTCAGGCCAGCACGACGAGGTCATCGCGATGGACCGCCACCCTCGACAGATCGTCGGGGAGCTCGTCGCTCCTCTTGCCCATCCAGTCCCCCGCGCGCTCCGAGGAGTAGCGCACGAGACCCTTGGCGAATACCGCTCCGGTGGTATCAGCGACCTCCACGGCGTCGTCGGCGTCGAAGCGGCCGCTCAACCCCACGACGCCTGCAGGCAACAAGGAACGGCCCCCCTCGACGACCGCTCGCCGGGCGCCGTCGTCGACGACCAGCCGCCCCGCAGCGCCGAGCGCGTACGCGATCCAGAGCTTCCTCGCCGGCATCCGCGCGGGACCTGGCCTGCACACCGTGCCGACCCCGGGCACACCCGCCAACGCGTCCTGGACCACCCTCGGTCGTCGGCCGTCGGCGATGACGGTCGTGACCCCCGAACGGCTCGCCATGCGCGCTGCCGCAAGCTTCGACGCCATGCCCCCGCTGCCGACTGACCCAGGTCCGCCGGCGAACTCCATCAGCCGCTGGTCGATCTCCAGCACCTCTTCGATGAGCGAACCGGAGCCACCCAGTCTGGGGTCGGCGCTCAGAAGCCCGGGCGTGTCGGTGAGCAGGACGAGCAGATCGGCGTGGGCAAGATGCGCGACCAGTGCGGCGAGACGGTCGTTGTCGCCGAAGCGGATCTCCTCGTCCGCCACCGCGTCGTTCTCGTTCACGACCGGTACGACGCCGAGGTCCCAGAGGTGTTGCAGCGTGGCCCGCGCGTGCAGGTACTGGCGGCGGTGGCCGAAATCGAGCGGGGCCAGGAGCACTTGACCGGCGAGGAGGCCTTCGGCGCCGAGCCCGTCCTGCCACGCCCGCATGAGCCACTGCTGGCCGACCGCCGACAGCGCTTGGAGGAGGGAGGGCTCAGACGGCCGGGCTCCCGCGCGCCCGAGCGCCGCCCAGCCGCACGCGATCGCGCCAGAGGTCACGACCACGACCCGGTGTCCGGCGCTCACCAGCGCCGCGACCTCACCCGAAAGGCGGCCGACCACCCCCGCGTCGACGTCGCCGGAGGTACCGGTCAAGGTCGACGAGCCCACCTTCACGACCACGGTGCGCGAGGAGGCAGGCATGCACCCGACCGTAGTGGAGGAGCGGGTGGCCCCTTCGGAGGCGCGGCGCGCGCGTGCGCAGTTACGAGCCGATGCCGCGTCTGCGACGACGGGGGCGCCGCTCGAGATCCTCCGCGTCGGCGACCTCGACGGGCTGGTCCCTGAACCAGGTGAAGGACAATTCTCCGACGGAGACCTCGTCGCCGTCGTGCGCGCCGGCGCGAGCGAGCGCACGGTCGACGCCCAGGCGGCGGAGCCGCCTCACGGCTTCTGCGAGAGCGGCGTCATCGGTGAGGTCCGAGAAGCTCACCGCCCGCAACGCTTCGCGCCCCTCGACCCGCCAGGCTCCCCGCCCGGACCGTTCCACGACGACCCCCTCGGGCGCTGGACGGTGGACCACCGTCGCACCGGCGCCGGGAACCACTTCTGCGGACAGTGCCGCGTGGGGCGGAAGCGTCATGTTCGCCGCCACCGATCCCGGGGCCGCCGATCCAAGCGAAGCCTGGGCCTCCGCCGCGCGCGCGTCGACGACGAGCGCGGCCATCCGGTTCACGAGCTCCTGCACGCCCTCGCCCGTCACTGCCGAGATGTCGAGGTCGCGCGCCGCCCGGCGTGCTGGGCCTGCCCCGCCGGTCAGGGCATCGGCACGGACGTCTTCCCCCGCGGTCGCCGCATCGGCCTTCGAGCCGACCACGAGCCGGGGTCGCTCGAGGAGGGCGGGCTCGTAGCGACCGAGCTCGCCCAGGAGGACGTCGAGCTGCGCCTCCGGCGTCATGGCGCTCGCCAGATCCACGAGCACGACGAGCACCCGGGCGCGTTCGACGTGGCGGAGGAACCGGTGGCCGAGGCCGCGCCCCTCGGCGGCCCCCGCGACGAGTCCCGGCACGTCCGCCACGACGAGCTCGGTCACGTCACCGCTCCCCCCGACGCGCACGACGCCGAGGTGTGGTTGGAGCGTCGTGAAGGGGTAATCGGCGATCTTCGGCCGGGCAGACGAGACCGTGGAGATCAGGGTCGACTTGCCGGCGTTCGGGAAGCCGACGAGGGCGGCGTCGGCCGAGAGCTTCAGCTCGAGGTTCAGCCAGCGCTCCTCGCCGTGCTCGCCCTGCTCCGCGAAGCCGGGCGCACGGCGCGCATTGGAGAGGAACCGCGCGTTCCCGCGCCCGCCGCGACCCCCCTCTGCGACCCGCCACCGGTCCCCTGCGAAGGAGAGGTCGCGCAGGATCGTGCCGTCCCGATCGCGCACCACCGTGCCGACCGGCACGGGGACCTCGAGGTCACCGCCGCGCTGACCGTGCCGGCGCTTGCCCGACCCGTGGGCGCCATCTCCTGCTCGCCGGAACGGATGGTCCTTGAAGGCGAGGAGCGACGCCTGGTTCGGATCGGCGACCAGCCAGACGTCGCCTCCCCGCCCTCCGTCACCGCCGTCTGGTCCTCCGCGCGCGACGTGTGCCTCGCGGCGGAACGAGACCGCACCTGCCCCGCCGTTGCCCGCCTTGGCATGCAGCTGTGCCTCGTCCACGAAACCGGACACGGCCGCCGGCCTCAGTTGCTCGAGACGTAAAGCCGGCGCGAGAGGTGCGCGCCGATCGCGACCGATGCCCCCTCTGCGTCGAGCATCAGCGTCCCGTCCGGCGCGCGCGCCACGACGGTCGCGCTGGCGCCCGGGATGAAGTGGTGGTCGTCGAGGTACGCCAGGGCAGCCGTGTCCAGCTCGACCTCTTCGCTGATCCGCACGAGGCACACGTGGTCGCCGGGCTCGGCATCGGCAAGCGGGCGTTCGGCGGCTGCTGTGACCGGCGACCCCGCACCGGGGATCGGGTTCCCGTGGGGACAGGTGGCCGGATCGCCCAGGAGCTGCACCAGGCGCGCCTCGACGTCGTCGGAGATCACGTGCTCCCATCTGCCGGCCTCGCGGTGCACCTTGTGCCACTCGAGCCCGATCACGTCGGCAAGCAACCGTTCTGCGAGGCGGTGCTTCCGGACGACCTTCTCCGCGAGCCGCGACCCCTTGTCGGTGAGCTCGACGAGGCGCCCCTCACGCCGCACGTAGCCGTCTTCGGCCAAGCGGTCGAGCATCTCGGAGACAGACGGCGCGGAGCGGCCGAGCCGCTCGGCGATTCGCGCCTGGATCGGCGGGGTCCCCTCCTCCTTCAAGGAGTGCACCGTCTGCAGGTATTCCTCGACCGGAGGGTGGTAGCCGTCGTCCATCGCCGCATGCGTCACTCGGGGCGAGCCTATCCACCGTCCCTCGGCCGGGGTGCGGCCGGCGTGTTGCCGGGGTGCGGCCGGCGTGTTGCCGGGGTGCAGGCCCGCTTTCCGGGCGCCGAAGGCGGCCGCCATAGCATTGCCGCGGTGCCCACCACGAGCCCGGGCGCACCCGGCGCGAACCCGTTCGAGCAGGCCCGCATCGCCGCGCGTGAGCTGGGCCGGATGACCGGCGCGGAACGCCACGACGTCCTCGTCGTCCTGGGCAGCGGCCTCTACGGGGTGAACGACGCGCTCGGAGCCAGCGGGCCGCCCGTCGACCTCACCTCGCTCCCCTGGTTCGCTCGCTTGAGCGGCCCCGACCACCGGCCCGTGGCGTGGTCAGTCGCACTCGAGGGGAGGCAGGCCCTGATCGTGGCGGGACGCCTCCACCTCTACGAAGGGCGGAGCCCAGCCGAGGTGGTCCACCTCGTGCGTACCGCCATCGCCGCGGGCGTCGGGGTCGTCGTGCTCACCTGCGGCGCTCGGGCGGTCGACCCCGCACTGTCGTCGGGCGAGGTCGTCGTCATCGGCGACCACCTCAACTTGACCGGCGTGTCGCCGCTCGCGGGCGTGACCGACGGCGTGGCGGGCTCGCGCCACGTGGACCTGACCGACGCCTGGTCACCGAGGCTGCGCGAGCTCGCCCGGGCGGTGGTGCCCCTCCGAGAGTGCGTCTACGCCCAGGTGGCCGG
This sequence comes from Acidimicrobiales bacterium, assembly GCA_036796435.1. Classification (GTDB taxonomy): domain Bacteria; phylum Actinomycetota; class Acidimicrobiia; order Acidimicrobiales; family RAAP-2; genus JAJYVT01. Next base: position 27,984 of record DAIRCY010000025.1, read on the forward strand.
CCCGCAGCTCGAGACGCCTGCCGAGGTCAGGATGCTGGCGGCACTTGGCGCCGACCTGGTCGGGATGTCGACCGTCCCCGAGGCCGTAGCCGCACGACATCTCGGAGCAGAGGTGCTCGGCCTCGCCGTCGTCACCGGCGCAGCGCGTCGCGCGGCAGCGGGACCGGGTGGCGGGGAGTCCGCGGGACCACAGGGAGCCGAGGTGGTCGCGGCGGGTGCGGTCCCGACGATCGCCGAGGTGGTGAGGGGGGTCGTGCGGACGCTCGGCGAGACCGCAGGGCCCGGGGAGTAGCCGGCCCGGGCGAGGCCAGGAGGGTCAGCCGGGGAGGACGTCGACGAGCTTGCGGTCCTTGCGGGTCCCGAACTTGACGACCCCGTCGGAGGTGGCGAACAAGGTGTCGTCGCCGCCGCGGCCCACGTTCACGCCCGGGTGGAACCTCGTGCCACGCTGGCGGACGATGATCGCGCCGGCACGCACCGAGGTGCCGTCGAACACCTTCACCCCGAGCCGCTGCGCGTTCGAGTCGCGGCCGTTTCGGGTCGAGCCGCCGCCCTTGGTCTTCGACATCGTGCCTCCTCGGCCTCGGCCTCGTCCTCAGCGGGTCGCGATGGAGAGGATCTCCACCGTCGAGTAGCGCTGGCGGTGACCCCAGCGGCGCCGCTGGTTGGACTTGGGCTTGTAGGTCATGGCGTTGATCTTCGGGCCGAGCTCTTCGCCGACCACCCTGCCCCTGATCGTCACCCCGGCGAGCTCGTCGGCCGTCGCGCGGACGGCCCCCCCGTCCTCGACGAGGAGGACCGGCTGGAGGGCCACCTCCGCTCCGACGGGCTGACCGAGGAGCTCCAGGCGGACGCGCTGGCCCTCGGCCACGCGCTCCTGCTTGCCTCCGCTGCGGATGACGGCGTACATGGAAAAGAGAGCTTATCGCAGGTCGGTCACATGGCCGACGCGTCGAGGACGATCCCCCGTCCGTTGCAGACAGCGCACTCGGTCGAGAGGGACTCGATGAGCCCCTCCGAGATCCTCTTCCTGGTCATCTCCACGAGACCGAGCTCGGAGATGTCGAACACCTGGGTCCTCGTCTTGTCCCGGGCGAGCGCCGCCCGCAACGCGGCGGCGACCTTCTCGCGGTTCTCCCGCAGCTCCATGTCGATGAAGTCGATCACGATGATGCCGCCGATGTCTCGGAGCCGGAGCTGCCGGGCGACCTCTTCGGCGGCTTCGAGATTGTTGCGGAAGACGGTCTCTTCGAGATTGCTCTTGCCGACGTTCTTGCCGGTGTTGACGTCGATGACCGTCAGCGCCTCGGTCCGCTCGATGATGAGGGAGCCCCCCGAGGGCAGCCACACCTTGCGGTCCAGGGCCTTGTGGAGCTGCTCGTGGACGTGGTACCGGTCGAAGAGCGGCTGCCCCTCGGCCTCCGGCTCGTAGAGCTCGACCCGCTCGGCGAGCTCCGGGCTCACCCGCTCCACGTAGCTTCGGACGTCCTCGAAGAGCGCGGCGTCGTCGATGATCACGCCCCGGTACTCGCTGTTCAGCTCCTCGCGCAGGATCCGCACTGCGAGCTCAGGCTCCCGGTAGAGGAGGCCCGGGCCCGTCGTACGCTCGGCGGCCCGCTCGATCGTCGACCACTGGTGGAGCAGCCCGTCGACGTCCCTGCGCAGCTCGTCTTCTGTCGCGCCCTCGGCAGCGGTGCGGACGATCAGGCCGTGGCCGGCGGGGCGCACGGCGTCGACGATCTTGCGCAAACGGCGCCGCTCGTTGTCGCCGAGCCGCTTCGAGATGCCGATGGCGTCGCTGTTCGGGACGAAGACGGCGAAGCGGCCCGGGAGCGACACCTCCTGGGTCAACCGTGCGCCCTTTGCGCCGATCGGGTTCTTGGTCACCTGGCACAAGATGAGCTGGCCCGGACGGAGCACCTCTTCGATCCTGGGCTCCGCCTTCCTCCCTCCTGCGTCGACGTCTTCGGTGTCGTAGCGCACGTCGCCGCGGTACAGCACGGCGTTCTTCGGGATGCCGATGTCGACGAAGGCGGCCTCCATCCCGGGCAGGACGTTCTGGACCCTCCCGAC
>DAIRCY010000026.1:0-24422 GCA_036796435.1 Acidimicrobiales bacterium
GGTACACCTCGCTGTAGCGCTCCTCGTAGAACATCTCCTGCCACTGGCGGACCATCCCCAGGTAGGCGTTGTTCAAGATCGCGATCTTGACGGGGATCCGCTCGGCCGACGCGGTGACCAGCTCCTGCGCGGTCATCTGGAAGCATCCGTCGCCGTCGATCGCCCACACCGTCCTGTCGGGGCGGCCGACCTTGGCGCCGATGGCCGCGGGCACCGCGAAGCCCATGGTCCCCGCCCCCCCCGAGTTCACCCACGTGTACGGGTGGTCGAAGCGCCAGTACTGCGACGCCCACATCTGGTGCTGGCCGACGCCCGAGGCGACGATGGTGTCCGGCTCCGACAGGTCGCGCAACGTCTCGACCACCATCTGCGGCTTGATCGGGGCCCCCTCGTGGCGGTCGTAGTGGAGGGGGAACTCGCGCTGCCAGCGGCGCAGCTCCCCCCACCACGCGCCGAGACGGGCTTGCTGATCCGTCCCGGCGAGCACGGGCGCGAGCGCCCCTGAGATCGCCTCGATCACGACCTTGCAGTCGCCCGCGATCGCGACGTCGGCGCGCCGGACCTTGTGCAGCTCCGCCACGTCGATGTCGACGTGGACGATGCTCGCATCGGGTGCGAAGCCGTCGAGCCGACCGGTGACCCGGTCGTCGAAGCGGGCACCGAGCGCCACGAGGAGGTCGGCACGCTGCATCGCGGTGACGGCCGTGTAGTTGCCGTGCATGCCGGGCATGCCGAGGCACTGGGGATGCGAATCGGGGAACGCACCTCGCGCCATGAGCGTCGTCACGACCGGGAAGCCGGTGCGCTCCGCGAGCTCGCGCAGCGCCTCGGCGGCGCGCGCCTTCAGGATCCCTCCGCCGACGTACAGGACCGGCCGCTCCGCAGCCGCCATCAGCTGGGCGGCCCGCTCGACGTCGGCCCGCTCGGGCGCCGCCGGCAGGTGGTAGCCGGGGAGGTCGAGACGCTCGGGCCAGTGCCACTCCATCGAGGCGGTCGAGACGTCCTTCGGGACGTCCACGAGCACCGGGCCCGGCCGGCCGGTCGTCGCAATGTGGAAGGCCGAGGCGACGACGTCTGGGATGTCGTCGGCGGAGGTCACCAGCCAGTTGTGCTTGGTGATCCCCATCGTGACGCCGGTGATGTCGCACTCCTGGAAGGCGTCGGTGCCGATCGCCCCGGTCGGCACCTGTCCGGTGATCACGACGAGGGGCGTCGAGTCCATGTAGGCGTTGGACAGCGGCGTGACGATGTTGGTGGCGCCCGGTCCGCTGGTCACGATGGCGACCCCCGGACGGCCCGTCGCCATGGCGTAGCCCTCGGCCATGTGGCCCGCCCCCTGTTCGTGGCGGACGAGGACGTGGCGGATCGACGAGGAGAGGATGGGGTCGTAGACGGGGAGGATCGCGCCGCCCGGGAGGCCGAACATGACCTCCACGCCCTCCATCTCGAGGCTCTTGATGAGTGCTTGTGCTCCGGTGAGCTTCATTTGTCTTCCGATGTTCCTCGGTCGAGTCGGACGACCTTCGAGTGATGCCGGGCTGGGCTCGCCGCCGGAGACGCCGCCTGGAATTGGAACGACCTCCCCGAAGGGAGGTCGGTCGGCACGCGGCGTGACTGGCCGCGCGCCTACAGGATCAGTACGAGGGTGGTGTCGACGGCGTGCAGGCGGCTGCCCTTTCTGGACATGGTCCGTGCATCTTTGCACACGCCAGACGCCCGCGCCACCGCGTGCCGCCGCGGCCCCGCTCAGGGCTCGGTGACCGCGCCCCTGTCCGCGCCGGTCACGAGCCGTGCGTACTTGGCGAGGACGCCGGTCGTGTACCTGGGCGTGAACGGCTTGAGCGCGACGCGCCGGCGCGAGAGCTCGTCTGCGGGGACGAGCAGGTCGAGGGCGTGCGCGTCCACGTCGATGCGGATCGGGTCCCCGTCCTCGACGAGCGCGAGCGGGCCCCCCTCGACCGCCTCCGGCGCGACGTGGCCGATGCACAGCCCGTGCGTGCCGCCCGAGAAGCGGCCGTCGGTCACGAGGGCGCAGTCGCTCCCCCGGCCCGCACCCTTCATCGCGCCGGTGACCGCGAGCATCTCCCGCATGCCCGGGCCGCCCTTGGGCCCCTCGTAGCGGATCACGACGACGGTTCCGGGCTCGATGTGGCCCCCGAGGACCGCGTCGAGCGCAGCCTGCTCGCCGTCGAAGACCCGTGCCGCCCCTTCGAACGTCGTCTGGTCGATGCCGGCGACCTTCACCACCGACCCGTTCGGGGCGAGCGAGCCCGAGAGGACTGCGATCCCCCCCTGACGGTGGATCGGATCGGAGAGGGGGTGGACGACCGTGCCGTCGGGCGCCGGAGGGGAGATCGCCTCGAGGTTCTCGGCGACGGACTTGCCCGTCACCGTGAGGCAGTCGCCGTGGAGCAGCCCGGCATCGAGCAGCTCCCGCATCACCGTCGGGATGCCCCCCACCCGGTCGACGTCGGTCATGTGGAACCGGCCGTGCGGCTTCGTGTCGGCGATGTGCGGCACCCGGGCGGCGATCCGGTTGAAGTCCTCGAGCTCGAGGTCCACCCGCGCCTCGTGGGCGATCGCCATCAGGTGGAGGACCGCGTTGGTGGAGCCCCCTAGCGCCATGACCACCGCGATCGCGTTCTCGAAGGCCTCCCTGGTCATGATCTGGCGCGGCCGGATGCCGCGCTCCAAGAGCGCGACCACCGCACGTCCCGACTCGTAGGCGAACTCGTCACGCTTCGGGTCCGGAGCGGGGGCCGACGCGCTGCCGGGAAGGCACATGCCGAGCGCCTCCGCGACCGAGGACATGGTGTTGGCGGTGAACATGCCTGCGCACGATCCTTCGGAGGGGCAGGCGTGCCGCTCGATCAGCGACAGCTCCTCGTCGCTGAGGGCGTCGACCGCGTGGGCCCCGACGGCTTCGAACACGCTCACCACGTCGATCGCCCGGTCGTCGAGGTGGCCGGGCAGGATCGTCCCGCCGTAGAGGAAGACGCTCGGGAGGTTCACCCTGGCGGCCGCCATCAGCATGCCCGGGAGCGACTTGTCGCAGCCTGCGAAGGTCACCAGCGCGTCGAACCGCTCCGCGTGCATCATCGTCTCGATCGAGTCGCAGATGACCTCCCGGCTGACGAGCGACGCCCGCATCCCCTCGGTGCCCATGGAGATCGCGTCGGAGACCGCGATGGTGACGAACTCGAAGGGAAAGCCGCCGGCGGCCCGCACCCCGTCCTTGGCTCGCTTGGCCAGTCGGTCGAGCGGCAGGTTGCACGGCGTGACCTCGTTCCAGCTCGAGGCCACGCCGACCTGGGGCTTGTCCCAGTCGTCGTCGGTCATCCCGACGGCACGCAGCATCGAGCGCGCCGGCGCGCGCGTCGGCCCTTCGGTGACCTCGTAGCTGCGCGGCTTCATGCCGGGTCGCTCGGCCGCCTCGCTCGGGTTCGTCACGGCCGCACCACTCCTGCGGGCCCGTGGATCGTCACGTCGCTCATCGAGTGGCAGTCCTTCACTTGGCGCCTTCACTTGGGGGCGTCGTCACGAAGGCGGCGCAGCTCCGCAGCGATGGCCTTCCCATCGGCCTTCCCGCTCGTCGCGCGCATCACCTTACCGGTGAAGAACCCGGCGAGCTTGTCCTCGCCGTCGCGAAAGCGCGCCCACTCGCCTGGATGCTCGTCGACGGCGGCACGCACCGCTGCGGCGAGCGAGGTCGCCGAGAGCGCCTCGAAGCCCTTCTCCGCGGCGATCGCCACGGGATCGCCCCCGCGCGCGAGAAGCTCGCCGAGGACGGCCTTCGCCTGGGTGGCGGTGAGGGCTCCGGTCGCCTCCATCGAGGCGACCGTGCCGAAGGCGGACGGGTCGAGGCGCAGCGCCGCGTCGAGGTCGGCGCCGAGCTCGTTGGCGGCGCGTACGAGCGCGAGGTCGGCGGGAGCGCCCGCGGCCGTCGCGGCGACGACCAGGTCGTCGAGCCCCTGGCCGACGACCACCTGGACCTGCTCGCGCTGCTGGGCGCTGGGCGACCCCCCGAGCAGTCCGACGAGCCGCTCCCGGCGGGCCGACGGCAACAGCCCGATCGCGCCGGCCGCGCGCGCCTGCCATTCGGCGTCGGGGGCGAGCGGGACGAGGTCGGGCTCGGGGAAGTACCGGTAGTCGAACGCCTCCTCCTTGGAGCGCAGCGGCACCGTCCTGCCTGCCCCCTCGTCCCAGTGGCGCGTCTCCTGGGCGACGACCCCTGTCGCCTCGAGCAACGCGATCTGGCGCGCGACCTCGTAGTCGACCGCCCTGCCGAGCGATCGGAGCGAGTTCAGGTTCTTGATCTCGCAGCGCGTGCCGTACGGCGCGCCGGTGCGACGGACCGACACGTTGGCGTCGACCCGCAGCGACCCCTCTTCCATCTTCCCGTCCGACGCGCCCGTCGCGACGAGCACGGCACGCAGCTCTGTCACGTAGAGCCGGGCCTGCGCCGCCGAGCGGATGTCGGGCTCGCTCACGATCTCGACGAGCGGGACGCCCGCGCGGTTGTAGTCGACGAGCGCGTAGTCCGCCTCGTGGATCCTGCCCGTTTCGCCCTGGTGCGTGGTCTTGCCCGTGTCCTCCTCGAGGTGGGCGCGCACGATGCCGACCGTGCTCCCGTCGGGGAGATCGAGCCGGCCGCCGACGTTGATCGGCTCGTCGTACTGGCTGATCTGATAGTCCTTCGGCATGTCGGGATAGAAGTAGTTCTTCCGGTGGAAGCTCGACGGGCGGACCTCGCAGTGCAGGGCCGTCCCGATGCGCATCGCGAACTCGACGGCGTCGGCGTTGAGCACCGGCAGGGAGCCCGGGAGGCCGAGGCACACCGGGCAGATGTTCGTGTTCGGCTCGTCGCCGAAGGCGTTGCGACAGCAACAGAAGAGCTTCGTGCGGGTCCGCAGCTCGCAATGGACCTCCAGGCCGACGACGGTCTCCCAGCCCGCGTCGACTGCGGCAGCGTCGCGGGTGCTCATGTCTCTCATCGCTCGGCCCCGTCGCGCTCGGCCCCGTCGCGCTCTGCCCCGTCGCGCTCTGCCCCGTCGCGCTCTGCGGCCGCGCGCTCGAGGGCGGCCGCGACCTGGAACATCCGCTCCTCGCAGAGCGCGGGCGCGAGCACCTGGACCCCGACGGGGAGGCCGTCGTCGCCTGCGCCGAAGGGGACGCTGATCGCAGGATGACCCGACAGGTTGGACGGGATCGTGCACACGTCGGACATGTACATCGCGAGCGGGTCGGCGGTCCGCTCCCCGATCGCGAACGCGGTCGTCGGCGCGGTCGCGCCGAGGAGCACGTCGAAGCGCTCGTACGCGCGCTCGAACGCCCGGATCATCAAGGTGCGGACGCGCTGCGCCTTGCCGTAGTACGCGTCGTAGTAGCCGGCGGACAGCGCGTAGGTGCCGAGCATGATCCGGCGCTTCACCTCGGGGCCGAAGCCCGCCGTGCGCGTGGCGGTGTTCATCGCCTCGACGTCGGGTCCCTCCACGCGCAGCCCGTAGCGCACGCCGTCGTAGCGGGCGAGGTTGGAAGAAGCCTCGGCAGGCGCGATGAGGTAGTAGGCGGAAAGGCCGAAGCGCATCTCGGGCACGGCGACCTCTTCGACGAGGGCTCCGCCCTTGGCGAGGGCCTCGGCCGCTTCGGCGACGCGGCGGGCGACGTCGGGAGCGGTGCCGTCCACGAGCTCGTCCACCACGCCGACACGCAGCCCGTCGACCCCCGCGTCGAGCGAGCGGCTCGCCGGCGGGGCCGGCTGGTCGATCGACGTGCTGTCGAGGGGATCGTGGCCCCCGATGACCTCGAGCAGCAGCGCGGCGTCGGCGACCGATCCTGCGAGCGGACCGATCTGGTCGAGGGAGCTCGCGAAGGCGACCAGGCCGTATCGGGAGACCACGCCGTAGGTCGGCTTCATCCCGACGGTCCCGCAGAGGGCCGCGGGCTGGCGGACGGAGCCGCCCGTGTCCGACCCGAGGGCGAGCGGGACGAGCCCCGCGCCGACGGCGGCCGCCGAGCCCCCGGAGGAGCCGCCCGGGACCCGAGAGGGGTCCATCGGGTGACGGGTCGGGCCGTGACAGGAGTTCTCGGTCGACGAGCCCATGGCGAACTCGTCGAGGTTGGTCTTGCCGACGAGCACGGCCCCCGCGTCGCGGAGGCGGGTGACGACCGTCGCGTCGTAGGGCGGTCGCCAGCCCTCGAGGATTCTCGAGGCGCAGGTCGTCGGGATCCCCCGCGTGCACAGGTTGTCCTTCAGGGCGACCGGCACCCCGGCCAACGGCCCGGGGTCCCGCCCTGCCTGCACCGCCTCGTCGACGGCGGCCGCGGCGGCCCGCGCCGCCTCGGGGGCGACGTGGAGGAAGGCCCGAAGCTCCGGGTCCCGTTGGCCGATCGCCTCGAGCGTGGCGTCCACGACCGCCACGGCGGTCCGCTCGCCGCGCCGGACGGCTTCGGCGATGCCCCGGGCGCTCTCGGCCACCGTCACGGGGCCTCCCCCATGATCCGCGGCACCTTGAACCGCCCGCCCTCGACCGCGGGGGCGGCCGCGAGGACCTCGTCCCGGTCGACGCCCTGGCACGGCTCGTCGGGCCGCACGACGTTGCGCACCGGGAGCGGATGGGCGGTCGGCGGGATCCCCGCGACGTCGAGGGACGCCACGTCGCGGGCGTGATCGATCACCCGGGCGAGCTGTCCGGTGAACATCTCGAGCTCCTCGTCGCTGAGCGAGAGGCGCGCGAGCCCGGCCACGTGGGCGACGTCGTCGGGGCCGAGCGCCGGCGGCGTGGCCGGCGGCGTGGCCGCCGGCTCCGGGGATGCTCCCGCGGTCATGTCTCCTCCTCGCCCGGCTCCCCGGAGGTCACAGTCACGACGAACGACTCGACGCGTGCTTCCACCTCTTCGTGGTCGTAGTCCACCATCGCATTGTGGTAGCTGCGCTCGAGCCACACCCGCTCGGTCGTGCCGCTCACCGACGACGCGAGCAGGTCGCTGCTGACGGGCGGCACCACGTGGTCCTGCGTGCTCGTGATGACGAGCACAGGACAGGCGATGCGCCCTAGGGCCGTCGCGACCTCTTCGGCGCCCTCGTTGAGAGAAAGGAAGGCGGCGAGAGGCGAGCCCTCGTAGGTCGGGAAGGTGACCGCGGGGTCGGCGGTGTCCGGCCCCTCGCCCTTCCAGATCGTCGTCCCGGCCTCGAGCAGCTCGCGGGCCCCGGATCGAAGGTCGTCGTCGAAGGGCTGGACGAGCGGGTTCACCACGGCGATGCCGCGGATCTCGGGATGGCGCTCGGCGAGCCAGCAGGCGAGCGTCCCGCCCATGGAGTGGCCGACGACCGCGACCTTCGGGCACCTGTCCCGCAGGCGCACGTACGCATCCTCGGCCGCCGCCGACCAGTCCGGCCAGCCGAGCGGCACGAGGTCCTCGACGGCGGTGCCGTGGCCTGGGAGGAGCGGTGCCTCGACGGTCAGCCCCTTCGCCGCGAGCCGCGCAGCGGTGCGGCGCATCCCGAACGGGCTCCCGCAGAAGCCGTGGACGAGGAGCGCACCTTGTCCTCCTCCGGCAAGCGAGATCGGCTCGGCGCCGGGCATGATCGGGGCGGGCATCTGAGGGACTCTACCGACGGTGCCGTGCCCGGCTCGCCGGCGCGCCCGACGGTGCCGTGCCCGGCTCGCCGGCGCGCCCGTATCCTCTGCGACACGAACGGCAGCCGGGCCGAGCTGACCGGGCGGCCGACGGCCGGGAGCTGCAAGGAGGCTCGATGCCCTACCCATTCCTGAGCGACGAGTGGATCGAGGAGGCGCACGCGATCCGCGGCGAGTTCCAGGAGCACACGCCGGCGATCAACCACCCCGTTCGGATGAACCTCGTCATCTCCGAGATGCCCTTCGGCAGCGGCGACACGCTCGAGGCGCACCTCGACACGACGCACGGCGAGCTCGACATCGACAAGGGCCACGTCGAGGACGCGGACCTGAAGGTGACGCTCGACTACGCCACGGCGAAGGCGATCCTCGTCGATCGCAACTCCCAGGCCGGGATGCAGGCGTTCATGGCGGGAAGGATCCGGGTCGAGGGCGACATGGCGAAGCTCATGGCAATCCAGACCGGATCGCCGGACCCTCGCGCGGAGGAGATGGCCGAGCGACTCCGTTCCATCACCGATTGACTCCCCCCGCGGGCGAGTGAACCCGCGGCCGGAGTGAACCCGCGGCCGGAGTGACCCCCGTGCCTCGGCGCACGCGGAGCTCAGCCCCCGGCGCCGGCCGCTTCGGCCACCTCGGAGGGAGCCAGCTGGGCCATCTCGGCCCTGAGCTCCTCGACCGTCCATCGGGACTGCCGGTCGATCGACGCGGTCATCGTCCAATTCTGGAAGTTGCGGACCGTCCCGCCCTGCACGAAGAAGACGCGCCCGGTGAGCGGGCAGTCCTCCGTCGACAGGTACGCAACGAGCGGCGAGACGTTCGCGGGGTCCCACACGTCGAACTGCGCCTCGTCCATCGGCCGCTTGACGATGTCCGAGAGGCCCGGGGTGAGCTCGGTCATGCGGGTGCGCGCCGCGGGGGCGATCGCGTTCACGCGGACGCCGTAGCGGCCGAGCTCCTGGGCCGCGATCACCGAGAAGGCGGCGATCCCCGCCTTGGCCGCCCCGTAGTTCGCCTGCCCCGGGTTCCCGAGGAGACCGGAGGTGGACGAGGTGTTCACGACGGCGGCCCGCACCTCCTCGCCCGCCTTCGAGCGCTCGCGCCAGTACGTGGCGGCATGGCGCGTCGGGACGAAGTGGCCCTTCAGGTGGACGTGGATGACGCTGTCCCAGTCCTCTTCGCTCATGTTCACGAGCATCCGGTCGCGCAGGATCCCCGCGTTGTTCACGAGGACGTGCAGGTCCCCGAAGGCCTCCACCGCGGCCTCGACGAGCCGCCGTCCACCCTCCCAGTCCGCGACGTCGTCGCGGTTCGCGATCGCCTCGCCCCCGAGAGACTTGATCTCGTCGACGACCTGCTCCGCCGCGGAGCGATCGTCGCCCGACCCGTCGACCGCGCCGCCGAGGTCGTTCACCACGATCTTCGCGCCCTCTTGGGCGAAGAGCAGCGCGTGCTCGCGCCCGATGCCGCGCCCGGCCCCGGTGATGATGGCCACCCGCCCGTCAAGTGCGCCCATTGCCTGCTCTCCTCCCCGGGCCGCCCCACCCGGACGGCTGGTCGACGACCACCTGGTCACGAGCTCTGCAGCGTCAGGAGCCCGGCACCCCTCGGCGAGGGTGGCGGTGACTAACGGTAGTGGCGGCGCGCAGCAATGTGCCCACCCGGCAAGGCCCGGTACCCTGGTGGGAAGGCTCGGTCCTCCCGCGCCGACCCCGCCGATGCGCTTCTCTTCCCTCTCGCAGAACTCGGCCCGCCTCAAGCAGCACACGGCCCGCCTCAGGCAGCACACGGTCCGCCTCAAGCCGCCCGCGGCCGCGCTCGTCGCGTTGAGCGGGATCTCGACCCAAGGCGGTTCTGCGCTCGCCACCAAGCTGATCGCCCGGATCGGGCCCGCGGGCACCCTGACCTTGCGGCTCTTGTTCGCCACGCTCGCGCTGTGCCTGCTCGTCCGTCCTCGAGCGCGGGACGCCCGGCGGCTGCTGCACCGGTCGCGCCGGCGAGACCTGGCGGTCGTCGCCCTGTTCGGTGTCGTGCTTGCAGCGATGAACCTTTCTTTCTACGAGGCCATCGCGAGGATCCCGCTCGGCGTGGCGGTCACCGTCGAGTTCGTCGGGCCGCTCGCGATCGCCGTGGCCGGCTCGCGCCGGTGGAGCGACGGTCTGTGGGCGCTCCTCGCGGCGTCGGGAGTCCTCCTGCTCACGAGCGGGAGCCTCTTCGGCGTCGTGCACCACCTCGACATGGGCGGCGTGGGGTTCGCGCTGCTCGCGGGATGCTGCTGGGCGGCGTACATCCTCGTCAACAAGGAGACGGGCAAACGTTTCCGTGGCACGAGCGGCCTCGCCGGCGCGATGGCGGTCGGCGCCGTGCTCGTGGCGCCCCTGGGCGCGTCGCATGCGGGCGCCGTGCTCGCCCACCCGAGCGAGATCGGCATCGGGGCGGCCGTCGCGCTCTTGTCCTCGGCGATCCCCTACTCCTGCGAGATGGCGGCACTGCGCAGGGCGACGCCGCGCGCGTTTGGGATCCTGTTGAGCATGGCGCCCGGGCTGGCCGCCCTCGCGGGTCTCGTGATCCTCGGCCAGCGGCTGTCGGTGCTCGAAGTGGGCGCGCTGGTGCTCGTCGTCGCGGCGAACGTCGGGAGCGCGGCGATCGGCACACGGACGGCGGACACGCTGGCGCTCGACGTGGGCGGCCCCGTCGATCCCGACCCCGCCGGGCCCGACACCGCCGGGCCCGACATCGGTCTCCCCGACGCCGGCATCGGCGAGCCGGCCGTCAACAGAGGCTCGTGAGCGGCTCCCGGGTTGTCGCAGCCTCGCTCGGCGCGCTGCGTCGAGCTACTCCGGCGCTCGCATTCGACTAGGGCGAGCAGGAGAGGTCTCTGTTCGTGACCTCCGGCGCAGCGCGGCGGCGCTCACGGCAGCGGCGATCATCATCATCACGCCGTAGACACCACCGAAGCCGCCGGCACGCGGCGCGACCGTGACCGCCACCGCGGTCGCGATCCCGAACTCGCGCATCCCGATGGGATAGGCCAGGCCGATCCGGCGCGACCGAGCCCCGGGGACGAGCCGGCTGAAGGTGACCGCAGTCAGTGCGCCGGCGAAGACCAGCGCGGCGGCGAAGAGCACCGCACCTCCGAGCTGGGCGGACTCGAACAGCGGGCGGGCGTACCCGGCACCGACGAAGACGACCAGCAGCAAGGAGAGTCCGGCCAAGTCGAGGAACCGGCGCGGGTGGCGGGCAAGCCTGCCGAAGCGGCTGCGAAGCACGACCCCGCCAGCCAACGGAAGCGTCACCGACAGCACGAGCTCGGGGACGAGGGTCGCCGGGTCGACGTGGGCGTGGTGCAACAAGAGGAGCCACAGCGGGGTGAGCACGCACCCGAGCGCCACGCTGATGGTCATCAAGGTGGCGGCCGTGGCCGCGGCGCCGCCCGCCACGACGGCGACGAGCGCGCTCGTGATCTCGGCTGGCGCAACCGCGGTGATGAAGGCACCCTGGCCGATCCGGTCGCCGCCGGCCAGGTGATAGAGGCCGAGACCGATCAGCGGCAACGCCGTCCATTGGAGGCAGAGCGCTCCGACCAACGCGCCGGGTCGGCGCAGTACCGGCGCCAGCTCCGCGAAGGGGATGGTCAGGGCGACCCCCAGGACCTGGCCGGCCAGCATCGCCGGCACGCCGGGGCGCAGTGCCACGGCGGCGCCGGGGAAGACGGCACCGAGGCCGGCAGCCATCGCCACCAGGGGAACGAGCGCCTCGTGGAGCGCGGGAGCGCGAGGCCGCAAGTCGCCAGGCTCTCAGTGCCGCGTCTCGTGACGGACGGCGAGCGCCCGCGCGCTGGCGCAGCGCGTCGGCGAGGGGCGTTCGTGGTCGTCGCCTCGGTTCATCGGACCTCCGGGCGTTGCGAGCATCGGACTTCCGGTCGTTGCGAGCATCGGACCTCCGGTTGTTGCGAGGCCGCCTGCGATCCTATGCTATCTGCGTGGCTACGCAGATAGAGAGGGAGCCCACGACCGAAGAGCTCGATCTCGCCGTGGAGACGCTGAAGCTCCTGGCCGATCACACCAGGCTCCAGATCGTCTGGGCACTGCTGCACGGCGAGCACTCCGTGAACGAGCTGGCCGATCACCTCGGCGTCCATGCTGCCGGCGTCTCCCAGCACCTGGCCAAGTTGCGACTGGCCCGCCTCGTGACGGTTCGAAGAGAAGGCACCAAGGCGTTCTACGCGGCCGAGAGCGCCCACGTTCGCAAGCTGGCGGAGCAGGCTCTGTTCCACGCCGACCACCTCGCCGGTGGGGCGGTCCACCACACCGACGCCGACCGCGCTGCGGCCGCGCGCGACGAGCGGGCGTCCGGATAGGTCCGGACAGGAAGGCGCGGCCATGCACCTCGTGGCAGACAAGGACAGCTGGGATCCGTTCCCCCCGACCACGCACGTGAACGAGTCGACCGACCGCAGAGACGCAAACCGGGCGATCGGCTTCTCGGCGCTCGGGCTCGGTGCCACCGGGCTCGCGGAGCTGGCCATCGCGCTCGTGAGCGGGTCCGTCGGCCTGCTCGGCGACGCGCTGCACAACCTCTCGGACATGAGCACCTCGCTCGTCGTCTTCGTCGGGCTCCGCATCTCCCGGCGCCCGGCAACCAAGTCCCACCCGTACGGCTGGGAGCGGGCGGAGGACCTCGCCGGCTTGGCGGTGGCCCTCGTCATCTGGCTGAGCGCGGGCTTCGCCGCCGTCGTGAGCGTCCGCAAGCTCCTGGAGCACGGCACCACCACCCACGTTGGCTACGCCATCGGCGCCGCCGCCGTCGGGATCGTCGGCAACCAGGTCGTTGCTCGCTACAAGCTCCGGGTGGGAAAGAGGATCCACTCCGCGGCGCTCCTGGCCGACGCCCAGCACTCCTGGCTCGACGCACTCTCCTCCGCCGGGGCGATGCTCGGTCTGGTCGGGGTGGCGCTCGGGCTCCGCTGGGCCGACGCCGTCGCCGGCCTCCTGGTCACGGGGTTCATCTGCCATGTCGGCTACGAGGTCACGAAGGACCTCGTCCACCATCTCATGGACGGCGTCGACCCCGAGGTGCTCACGGCGGCCATGGCGGCCGTCGGCGACGTCCACGGTGTCGAGCACGCGCACGTCCGAGGTCGATGGATGGGCCGAACGCTCGTAGTCGAGATCGAGGGCTACGTGGCACGCGACACCACGATCGAGCGCAGTGACGCACTTGGCGCGCAGGTCGAGCGCGCCGTCACGGCGTCGGTGCCCGAGGTGCGCGTCGTCCTGTGGTCGCCCCGCTCGATGCCCCTCTGAGCGAGCAGGGCTCCGCGGCCCAGGCTGCCGCACCGCCACGGGCAGCCGCCCCCGCGAGTGTCGACGGCCGTCAGTCCGTCTGCCTTCTGCCCGCGCCGCAATCGCTGCGCCCACTTCGTCGTGACCAGAGGGGCACTTCGGAAATGGGCGGTGTGGGCTCCCCGCTCCAGTACCGCCGCTTGCGAAAGTTGCGCGCACATGAACGGCGCGACCGGGGGACCACACGGCTGAGCGAGGTGACTATAATCATGGTCATGGAGGAGACGCTGCCTCTCGCCGTGATCAAGGCACACCTCTCCGAGATCGTGGACCGTGTCGAGCACGAGCACGACCGGGTCGTACTGACCCGCAACGGTCGCGCCGCCGCCGTCATCATGAGCCCTGAGGATCTCGAGGCACTGGAGGACACCTTGGAGCTGCTGTCCGATTCGACGGCGCTCGAGGAGATCGACCGAGCGCGGCAAGACGTCGCACGGGGCAAGGTCGTAACCGCCGACGAACTGCGCGCCAAGTACCTGCGGCGGTGAGCGAGCCGGCGTACCGGCTCATCATGGCTTCCAGCGCAGAGCGCGCGTTGGCGCGGTTACCCGACAAGGCTGCTGCGGCCGTGGTCGAGTTCGTGACCGGAGCACTCGTCGACGTTCCCCGTGCGGTGGGGCATCCTCTGCAGCGCGGGCTAACCGGACTGTGGGCAGCCCGTCGAGGCCCATACCGGGTGATCTACGAGCTCGACGACGATGCCAGGATCGTCAGTGTCTTGCGTGTCGACCACCGTGCCGATGTGTACCGATCGCACTGAGGTCGCGCCCCCTTTGAGTAGAGTGGGTTTTATCCTGCTGGCGAACCGATCCTACGCGGCGACGGTAGAACTCGCCCTGGAGAAGGGGCCAGATACGAAAGGACGTAGCATGGCTCTGATGGACAACGTGGAGCGCCAGCGGTTTCTGGACACGCTGCGGAACGACGAGGAGTTCCGGGTGGCGGTCCGTCGCGAGCTCGAACTGGAGGAGCTCCGCGCTCTTCCTGAGCAGGTCACGCACCTGACGAACGGAGTGAACGGTCTCATCGACGACCAAGCTGAGCTCCGCCGGTCAGTGGCGACTCTGGTCGAGACCCAACAGCGTCTTCACGGAGACGTGGGCGAGCTCACTCGCATTGCGGGCCAGACCCTGCGTGCCACGAGCGAGGGACTTGGAAATGTGGTCGAGCGGCTCGGCGCAGTCGAGGGCAAGGTGGACCAGGGGTTCGCCGGGACCTCTTCTCATCTTGACCAGCTCGATGCGGCAATCGCCGAACTGAGAAACCAACCGGAGTCGTAGTTCCCAAGAAGCGGCCCTCCGGGGCCGCTTCTTGATTCGCCGCCAGGATTTCGGGCCGCCGAAACCAAACCTGCCAATCTGGACCAGCGTTGGGTTGTTGGTCGGTGCTCAGCTTCGCGGCGCCACCGGGTGCTTACGCAGCGTGTAGATGCGGCTTCCGTCTTTGGCGATAGTCACTGGGTCCGAGAACCTCGGCACGACCCTCGTCGAGTGCCGCCGGAAGTCCAGGGTCCCATAGGGCCCGGCTGGTTCCCCGCGCTCGAGTTGGGCCAGCTCCTCTCGGATGACTTTCGTCCAGTCGGTCGGGCTGTCCTCTCGGTTGAGGTGCAGGCGGATGAGCTCGAGCAGATGGTTCATGCGGGTGAGGTTACGGAAGGTCCAGCGCCGGCGCTCGAGCATCTGACGGACCTCGGCGATCTTCGGGTCCAGCGCCCCCGTCGAGTAGTGGGCGGGAATCTTCTTGCGCCAGGCGGTCTGGGCAGTCATCTGAGCGTCCCAGTGCGCGACCCAGGCGCTCGTGTGCCTGAGGGCGGCCCCCTCGGCCGCGCGACGGAAGGCGCCCCACTTCGCCGGAGACCGCGCGGCATCGTTGAGCAGCGTGCGGAACCGGTTGCCCATGCCGTGCTGCCCGTCCGCCGCCAATGCCTTCGCCGCGTTCACATAGAGGTGGTGCTCGCAGAGATGAAGGGGGACGCCGGGCAAGTGCTGACGGACGGCGCCGCCGATGGCCAGGTCCCCGTCGTAGATGACGAGCGCAGGGGTGCCGGTCCTGGTGGCCAACAGCTCCGTCCACGCCACCTTCGTGTCCGAGGGCACCGCGCACAGCGCCCACAGGCTGCCGTCCTTTAGTCCAACCGGATAGCCCCAGACGGCCAGGATGCAGAAGAGCTGCTCGGTGGTGCCGGTCCTCGGGTTCTTCCAGTCGAACTCGGTCGAGTCGCAGACGATGGTCTCGGGCCACTCGTCGTGTCCGTAGTGGCGCTCCAGCACCGGCGCGAACCGGTCCACCCAGTCGGCCACGGTTTGGCCGCCCTCGACGGTGCCGAGTCCGCGTCGAGACACGGCTTGGCGGCGGGTACGCAGGCGCCGCAACGCTTCGGTGTAGCTGAGGCCGGTGGCTACCGCGCACAGGGCTTCTGCGACCTCGGCAATGCCATAGAGGCCGCCGGGAAGCATGGGCGAGCCCTGGTGGACCGGGACCTCCTGCTCGCAGGTCGGGCACTGCTGGCGGTCTTCGAGCCGGCGCGGGACCGGAGGGGTGAACCCATGCTTGCGGCGCTCACCCTCGGCATCGTTGTAGAAGCAGCGGTAGCGCGGGCGAGGTGGCCTCCCGTAGGTGCCTTCTCGACGGACCGTGGATCCAGGGTGCGTCGGGCACCGGGGCAGGCTCGGGTCGGGTCGTCTGGCCACCGATCCAAAGACTACTACTTCGGTGCAACGATAAAACCCACTCTACTCAAAGGGGGGGAGGTCGCTCCTGTGGCCCGGTCGAGCCGGACGCAGAGCCGCCGATCCACGGCGCGGCGGCGTTCGCCTCACGCGGGCAGGGGTCAGTGGCACTGGCGCGCGCGGATAAGGGACACAGGGGGCCATTGTCACAACCGAAGTCGAGACTCGTCACCGCCCTTTGGAAAGTCGTGAACGAGGAGGGCCAGTGGAGGATGAACCGACGGCGGAGCCGCCCGGTGAGGTCGCACTGACGCTTGAGCAGGCGCTGGACCTGCTGGCGGCGCTGGAAGATGCCAGGGACATCCTCGTCGGCACCGACCACCTGTCCGTTCTGGCGCAAGTCGAGGATCCGATCCAGCGGCTGAGTCGTAAACTTGGCCTTGGTCAGGGAGGGTCTGATGCCAACTGAACTGCTCAGAGCTTCTGAAGCGGCTCGCCGCCTCGACGTGCCCACCAAAGAGCTCCTTCGGCTGATTCATGAGCGGAAGCTTCGCTACGAGATGGTCGACGGCATCGCACACGTGCCGGAAGATGCCCTAGAGGAGTATCGGGCAAGAGCCTCGTAAAACCACCCGCCCGCGACCAACCGCCGCCGGGGTGACAGTCGGCCGCCGGCACTCCGGTATCGCCGCTGGGTGATATATGCATCGGCTGAGTGCAGGCGCTCCCGCCCGGGGGTCAGCGAGTGGGGCCGGCCCCTCGGTCAGGTGTAATCGTCGGGACTCTAATCGCGGTGCCTTCCCCCGTTGCAACGCCTCTGAACACTTCTCGCAGTAGTTGTGGCCCGCAGGCGCGCCCCCCGGTCGCCGAGGCGCGGGCGCTGTAGTGCTACCTATCATAAACGATAGGTAGCTATACTTTCTGATGTGGACCTATCTGATCCGACCCGGGCCATCACGCCGACCCTCGACGGGCCAGTTCTCGCGGTCCTCGCGGCAGCGGGCCACCCCATGACGGTAGGGGAAGTCGCCAAGCTGGTTGTACGCGGATCCGAGATTGGTGTCCGCCGATGTCTTGCTCGGCTCGTCGATGAGGGGATCGTCAAATCGACGGAGATGGGTCGGAATCGGGTCCACGAACTGAACCGGGAGCACCTGGCCGCCCCCGTGGCAGAACTGCTCGCCAAATTGCGGCCTGAGCTCTACGACCGAATTCGTGCAGAGCTGAACAAATGGCGCCCCAAGCCCTACTACGCGTGCGTATTCGGTTCAGCCGCCCGCGCGGACGGGGGAACCACCAGCGACATTGATCTGCTCCTCGTTCACGCGCCCTTTCCGGGGGACCCGAAGCCACCGAAGCAGAAGCGGATCAGCGACTCGCTCATGCAGATGCTCTCCACGCCACCACCGGTTGTGTCGAGCGAAGCCAAGCGATGGCCGGCCCAGATCGAGCGTCTGCGAGAGAAGGTGCGGAGCTGGACTGGCAACCCCGTCCAAGTCGTGGACCTCGCGTGGGCAGAGTGGGTGACGCACAAAGGCGATCCCGGCCTTTTCGATGAGATGCGTCGCGACGCGATTGAGGTCACTCCGAGATCAGTGCTTTCTGGTGCCTTGTTCTCGTCAGAGGGTTGAGTGAGGATGCCGCGCACGCATCGAACGGCATCATGCACTCCGGACGCGGCGAAGAAGCGAGCGGCTATTGCCATGGCTTACCTGGAGGCGGCCGACTGCATCCTCAAAGAACGTTCCGGGTTGAAGGAGGAAAACCTCTCGGTTGCCGCGGGAAACGCCGTCCTTGCAGGAATCGCAGCATCGGATGCCATCTGTGGCAAGCGTCTGAGAAAGGTCCACCGGGGCGACGATCACCGAGGAGCCGCCGATCTGTTGCGCATTGCCGTCCCGGATGGCAAGCAGTTGGCGACGAAGCTCGGTCGACTTCTGGATGTGAAGGATGAGGCTCACTACGGAATCTACTTCGTATCAGCTCGCAAGGCGTCTGATGCCGTCAGGGCGGCCCGGACACTGGTCCGGAGGGCCCAAACCGAAGTGGAGCGATGACAAGTCGGAGGTGCCCCATACCATCGCCGGCCAGTTGCCGCCGTGGTGGCCACGGGCGGCCGGGTCTGCGCGACATTCTCCCAGGTTCGGAGGCACCAAATGCCAACTGTCGCGAGCGCTGGACCCCGCTCATTTCCGGAGAGTCGCTACAGGTCACGTCTCCTCCGTCAGTGAGAGAGCGAGCTTGTCTCGGATCGCCATGAGCAGCGCGACACCCCCAGCGGTGGTCGTGGCGTGCTCGTGATCCACCAAGTGCCTCCCGGACGTCAGTCCGGCGGATAGTGCAGGGTGGCGACCGAGCCGGCCGGCGACGGCGCGACCGTGATCCCCGCGGGGAGCGCTTGCTGGAGCTCGCGCACGTGGCTGATGATCCCGACGAAGCGACCCCCGTCCTCGAGCGACCGCAGGACGTCGATCACGGCGTCGAGGGACTGGGGGTCGAGCGCCCCGAACCCCTCGTCGACGAAGAGCGCGCCCACCTCCCGGTTCGAGCCGCCAGAGACGACGTCGGCGAGGCCGAGGGCGAGGGCGAGCGCCGCCATGAAGGTCTCCCCGCCCGACAGCGTCGTGGCCGGGCGCACCTGGCCGGTGTTGGCGTCGAAGACCGACAGGTCGAGTCCGCATGCCTTGCGGCCGTCGGTGACGCCGTCGCTCAGCTCGAGGGCGAACCGCCCGTCGGTCATGACGTCCAGCCGGTGGTTCGCCTGGACGAGCACCTGGCGCAGGTAGTCGGCGAGCACCCAGTTCTCGAGGGAAAGCCGGAGCGACGCCGGGCCGCCGCCCAGTCCCGCGCACCGGTCGGCGACCGTCTTCGCCTGCTCGAACGCGGTCCGCGCGGCGACGACCGCGCTCGCGGCAGCCGCGAGCTCGGCCGGGCCGGCCGCAAGCACGGCGGCGTGCTCTGCGACCACCGCACGCCGTTCGACGAGTGCGAGGTGCGCCGCCGCAGCCTGCTCCGCCACAAGGACCGCGGCATCGACGTCGGGGCGCGACGCCGCGCCCGCGTCGACGGCCACCTTCGCCTCGTACGCCGCGATCCGGCGCCCGACCTCCTCGCGGCGGGCCTTGCGCAGCTCGAGCGCGGCGCCCCGTGCGTCGACCTCCTCCGGGTCGAGCAGCCAGGACGCCAACTCCCCCGCCTCGCTCACCCCGAGCTCCCGCGCGACCGGCTCGAGCGATGCATCGCAGTGGTGCAGCACCCGCTGTGCGTCCTCGAGGCATCGCAGAAGCCGCGCGAGCTCCTCCATGTCACGAGCCAACTCGGCGCGCAGAGCGGCGCGTGACGCGGGGGACTCGAACGTCCCGTGGGCGTCGACGAACGCGGTCATCTCGCGCTCGTGCGAGGACTCGTCGGCCGCGAGGCGAGCTCGCTCGCTCGCCAGCGCACTGGTCAGCGCACCGAGGTCCCGGCGGTCCTCGAGGAGCGCGTCCCTCCGGCGCGCTTCTTCGGCCACCACGGCCTCCAGCTTCCCGGCAGCGTCGCGCACCGCGAGAAGCGCCGCGCGGCGCGCGGAGAGATCCGCCTCGACCGCGTCGAGCGGGCGGGGCTCCGCGAGCACCTGGACGACGCTGCGGGCGGCCGCCGCACGCTGCTGGACGGCACTCTGCGCGCGCCGGGCTTCGTCGCGCGCGGCCTCCGCCGCCGCGAGCACTCCGTCGTCGACACCGTCGCCGCACCACTCGGCCGGCGCGGGGTGCTCCCGCGCGCCGCAGGTCGGGCAGGCCACGCCGTCCTCGAGGAGCTGCGCGAGCCGTCCTGCGAGCCCGTCGCGCCACGCGGCGCGCACGACGTCGGCCTCTGCCGTCGCCCGATCGGCCGCAGCGGCCGCCGCCTCGAGCTCGGCCTCTACCTGCTGCAGCTCGCACAGGGCGTGCGAACGTCTCGAGGCCATCTGGTGCTCGCGCTCGAGGGCGGCCACCGCTTCTTCGACCGCGCCGCACGATGTCGCGACGGCCCGCAGCCGCAGGACCTCGTCCGCGACGAGGGCGAGCGCCTGCTCCTCTGCGTCGAGCTTGAGCGACCGCTCGGCGAGCTCGACCTCGTGGTCGTCGAGCGCGGCTCTTCGTTCTCCGAGCGCCCGGCACGTCTCCTCGATCCGCTCGAAACGGCCCACCTCTGCGTCCAGGCGCCCGGCGTCGGTGGCGAGCCGGTCGGCGAGCACGCCCGCGTGGTGCGCGTCGGTCCGCGCCAGCTCCCGCGCGCCCGTCCACGTGCCGGCGTCGAGGTCGTCGCCCCAGCGTGCGTCGATCGCGTCGCCGAGGTCGGACAGCTCGGGTCCGAGCCGTGCCACGAGACGGCAGGCTTCCTCGCGCTCCTCGAGCACGCCGCGCACCCCCGCCACACGGCGGGCACGTTCGAGCGCCGCCGCCTCGAGCCTGTCGGCGCGCTCCTCTTCGCCGAACGAGGCGGCGAGGGACACATCTGCCCGCCAACGGTCCCACTCTTCGGCCTGTCGCCGCGCTTCCTCCACCTTGGCGTGGGCGCAGTCCGCGTCTTTCGACGTGACCGCCACGAGCTCCTCCACCTTCCCGAGCGCCTCGGCGAGGGCGCCGACTCGGCCCTCGAGCACGTCGGCGTCGAGCTCGGGGACCTCCTCGGCGCCGAAGACGTCCTCTCGCACCCCGCTCGGAAGCTGCGCGACCGCCGCGTCGAAGGCGTTGCGGAGCCGCTCGAGCACCGCGGCGCGCGAGCGGACGGCGTCGTCGAACGCGGCCTGGCGAGCCGCGGCGATCGCCTTCAGGGTCTCGGTCACGCGCGTGAACAGCTCCACGGGGAAGAGGCGCCGCAGCAGCGGGGCTCGCTTTTGGGTGTCGGCCTTGAGCACCTCTTCGAAATGACCCTGCGGGATGAGGACGACCTGTTCGAACTGGTCCTTCGTGAGCCCGACGAGCGCGTCGATCCGGCGCCGCACCTCGTCCTTCTTGGTGGTGCCGGTCCCCGGGACGAGCTCCCCGTCCTCGTCGACCCGGCCGAGCGCGACGGTCGACTTGCGCTCGATGGGGTCGCCGTCTCCGCGCTTGCGCCGCACCAGCTGGGTGGGGCGACGGGTGACGCGCCACCGCTCGCCGTGCACGTCGAAGTCGAGCTCGACCCACGTCTCGGTCGCGGGATCCGCGAACTGGCTGCGGACGTTGCCGTCGACCCTGAACCCGGGCAGGTCGTCGTAGAGGGCGTAGACCATGGCGTCGAAGATCGTCGACTTGCCCGCGCCGGTCGGTCCGCTGATCGCGAAGATCCCGTGGCGCGCCAGGCGCGCGAAGTCGACGCGCAGCTCCCCTGCGTAGGAGCCGAACGCCTGGAGCGTGAGCGAGACAGGTCTCACGACGCCGCCACCGACCCCGCCACCGACCCCGGCGACCACGCGAGCTCACGGCGCGCCTCGGTCACGGCCGCCTCAACGAGCGTCCGGGCCCACTCCTCGGGAACGTGGCCGCCGACTTCGGCGAGGAAGGCGAGCACCATCTCGTCGACGGCCCTCGAGGAGCCGAGCGCCGCTGTCGGCTGGACGAGCCCGGCCCAGCGGCCCAGGCCTGTCCCCGCGGGACGCGCGTACCTGACGCTCACGGCGTGGGGGAAGCGGCTGCGGAGCCGCTCGAGGGCCTGGACCTGGGTCGTGCGGTCGGTCAGGCGCGCGGCCACCCAGCAGTCCACCACCGCGTCGTGCGCGGGGTCGGCGAGGAGGGACTCCAGCGTGCCCTCGAGGACGGCGACCGGCCGGCCGACGGGCACCGGGATGGTCGACACCCCGGTCACCTTGGCGTCGGAGACCTCGACGAGACGCACGCTCTTTTCGTGGTCCTCGCTGAACGAGTAGGCGAGCGGCGACCCCGAGTACGCGATGCGGTCGTCCGCTCCGACGACCTGCGGCCGGTGGAGGTGGCCGAGGGCCACGTAGTCGAACCCTTCGAAGACTGCTGCCTCCACGAGGTCCGTCCCCCCGATCGAGAGGAGCTTCTCGGAGTCCGACGAGGCGCCGCCGGCGACGAAGGCGTGGGCGAGCGCGATCGAGGGCACGGCGCCGAAGTTCGCCAGCGCGTCCCGGCCGGCGCCGACGAAGTCGGCGAGGAGGTGGGAGTGGGTCCGGGCCCTGGGCGAGCCGTCGGCCGCGGGCAGGGGCGCCGGGCCGACGAGCGGGTCGAGGAAAGGCACCGCAACGACGGCGACCGCCTCGCCGCCAGCCTCGAACAGCCACGGCTCGGGGGGCCGGACGTCGTCGGCGAAGACGTGGACGCCGCCGAGCGCCTGGCGACGGGCGCCGAACCCCAGCCGCCGGGCG
Organism: Acidimicrobiales bacterium; assembly: GCA_036796435.1. Lineage (GTDB taxonomy): Bacteria > Actinomycetota > Acidimicrobiia > Acidimicrobiales > RAAP-2 > JAJYVT01. Next base: position 21,989 of record DAIRCY010000026.1, read on the forward strand.
CTGTCGTGGTTGCCCGGGATCATCGCCACCGTCGCCCCGGCCGCCCGCAGCCCGTCGAGCCCCTCGTCGAGGAGCGCCACTGCCTCCTCGGCCGGGAGGGACCGGTCGTAGACGTCGCCGGCCACGAGCACGAGGTCGACCCCGAGCGCCTCCACCTGGCCCGCCAGCCACGACAAAAAGGCGCGCTGGTCGAGGTCGAGCGGCTCGCGCTCGAACCGCCGGCCGATGTGCCAGTCGCTCGTGTGGAGGATCCTCACCCGGTCCCCCGGCGCCCGTGTCCCACGGCTCGAACATCGCGCACGGGTGTGACACCGGCGCGGATGCTCCCGAGCAGCGCCGATGGGGCGCCCCTGCGGGCGGCTGCCGCGGCCCCTACCATGGGCCACGGCCGACGGCGGGCGGATCGTGTCGCTCCTCGACCCGCCCGCCTGGGCCACCTTCTGCGGCGGCGATCTAGCCGGTCCCGGCGCCCCCGGCGCCCATGGCCGAGCGCGGCTTGGGCCCGTTCCCTGTCGAAGGCGGGGTCTCGGTGTAGAGGTCGACCGGGGTGCCGATCTTCTCCTTCTGCCCCTTGAGAGGGTCGGTCGTGAAGACGACCCCTGTCGCAGGCCCGTAGACGTGGCCGACCGAGAGGCCGGCGGCCTGGATGGCCGCGGACGCCTTGGCGACTGTGAGGCCGACCACTGTGGGCACGGGCACCTCGGAGGGGCCCTTCGAGACGGTGACCGTGATCCCCGTGCCGGCCGGCAACGTGGCGCCGGCGGGTGGTGTCGTGCCGATGACGTCTCCGGCACGCACCGTTGTCGAGTACGCCTGCGCCTCTCGCACGACGAGCCCGTCGGAGCTCAGCGTGGCTGCGGCCTGGTTGTACGGCTGGCCGGCGAACGACGGGACCTGGACCGGCGGTCTTCCTTCGGAGACCGTGACGCTGATGGTCGCGCCGTAGGGGGCGGTCGCCGGCTCGAGCGTGCCGCCGTAGGACCACTGGAGGACGTTGCCCTTGGGGACCGTGGTCGAGTACGTGGAGGCCGCGGGGCAGTCCGCGCGGAGGTGCGACGCGGCGAGCAGCTGGCGCACGAGTGTGCAGTTCATGTCGCTCGAGAGCCTCGGCACGGTCACCGACGGCGGCCCCGCAGAGGGGACGATCTGGACCGTGGTGCCCTCCTTGCGCGTCACCCCGCTCGCCGGGATCTGCCGGACCACGCGGCCGCGCGCCACCGTCGTCGACTTGACCGCGGGGTCGACCTTCACCTTGAAGTGGTGCGCGCGCAACGTCCGACGGGCGCTTGTGACTGTGTGGTGCACGACCGAGGGCACGACGTAGCTCGCGGTGAGCACCCCGCTCCTCAGGAGGTACACGACCCCCGCGGCGACGAGGCACGCCACGACGACGACGAGCGCCACGATCCACGGCCACCGGCGAGGGGGGCGCTGGCGACGGAACGTCTGGACGGTTCCCGGCGCGGCGACGTCGCCCACCTTGATTGTCGCCGTGGGCTCCCCGGTGTCGGCCAGGCCGGCCCCGGATGCCGCGAGACCCATCGCGACGGCCGCCGTCCCGGCGAGGGTGAGGTCGTCGCGCGCCGAGGAGCCGAGCCGGGTGTCGGCGTCTTCGGGAAGGCCGAGCGCCGCGTCCTCGACCGGGCCGCGGCGGACCAGAGGCAGCGTCCCACCCGCCGGCAGGCCGTCTGCGAGCCCGTGGAGCCGCGCCGCCAGCTGGGTGGCGGTGGGCCGGTCCTCCAGTGCAGGGGCGCACGCCGAGGCGAGCACCGGGGCAAGCGGCCCGAGGCCGGGGTGCTCCGGCAGCTGCGCGCCCACGCGCGCCTGCAGCGTGGCGTGCGGCGTGTCGCCGACGAAGGGGACCGTCCCCGTCACTGCCTCGTAGAGGACGAGCCCGAGGGAGTAGACGTCGGAGCGGCCGTCGAGCTGCCGTCCCTGCGCCTGCTCGGGGGAGGCGTAGCGGACGGTGCCGAGCATCGTGCCCGGGTCCGTCATGGACGCGCTCGAAAGCGCCCGGGCGACGCCGAAGTCCGCCACCCGGACCCGTCCCTCCTCGTCGAAGAGGACGTTGGCGGGCTTCACGTCCCGATGGACGATCCCGCGCGCGTGGGCGTACGCGAGGCCGTCTGCCGCCTGCGCGCCGACGCGCGCCGCCTGGGCGGGCGAGAGCCGCCGGCCCCTGGCGAGCATGTCGAAGAGGCTCCCGCCCTCGAGGTACTCGAGCACGAGGTAGGGCCCGTCCTCCCCCTCCCCCCAGTCGAAGACGCGCAGGACGTGGGGGTGGTTCAGCGCGGCGACGGAGCGGGCCTCGGCGCGGAACCGGCGCAGGAACGCCTCGTCGCGCGCGAGCGCCGGCTGGAGCACCTTCACCGCGACGCGCCGCTGCAACACCATGTCCTCGGCGAGGAAGACGTGGGCGGACGCGCCGGAACCG